>NZ_JAAIFP010000008.1:0-526931 GCF_010747435.1 Paenibacillus sp. ALJ109b
AAGGTTGTTCTGTCATCGGAGTGGCAAGTCAGCTTAATACGGAGGGGATACAAGTGAATGACGTGTTCAAAACGTGGAAGAAGCGGGTTGTACTTGTTGCCATGTCTGTCATACTCATTAGCGGTATTACCGTTCCCGTGCATGAAGTCCGGGCGATGGAAGACGCTGTCCCTCATTCTATTTTAAATACTACGCAGGAAGAAAATATCCCAGATCCGGAGGGACCAGAGCTGGAGATTTACGCGGAAAACTTTGATGATCCGGACAATTTTGGCTCTACAGGCGGAATTGCATTGAGAGCTCCCTGGTTGCAGGAAGGAGGAGGTGGAAGTAAGGCCAAAACATCGTCTTCCACAACCGCCCCCTCGCTGCCCAACATGATCAAGATTGACGGAACAGATGCACTTGCGCTGCCACTTGATCTGACTGGATACGGAAATATCCGGTTGAGCTACTACACACGCGCCTCATCCTATATCATTGGAAGCATTATTATCGAATGGTCGAAGGACGGAGGCATTTCCTGGGCAACGCTGGAGACATTTGAACTTCCCCCAGGCACTCCTGACGTGAAGAACAAGGAAGGAAATACGCTAAAAAGCTGGACGCTGGGTTCGGAAGCGAACAATAACAGCACAGTGAAAATTCGATTTCGGACAGGAGATGTCATGCAGGCCAACATGTATATCGACAATGTTGCCATTTACGGTCAGGCTATTCCCGGTATAACGCCTGCCCCATCCCCAGTGCCGCCTGGGGAGGAGAATACTGAATTTACGCCACCACAAGGAGTGACTTTATACGAGGATGTGGAGATTGGCACGGCTGGTGGGCGAGCAATCTATTCATCCATTGCTGTTCCCGAGACAGCGGCAGCTGAACCGATGCCGGTCATGGTCTATATCCATGGAGGTGGATGGAATCACGGGGACCGGAAGCAGGCATTGAACTCCATATGCAATTATGTACTCAAACGAGGTTATATCGGTGTATCTCTGGACTACCGGCTGACGCCTGAGGCGCCTTTCCCTGCCCAGATTCAGGATGTAAAGCTCGCTATCCGATATTTGCGGGCCTATGCAGCCCAGTACAATCTGGACCCGAGTCGTATCGGCGTCTGGGGATCATCAGCGGGCGGCCATCTGGCTGCATTACTCGGCACAACAGGAGACATGGTCGCTGGTGACACCGTAGTGCTCGATACAGGGGTGACGGTAGGTGTACCTGATCTTGAAGGTTCTGGCGGATGGCCTGAGTATTCCGACAAAGTGCAGGCCGTTGCCGACTGGTACGGACCAGCTGACTTTACGACGACATTTGCCAATAACTATAGCTCGGTCACGGCTCTGCTTGGCGGGCATCGTGCGTTCGATGTTCCGGAGCAGGCCAGACTTGCCATGCCGGGCACGTATGCTTCACCGGATGATCCACCGTTTTGGATTCGGCACGGTGATGCTGATGCCACCATTCCCTATACCGACAGTGTTACTTTCGCGGGACAGCTTCAATCTGCGGGTGTCCCGATTGTGGATATGAAAGTCGTACCCGGTCAGGGGCATGGATTTACAGGGACAGCTTCCGAGGTTGCTAATGCGGAGGCATGGGCCTTCCTTGATGAACATGTGAAGAACCGGATCGTTACGGAGTCCATTATTTTCAAAAGCAATCCCGAACACACTTCGCCTGGAGCCGAAGAAGAGGAAGAAGAAAAACCGTTGATTGAGAAGGTCATCGCCAGTAAGCTGCCGAGCGACGATGCGGCGATTGACAGCAGCAAGCCTGATCTGAATTTCAATCAGGCCACGGGCTCCAGCACCGGATTACTAAGCATCTCCTCCACTTCGTCGACCAAGAAATATGTGTACTTCAAATTTGATATGTCCGGAAATGAGCCGGAAGGAGATCAGTATCGACTGCGGATTGCCGCCAAAAAAGGCACATCGAATATCGATACAGAGTTGTCTCTTTACAGTATGAATGAAACAGACTGGAGCGAATCATCGTTAACCTGGTCGAATGCTCCGGTCCAAAGTCTCAGCGAAAGTTCGCTGCTTGGCAAATTCCAGGTCACGGCAGATCGTAATGGAAGCCCGGCCGTCTATGAAGTTGATGTAACCGATTATGTGAAGAGTCGTCCAGATGCGGGGCAGGTTGCATTTTTGCTCGCAGATGCGGGATCAACAGGTGTTTCCGTGAACGTATACACCAAGGAAGCCAACGGAACGAGCAATCCGCGTCCACAGTTATCGGTCATTGCTTTAATCGAAGAAGGCAGTGACACGCAGTCACCAGAATGGGAACAGGGAGCTATACTTGAGATTCGCAACTGGGGAACGGATTTTGCGGAACTGAGATGGCCAGCGGCCAGCGATGATACGGCTGTATCTGCCTACCGGATTTATCGGGATGGAGTTATGCTGGCAGAACAAGGTAAGCAGTCATTTCATGACAGCGGACTTGCAGCCGGAACATCGTACACGTTTCAAGTGAGGGCGATTGATGAAGCCGGCAACGTCAGCAGTGCTTTATCAACTGATATGATCACCCTTGCCGTTCCGGTATCGTCCTTGCCTGTTGCTTCCGTCTCGGCAAGCGGTAGCGACGGCAACCTGGCGACCAATACCATCGACAATAACAGTTATACACGCTGGTCTGTTGCCGGAGAGGGGCAATGGATCACGTTTGATCTGGGTCAGGCTCAGCAAGTGGGCTATGTTGGGATTGGTTTTTACAAAGGGGATGTCAGGAAGACCTTCTTTGAGGTAGAAACGTCTGTTGACGGAAATCATTGGACCCAGGTATTCAATGGCGAAAGCAGTGGGGATACAACAGAAATGCAGGCATTTGATATCCCGGACACTTCTGCACGTTATGTACGGATCACCGGGCATGGCAATTCTGATTCCAGTATTTATACAAGTCTGACCGATGTACATCTGTATGCCCCTTATGCAGGGGGAGGAACGCCTGTTGCCCTGATTCCATACATTGAGCCTCAACCACCGGAGGGAACGGTGCCTTTTATCGCCCCAGGTCTGACGGAGACAGATGGAACACCGCATACTATCCATTCTCCTCATGCTGTAACTGGACGTACGATTGATGTACGGAATTACGGAGCAGATCTGGCTGATAATACGAGTGATGATCGACCTGCAATACAGGCCGCCATTGATGAGGCTAACGTTGGTGATGAAGTGTTTTTGCCTAATGGAGTGTACAATTTGTTGTCCGGGCCGGATGGAACCACTAACCTGATGCTCAAATCCGGGGTGAACCTGAGAGGAGAGAGCAGTGGAGGAACCGTGCTCAAGACATCCCTTGATCAGGTGATGGGCAGCGCCGTCCTGAAAGCATCGGCTCAGCACAGCATTCTTGTATCCAACATGACCATAACATCATCCTGGTCTGGCAGCTACACGACCGATCACAAATCCAACAATCCCTCCGCAGGGGGGCCAGATAGCATGATCCACATCGCCAACTATGGTGAGGCACCATCGTATGACATTACGATCGACAGCGTAATTGTGGAGAAATTCAAACGAATGGCTATCCGCATCGAACACAGCCGAGATGTCGTTGTGAAGCATGCAACATTCCGTAATGCAACAGATCTGGGCCCTGGGGGTTCAGGCTACGGAATTTCCATTCAGGGAACGGCCAAGACCGATCGGCTTGGCTTTGACAATGATACGATATGGAATGTGGTGGAGGATAGTACGTTTGAGGGACCTTATCTCAGACATGGAGCGTTGATCCAGTTTGTCGCCCATAACAATGTGCTGCGTGGCAATACATTTAACGGAACAAAGCTGGATGCTATTGATCTTCATGGTGAACTGGAGTATTTGAATGAAATCTCCGGCAATGTCATTACGGATGTACTGACAGGCGCAGGGATCGGACTTGGCAATACAGGGGGTTCAGCACCCAGCAACCACAGCAAGTCGGGTAAAGGAAACTACATTCATGACAACACGATCACGAACAGCCAAATCGGCATTTCGGTAACCATGGGCACCCCGGATACATTAATCGAGAATAATCTCATCGAGAATACAACCACGATTGCCGATGCAGCAGGAATCAAAGTGCTGAACGGACCGGGCACAGTAATACGCGGCAATGTGATCCGTAACAATACCGCTAGCGGTTACTGGGGCGTTCGGCTTGAACGCGACAAAGGCGATGCTGGGGCTGGCAATATTGGCGAAGGGAATCCCGAGAATGTGTTGATTGAAAATAACCGAATCGAAGGTAACGCGAATGGAATCGGACTCTTTGCCGGAGTAGGCATTCTACTAAAGGCCAACATTCTAAACAACGTGAATGAGGACTACTACAAAGCAGCAGGTGTTACCGTTACCGAGCAGTAAAGGATCAGAACAAGTAGCCTAGCAGGCGACTATATAAGTTAAAGCTCAATTTTACACTTAAACGGAGAGTGCAGAACCAATATGAAGAAGCGTAGCGTGCGCCTTTATCACCAAATTTTTCCCTTGGACAAAGGGAATGATGAAAATCTGGGGATAAGAGCGATCGGAAAATGGTACTGCAATCGGAGTGATAAGGTGTAACATTTATAGTTCAACTTATGTAGCCTGATGGGCTACTTTTTGTTGTGAATCATTGATTTAAGATTCATTAAAGGTTTGTCCTCTACCATGGTTTCATAAGCCTAAGTTGCTTAACAGAAACCAAGAAGGAGGATTCATCATTTGAATAGTTTACTACGTAAAGTTGCAGTAACGGCCTTGTCCGTGACGATGGTAACATCATCTTCTTTTGTTTTGGTAGGAAGCCCGAACGCTGCGTTTGCCGCAGAGGATACAACCACCAGCACAGGCGTCACGCAAGCCTATGAATCGTTGTTCCAAACGGACAACGTCATTGATGTGAATGTTACGATTGATGATGCAGACTGGAAGAGCATGCTCGAAAGCCCGCTGGATAAGGATTATAAGAAGGTAAGTGTGGAAGTGGACGGTAACAAGCTGGATAACGTTGGTTTCTCCACCAAGGGTAATCTGACTTTGAAATCCGTAGCCTCGATGCAAGATTCGGACCGTTACAGCTTCAGACTGAAGTTCGATAAATACGACAAAACACAAACCCTTCTGGGTCTGGATAAAATGGTCCTGAACAACAACTACGCCGATCCATCGTACATGCGTGAAGTTCTTCATTATGAAGCGCTGCGCAGCATTGGAATGGATGTACCGATGACGAACTACGTTAACCTGTATATCAACGGCGAACTGGTTGGTTTCTATACCGGGGTCGAAGCAGTAGATGACAGCTACCTGGAACGCAATTATGGTGAAGATTATGAGGACGGTGTCCTCTACGATACGGATGAGAAGAGTTACCTGCAATATTCAGAAGGCAGTGACTACAGCACCATCACAGAAGATTTGGGTACGGACGAGAATAAAACCAAACTCAAAAACTTCATCAAAACGCTGAATGACATGCCTGAGGGTGAAAAAGGCGATATCGAGAGTGTGCTGGACGTGGATTCGGCACTGAAATATATCGCGGGCAACATGGTCTTTGGTAACTATGACAGCTATAGCGGCGACAAAGGGCATAACTACATGCTCTACGGCGACGCAGATGGCAAATTCACCGTTGTACCTTGGGACTTTAACATGTCCTTTAATGGATACTCCGGTGGAGGCGGACGTGGAACAGCAGGATCAACGACGACCAACACCAACGCAACGAATGTATCTGTGGACGAGCCAGTACTGGGCATTAGCATGGAAAATGTACCGATGATCAACAACCTGCTGGCCGTGCCTGAGTATAAGGAAAAATACTTGAGCTACGTCAATGAGTTGACGGATTATATGGAAGGCATTCAGGACCGTATCACAGGTCTGGCTGATATCATTCGTCCATATGTAGAAGCAGATCCAACGAAATTCTACACAACTGAGCAGTTTGAATCCAACATTGCATACTCTGCCAACGCTGATGCAACAGGTGGCATGGGTGGCATGGGTGGTACACCACCAGAAGGATTCGAAGGCATGACACCACCAGAGGGCATGGAAGGTATGACGCCTCCGGAAGGTTTTGAAGGCATGACACCTCCCGATGGTACAACACCGCCGGATGGCACAACGGGAACAGGAACAACAGACAGCACAGGCAATACTCAGACACGTCCGGGCGGTAACTTTGGCGGAGGTGGAGGCATGGGCTCCATGGCAGCTGGATCGCTGACGACGTTTGCCCTGAACCGACTTGCCAATCTGCAAGAGCAGCTTGGACGCGAAGTAACACCTCTGCCAGAGACTTCAGACGATACAGGAACGGATAACGGAACAGGAACAACAGACAAAGCAATTACTGTATCCCTTGATGGCAAAGCGATTACGTTCCCGGATCAGGATCCGCTAGAACAAAGTGGCCGGGTTATGGTACCCGTGAACGCCATCCTTGAAGCTTTGGGTGCAGAAGTAACGTGGGACAAAACAGCGAAAACTGTAACAGCTGTTCTGAATGAGCAGACGCTTGTGCTCCAGATCGGAAGCAGCACGGCAACGGTGAATGGTGAAACGCTCGAAATTGATGCACCAGCGATTATCAAAAACAGTCGCACCCTTGTGCCGGTACGCTTCATCTCTGAAGGACTGGGACTGACCGTAGATTGGGATCAAACGGCTGCACAAGTAACACTTACATCTAAATAAGAAATTTCTCCGGTAGAGTAACGTTGTTCTATTGAGAATGAGAAAAGGGATTCGATGGTCAGATCGAATCCCTTTTTGGTACAATGAGGAAAAGGAGGGAACACATATGGCTCCCGATAAAACGAAACTCTTCCCTAATGATAATATTCGTACCGTTTGTTACATTCAGAATTTGCCGCCGCGCTCTAATGTGTTGATCGGTGATTATACGTATTATAGTGACAACAGTCGTCCACCCGAGCAATTTTATGACCGCATTCAGCATCATTATGATTTCCTGGGCGATCGTCTGGTGATCGGTAAATTCTGTGCAATTGCCGAAGGTGTGACATTCATTATGAATGGTGCCAATCATCGGATGGAGGGCATGACGACTTATCCCTTCAATATTTTTGGTGGTGGTTGGGAGAGAGTGACCCCTACGCTGGATCAGCTGCCTTTTAAGGGAGACACAGTATTGGGCAATGACGTCTGGATTGGACAAAATGTAACCATCATGCCGGGTGTCACGATTGGAGACGGTGCCATCGTCGCTTCCAATGCGACAGTCACCAAGGACATCGAGCCTTACACCATTGTGGGTGGCAACCCGGCCAAGCCAATCAAAAAGCGCTTCGACGAAGAGATCATTGCTTTATTGCTGGAACTGAAATGGTGGGATCAAGATGAGGCGTGGTTGGACACTCATTTGGAACGACTGGTCTCTACATACGATCGGCAGACATTACGTGAGCTTCTGAAGAGCAGGTAGGTTGGTGTACGTGAATTGATGTGCAAAAAACGAGGCTATCGCTGGTTCCTTACGGAGCCGGCTTTTTCATTTTGGATTTTATATTTCCATAATCACATGTTTGGTATGTCCCTATAAACAATGTCTCAAAATTGAGAAAAGAGATGGAATGTTTGGTGTGAGATAAGTCATAGAATAACTTTAAGTAAGCGCTTCCAATAACATCAATATGAATTCACGGAGGGGTTCAGAATGCGATTTAAAAGAGCTGCCACACCGCTCGTCGCTCTGTTCATGTCGGTCACATTGTTTGCCGGATGCCAAAGTGTTCAGCCACCATCAGTAAGCGAACCACAAGGGACGGTGGATACACCGACCACGACAACCCAGAACGAACCTGCACCACAGACCAACAAGGAGACTCCACGTAATGAGACATTGTATATCAATGGATTGCAATGGGGGCCACCAACCAACTTCAATCTGTTGAGCGGAAATCCCGCATTCCCAGTGAATTACGGCAACTCCAGGGAACTGGTGTACGAGACACTGTTTATGGTGAACCAGCTGGACGGTGGCCTTGAACCTCTCTTGGGCAATTCGTATGAATGGACGGATGAAACCACGCTGCGCATTGAGTTGAATGCGGATGCGAAGTGGAGCGATGGAACGGCTTTTACAGCAGATGATGTTGTGTACACCTATGAATTGGGCAAAAAATACGATATCAACTGGAGCAGCTTCTGGACCTACATCAGTGAAGTGAAAGCGGATGGAGCGCAGGCCGTGGAAATTAAACTGAATCCTGATAACCCCAACAAGCTGACTGTACTGGACAGCATTGAACTGATCCCGATGCTGCCGAAGCATATCTGGGAAGAGATCGAGAAGAAGAACAATAATGATCTGACCGCGATTCGCAAAGAGGTTAATGATAATCCGGTGGGAACCGGAGCCTATAAGCTTCACTTTTACAACGACCAGAAAATTACGATTGTACGTGACGACAACTACTGGGGACAGAAATTGTTCGGCAAGCTGCCTGCACCGAAGTACATCACCCATGTAATCTACAAGGATAATGCCGCAGGAGATCTGGCGTTCAAGAGTGGGCAAGTGGACGTCTCCCAGCAGTTTATCCCTCAAGTGTGGAAGATGTGGGAAGGAGGGGCTGCTGTCAAAACGTATCTGAAGGATGCGCCGTATTATCTGCCCGGTTCCATGCCAAGTATTTTCTTCAATCTGTCCAAAGCCGGACTCGATAATGCTGACGTTCGCCGTGCAATAGCCATGAGTATCAACTATGAAAAAATCTCGGAGCTGGCCATGAGCGGTTATTCCGCACCAATGCAGCCTTCCCTGACCTTGAACTCGGACGCCGAGTCCAAATATATTGACCAAGATGCCATCAAGTCATTGCAGTGGACGATGGATATTGAAGGAGCCAACGCCCTGCTCGACAAGATTGGAGCAACCAAAGGCAAAGACGGCATCCGTGTCCTTAACGGCACTCGCCTTGGACCTTTCGAGGTTGAATGTCCTTACGGCTGGTCTGACTGGAACGCTGCCCTGGAGATCGTAGCGCAGAGCGCCAAGGCCATAGGGATTGAAATTCGCACCAAATTCCCGGAATCCCCGGTATGGACCAATGATCTGCAAACCGGCAAATTCGATATCATCATGAACACACCTGCAGGAGGAGTCAGCCCAAGCCAACCATGGAACCGTGCGATGACGATCATGTACTCCAAAGGGGTTGCCCCAATGGGTGAGATGGCATTCTGGAACTGGGGACGTTACCAGAATGACCGCGCAGACGCCATTATTGAAGAGATTCCATCTGTGTCTGACGAGGCGAAGCTGAAGTCACTGTATACCGAACTGAATACGATCTGGCTGAAAGATATCCCTTCCATTCCGCTGATGTACAGACCATGGGTCTTTGACACCGTAAACGAATCGGTCTGGAAAGGTTTCCCGTCCGAAGGAGATGGAACCAACATTCCGCCGCAAATCTCGATGGACGGTGCGGGTATTAAGGCATTGTATCAGATCCACAATTAAGGAACTCATATTGAATCAGGACACGATGAAGTGAACCGTCACTTCAGACATAAGGCCCTTATCCGCTAAACTCGGGGGTGCTAAATCTTATGAATGCCTATTCCAGATATGTCGCCAAAAAAGTATTCTGGTACGGCCTGACCCTGGTCATCGCCATCGGACTGAATTTTATTTTGCCAAGACTGATTGAAGGTAACCCGGTGAGCATGATCGCTTCCAAAATGACGTCAGGGATGACCGACTCGGATTCCATCAAGCGGGTGTATGAGACATTTACGGTTGAATTCGGCATTGATCAGCCACTATGGACCCAATTCGGCATCTATTTGAAAAATCTGTTCACTGGCAATCTGGGCACGTCCTTTGGACTGTATCCGAAGCCTGTGACGGACATTCTGGCCTCCGCCGTCCCTTGGACGGTGGGGCTTCAACTTCCGGCCATCCTGGTCGGCTGGATCATTGGCAATTTGCTCGGTGCGATTGCAGCGTACCGGAAGGGTGTTTTTGATAAAGTGCTGTTTCCGGTAGCATTGTTTATCAATTCCATTCCTTTTTTTACTCTGGCTATTATTATGCTGTATGTCTTTGCGTTATCACTGAAATGGTTCCCTTTATCAGGCGGATATGACTTCCAGATGGTGCCGCAGCTGAGCTTCGACTTTATCATGTCCGTGGTTCGCCACCATACCTTGCCGTTCCTCTCCATCGTGCTTGTGACCATTGGTGGTCAGGCCATTGGCATGCGGGAGATGTCCATCTATGAGCTGAATTCAGACTATGTGTTATACAGCAAACTGCTGGGTATTCGCGACGGCCGAATTGCGCGTTATGTGTTCCGCAACGCCATGCTGCCGCAAATTACGGGACTTGCGCTCTCCATCGGTACGATGGTCGGCGGATCACTCATCTGTGAGATTGTCTTCAGTTATCCGGGCATCGGCACATGGTTGTTCACGGCCATAAGGCAACTGGATTACCCATTAATCTCGGGGTGTACGCTGCTGATTGCCATTGCTGTATTGCTTGCGAATTTCACTATTGATGTCATCTACGGTTTCATTGACCCGCGCATCAAGGCCGCTCAAATGGAGGAACAGTGATATGAAGCATTCGATCTCTATTTTGCTGAAGTCACCCAAATTCATGATCGGTGCGGTGACTTTTGTCGGCATGCTGCTCTTGGTTACGATCTATCCACTCATTAATCGCAGTGATCCACTCGAGATGATTGCGATGGCGTTCCAGCCACCTGGCGATGGTTTGCTATTAGGATCGGATAATTTTGGACGGGACATCTTCCTTGAATTGATGTATGGCATCCAGACATCCGTACGTGTGGGGCTGATTGCAGGTGTGTTTGCAACCGTTATCGGTCTGGTTATGGGCCTGGTGTCGGGATATATCGGGGGAATGCTGGATAACTTTCTGACGGCGATCACCAACATTTTCATTGTTATTCCTTCTTTTATTATTCTGATCTTGATCTCCGTCAGCATTGATTCACGCAGTTCCCTGGTGACGGCGATCATCATCGGTATAACCAGCTGGCCTTGGACGGCCCGGGCTGTGCGAGCCCAGACGACCTCTCTGCGCAGCCGGGATCATGTTCATATTGCGAAAATTTCGGGACACAGTACGCCGCGTATCATTATCCATGAGATTTTGCCGTATATCGCGTCTTATGTGGTGATGGCTTTTGTGCTCCAGACGGCATCGGGCATTCTGTCCGAAGCATCCATCTCCATGCTGGGACTGGGGCCGTACAATACGATCTCGCTCGGTATTCTGATGAACTGGGCACTCGTGTTTGAAGCGCCAGTAGCAGGGGCGTGGTGGGCTTTCATCCCTGCAGCGCTGGCGATTGCCGTCATTACCTTCTCGCTTTATCTGATGAATACGGGCATGGACGAAATTTTCAATCCGAAAATAAGGAGCTAAGACCATGAACCAACCTATACTTCAGGTCAGCGGTCTGAAAACCTATTACCGTACCCGGCTCAAGGAGAACGTCTTTGCCGTCGACGGGGTGGAGTTCGGACTGAAAGAGGGGCAGACGCTGGGCATTGCAGGTGAATCGGGCTGTGGCAAATCGACGCTGGCGCTCAGCCTGATGGGCTTTTATTTCCCGCCGCTTCATTATGGCAGTGGTTCGATCCGCATCAATGGTACCGATATTATGCAGCTGAACAAAGAGCAGCTTCGTTCGCGCATTCTGGGCAAAGAAATTGCTTATATTCCGCAGGCCGCCATGAATGCACTGAACCCAACGCTGCGTATTATCAGGTTTATTGAAGATATCATGAAGGAGCATCGTCCGGAGATGAAACGGTCGGATGTACGGAAGATGGCTACGGAGCGCTTCCAATCACTGAATCTGTCGCCGGATGTGCTGGATATGTATCCAAATGAATTATCCGGCGGCATGAAGCAGCGAACGGTTATCGCTATCTCAACGATTCTGAATCCCAACGTGCTTATTGCGGATGAACCTACTTCGGCACTGGATGTAACCTCCCAGAAGGCAGTCATTCGTCTGTTGAAGGATTTGTTGAAACGCAAGGTAATCAAATCACTGGTGTTCATCACACATGAGCTGCCGCTGCTGTACCATGTCACGGATGAAATTATGGTGATGTATGCCGGGGAGATTGTGGAACGAGGCACGGCAGAGCAGATGATTTTCAATCCGCTGCATCCGTACACTCGCAAGCTGATGGGTTCCATCATTGTACCGGAAGAGGGCATGAAGGAGCACAAACTGGCTGCGATTCCTGGTGCACCACCAAATCTGAAGAATGTGCCGGAAGGCTGCCGCTTTGCAGAGCGCTGTACACTGGTGACCGACGAGTGCCGCCAGGGCAAAATCGAGAACATTCATGTCGATGGGCGCATATATCGCTGTCTTCTGACACCGGAGATGCTGGAGCAGATCAGGGAGCAGGAGAAGGAGCGGGACGGTCACTTAGAGCAGGAGAGCATAAACGAAGCATCTCAGGAGAAGGAACAAAACCAGAAGGGAAACGGCTTAAATAAAGATGAAATCAAGGATGTTCGAACTGCCACAGATGATACTGCAGACCAATGAAATGATTCTCTCTGGGCGTAATGGGCTCGGATCAAGGCTCCCCGAAAGGAGTGAGGTAGTATGGCGATAGGCAAGGTGCTGATCAGCGGCCGCCATCTGACCAAGGTGTACGGTACAGGCAATCGCAAAAAGGCAGCGGTGGACGATGTGAGCTTTGATTTTCATGAAGGGGAGATTATCTCCATTGTCGGAGAGAGCGGCAGTGGCAAGACGACACTCGCGAAAATGATCATGGGTTTGCTCAAGGAAACGGGTGGAGCGATCGAGTACGATGGCAAGCCCAGACAACTGAAGCGGTACCGTGAGCGTAAAGCCTATTGGAAGGATATCCAGGCCATTTTCCAGGACCCGTTCTCTTCGTTCAACGTATTTCACCGGGTGGAAAAGCTGCTGGTGGACTGTATCAAACTTCAAGGATTGAAGCTGAACAAGGACGAGGAATATGCCAAAATGAAGGAAGCCTGTTCCTTCGTCAACCTGAAGTTCGAAGAGTTATACAACAAATATCCGTTTGAACTGTCCGGTGGACAGATGCAACGGCTCATGATTGCCCGCATTTTCATGCTGCATCCTAAGGTGTTGATCGCCGATGAACCGACGTCCATGGTGGACGCGTGCTCGCGTTCAACGATTCTGGATATGCTGCTGAAGCTGCGCGACGAGAACCGCATGACCATTGTGTTTATTACGCACGACGTGGGTCTGGCTTATTATGTGAGCGACACGATCTGTATTATGGAGCATGGACGAATGGTGGAGGCAGGGAGAGCAGAGGAAGTTATACACCATGCGGAGCATCCTTATACCAAACAATTAATTAATGACGTACCCAAAATTCATTCTCCCTGGGTGCTCGATTGACACAAATCAAGCCCTGGACCGTTTTGAGCGGAACAGGGCTTCTTATTGTCCAAGATGAAAGGTTCGTTTTAGCGAGTGGGTGGTTGTGGCGTCTGTGCAGACTCTGTTGATGGGGGTGTTGAATGGGTGTGATCTTCCGCGTTATTCTGGTTTGTCTGCTTGCCGGAATAAAAGTTAATGATATCATCAACCGTAGAAAACACGACATTTACATCAAAATGTTCGTTGTGTGTTTGAATAAAAACCTCTTTTCCAATCTTGTTGTTGCTGTTTAGTTTAAAGCTTCTTTCATGGTTAATCCTGCAGTGAATACGGGAACTTTACCTGCTGGAAGTTGAATTTCCTTACCAGTTCGACGGCTTTTACCCATACGTGCTTCACGATTACGCACTTCGAATTTGCCGAATCCAACCAGTTGAACCTCTTTGCCTTCTTTTAATGCTTCCAAAATCGAATCCAGTACAACCGTTACGGCCTTTTCAGCGTTCTTTTTGGAGAATCCGCCGTTTTTGGCTACTTCTGTGATCAATTGTTCTTTATCCATTTGTCATACCTCGCTTTTCGTTATTGGATGAAATAAAACAAAAAGCTGCCTTGTACAAGGCAGCTTTAATATAATTAAACTTTAGTAACGTTCTCAGCCTGTGGACCACGGTTACCTTGAGTTACTTCGAATTGGACGCGTTGTCCTTCATCCAATGTTTTGAAACCGTCGCCTTGAATTGCACTGAAATGAACGAATACGTCTGTTCCTTCTTCAGTTTCGATAAAGCCAAATCCTTTGTCCGCGTTAAACCATTTCACTGTACCTGTTTGCATGTAGTTCCTCCAAAAAATAAGTTTTTAAACGACCATTTTGAAAAGGCTAATTTTAGAAATCAACGCTAATCAGGTATATTCAACCCACAGACTTGATGTCCGCTAATGTATCGATTAATATGATAATACCATGTCCGCTAATATAAGTCAAGATTTGGAGGTTTTTTCTAATGGATAAGGTATCTGGTACTTCGGTACAAGGGGAAATGGTTGTTCAGGAATTCATACATATGCTTACGATCCAGGGAGAATTGACTCCCAAAACCTTGAAGGAATATGCGAGTGATTTGAAGCATTTTACCGAATGGTATAAAGGGAATGATTCTCGGGGTGAAGAGATTTCATTTCATATCGAAGAAGTGCATACATCGACTTTGGTCCGTTACCGGGAAGATTCACAAAAGGTAATGCAATTGAAGCCGTCTACCATTAATCGCAGACTGATTACATTGAAGCGTTTTTTCAAGTGGACTGCATCGGAATCCAGGATCAACAGTGATCCTTCCAAACCTTTGAAATTCATTCAGGAAGACAAGGTTAGCCCCCGCCGAATGACAACCGAGGAAGAACGATCATTCATATCTGCGGTCGAGGACGGCAACTCGCTTCGGGATCAGACCATCCTTACGCTCATGTATCATACCGGTATGCGAACGATGGAGATATGCAATCTCGCTCCCGATGATATTGAATTGGGCAAACGAAGCGGGCAACTTACCGTGCGGGCCGATAAACGAAACGGTCAACGGAAAATTCCGCTGAACATGACATGTATTGCTTTGTTGAAGATATACATGACTGGCCTCGCAACGGATAGTCCTTACCTGTTTCCTTCCGAGAAAACCAGTAATCGCTTAACAGAGAGGGCGCTGCGCCATTTGATCAAAAAGGTGATGACTACAGCCGGTCTGGAAGGGCTAAGTTCCCATGATCTGCGTCATCGGTTCGGATACGCTATGGCCGAGCATACACCACTACATCAATTGGCAGAAATGATGGGACATATCAATCCGGATACCACGATGATTTATGTGAAGGGTTTAAATGCCAATCTATCTTTATCAGCAGAAGAGGATGGAGAAACGGAACCGGATTAAAGTATATGCAGAACTCTTTATAAGGGATTACGAATGGATATAAGATCAATGCCCTGACCCACTTTAAGTGGATGAGGGCTGTTTGGTTATCCAAGAATGACTTACATCCCATTCAGGTTTGTTGTTTGCATTGATTTGCGATTCTAATGTAATAATGGCATAGTTTCCATCATGCTTTTCCCAATAAAGTATTGCCTTTGTATGATCAGGATGTAAAAGCAAGGCAGGCATGATATCCCCGGTTTCCAGCATGGTTCTTCGTTCGTTACTATAAAAGGCAGTGATGAAGGAAGAGTGCTCTTGATGGGGAATGGTGTTTAATGAATCCTCCAAGCTGTAAAACAGTTTCCACTCAGTTATATTCTCCTTCTCACTATTCCCATTCAAAGTGTTACGTATTGCGTCTATTCCTCTGCTCCATGATTTTGTTAACTTCTCCTGAAGTTCTTGAGGCTGGTTCTCCCAGCGTGAAGACTCGGTGGATGCTTCAGATCGATCGGTTCGAATCGCCTCCGTGATTGCACCACTGCAAATTAATATTGCGGCAATACCGGTCGTTATCATTCCGGATTTCAAGTAATTCATCAGTTAATAGACTCCTATCCTATTTCATAGTTAACCACTTTCAATAATTTACCATATGTTTGTTTGTGAGAACACATTATATCAATCTTATCATCTTAAAAGTAAGCGATTACATAATTAAATTTATATTGTATATTATGATGGCAACCTTGGATCATATCGACATATACATTATTGCTTGGGCTTATGGCCCCTTAAATAAAGGAGGAATCTGACGTGTACCGGGTATTGCTGGTGGATGATGAAGAGGATGTACGCGAAGGGTTGGTCGTAGAGGTAGATTGGGAAGCACTCGATCTGCGCATAGTTGGTCTGGCGGAGAATGGACGTGAAGCACTGGAGATGGCAGAACGAGTGGAGCCGGATATTGTGGTAACGGATATCAGCATGCCATTTATGGATGGACTTGAACTTGCCAAAAGGTTGCGGGAACGCAATCCGCTTGTGAAAGTGGTGATTTTGACCGGATATGATGAATTCGACTACGCCCGGCAAGCAGTCTCGCTGAGTGTGGATGAATATTTATTGAAGCCTTTCTCGGCGGGACATCTGACAGAACTGCTTACAAGATTGCGTGCGCAGATGGCGGCTGAAGTGGCCGAACGAGAGGATGTACAGCAGCTGCGCGACCATTATTATACAAGCCTGCCCTTGTTACAGGCGGACCTGATGGCCACTTTGCTGCATCGGCAAAAATCGCCGGAATATATCCATGGCAAAGCAAAGCAATGTGGACTGGATCTGCACGGTGAACGTTATGGTGTATCCGTATTAACTCTGCATATGGACGGAGAACAATCCGCGGATACGGAGCTAAAGCAGTTTGCTGCGCTAAACATTGCCGCAGAGGTATGGACGGAACATGGGGCAGGACATGCTTTTATGCATCAGGAGACGATTGTGCTGCTCTATGTAGATCGGTGGGGTGGAGAAGATGGAGAGAAACGACAGCAGCAGGCGCTGGAAAATGTAATGCGCAGCATCAATCACTATCTGCGTATCCCTGCCACTGTTGGATCGGGCTCGATCGTGAATACACTGGCAGGTGTGAAGCATGCCTATGAGGATGCACTACTGGCACTGGATTATCGGCTTGTACCGGGGACTGATCCACTTATCTATATTGCAGATGTGGAGCGGCAGACGGCGGGCAAATTACGTTTTGACGAGTTGAAACAGCAAACGCTGACACGTTGTCTGAAAGCGGGTACGCAGGCGGAGCTGGAGGACGCGCTAGAGATCATTTTCCGGGAAATTACGGTTGAGCATGGGCGAAGTGACATTCAACTGTATCTGATTGAAGTTTTAACAAACGTTTGGAAGGCAGCTCAGGCATCGGGTGAGGCCATGGAGGACATTTTTGGGGCAGGGTTCCAGTTGTATACCGATTTGTTCCGTTTGCCTGGGTTGTCTGAGGCACAAGGTAAGGTGCGCGAGGTTTGTCTGCTCGTGCAACATCGCATTGCCAGCGGAAGGCAGCATGTATACAAGGATATTGTGGAACAGGCATTGTCGTTTACCAAAGAACACTACGCCGATCCGGATCTGTCCATTCAGAAAGTATGTGGGCATCTGCATATCAGCTCGGGTTATTTTTGTGGCATTTTCAAAAAAGAAGTACAGCTTACCTTTCTGCAATATCTGATGCAGATCCGGATGGAGGCGGCCAAGGAGTTGCTTCGATCCACGGAGATGAAGTCGTTTGAGATTGCTGGTCAGGTAGGCTTCGCGGAACCGAATTATTTCAGTTTTTGCTTCAAAAAACATATCGGCGTCTCGCCCAAAGAATATCGCAAACAGACTGCACTAACAGCTAGTGAAGGCACAAGTCAATGAGAACGTTTGCCGGATGGATAAGATCCCTTTGGCTCAAGCTTCGGTCCAGGCTGCGTTCATCAAGAGTCAGCAGTATCCGCTTTATTATTACATGGTCCTTCTCTGTCTTCATTGTATTGGTGCTGACCATCATGGCGATGCTGCTGCATGACAAATTCACGCAGGCCGCGGAGCGAAGTGCGGAGCTGACGACGAGACAGATCGTGGATCAGGTCAGTTACAATCTGGAGGATTATGTTCGCAGCATGTCGCATCTGTATCGAGCCATCGAAGAACATATGCTGCGGGACGGTACGTGGGAAGGGGATCAGGTAGATAAACAGCTCGACACGTTGCTCAGCAGCCGCGAAGATATCATCTCCATTACTTTGTTGGATTCAACAGGGCATCTGCTCAAGAATAGACCTTCAGCTGAATTAAAACCGAGTGCCCATGTAACACAGCAAGGGTGGTTTCAATCTGCACTCCGAGTGCCGGATCACCTTAGTTTCTCGCTGCCTCATATTCAGAACATGTACACAGGCCCATACAAATGGGTCGTTTCCATGAGCAAAGGCATTACTGTACGCCAAAATGGTCAGGATCGGCAGGTCATTCTGCTGGTGGATATCAACTTCAAACAAATGGACGAACTGAGCCGCCGGGTCAGTCTGGGGCAGCGGGGATACGTCTACATTATCGACGAAAGTGCGGGCAATATCGTCTACCATCCGCAGCAGCAATTAATGTACATGGGGCTCAAAAGTGAAAATATTGAACAGGCACTGGTTGCAACCGGCAGCTATGAAGATGAGGCGGATGGGCAGAAAAGGTTGAATGCGGTCAAGTCTGTCGCCAATATCGGATGGAAAATCGTAGGTGTGGCCTATTTGGATGAGATCATGACATCCCGCCAGGAGGTCAATGGATATTTGATTCGAGTACTGCTGGTTGTGCTGGTACTGGTCATCCTTGTCTCGCTATTCCTCTCTTCCAGTCTGACACGTCCGATCCGGCGGATGGAACGAAAGATGAAGGCCGTGGAGCGAGGGGATTTTAACGTGGAGCTTCCTATCGAAGGGCCACTGGAAGTGGAACGTTTATCCCGTCGTTTTAACCTGATGGTCTATAAAATCCGGACCTTGATGAATGAAATCATTCATGAACAGGAACAGAAGCGTCGGCTCGAACTGGAAGCTTTGCAGGCTCAGATCAATCCACATTTCCTATACAACACGTTGAATTCAGTCGTGCGTATGGTGGGCATGAGCCGGAATGAGGAAGTCATTACGATGATCACTTCGTTATCCCGATTGTTTCGCATCAGTCTCAGTCAAGGCAAAACGATTATTACGGTCAGGGAAGAACTGGAGCACGCCCACCATTACCTGACGATTCAGCAAATGCGGTTCAAGCGCAAATTCAATTTTAGCATGAAGGCGGATGAAGATACGCTGGACAACCTGACACTTAAGCTGCTGCTTCAGCCACTCATTGAAAATGCGATCGTGCATGGCATTGAATATCATATGGACGAGGGATGTATTGAGATTCGTGTGTACCGGGAGGACGACAAGCTGGTATTTCGTGTTACGGATAATGGGGTCGGCATGACAGAAGAGCAGATGTCGAAACTTCTAATGGATAGTCCTATCGTGAAAAGTGGTGCAGGATCAGGTGTAGCTGTACGCAATGTGCATGATCGGATTCAGCTTTATTATGGTGAAGCTTACGGTCTTAAATTCGAGAGTGAGCTGGAAGAAGGCACAACCGTCTGGATTCGGATTCCGATCCAATCGGAACGAGAGGAGGACGATGCTCATGAAAGCTAATAAGATCAATAGAACGAACTGGATGGGGCATCCTGTTATGAAAATAAACATCTGCCCTCGCGTGGAAGTCATACGGATGAGAGTTCTTCTCCTTCGTTATATGGCCATGACAGTAGCTATTTGTTGCCTGTTGTTATGTGTAGCGTGCGGTATGTCGAATGCTGATCCGGCGGGATCGCCGCCGCGTATTGCACTGATTACGCCAGCGGGAACCGGAGAACTCGCAGAAGCGATACGTCTTGGGGCCGAAGCGGCTGCCAAAGAAGCGGGAGCGGAGCTTATTACGGTGGAGGCTTTTCCCTCGGAGGGGTTAACTTACGCGCCATCCAACCCTGACTTCACAGCAGGACAGGGAAAGGTCAAGCAAGAGCATTTGCAAAATGGGACTTATCCACTGAGCGAGCGTGAACAAGCCCAGGTGGATGCGGTATCACTGGCACTGGAGCAGGGAGCATCGGCCCTGTTGATCGATCCCTTGAGTGAGAAGACACTCAGCGACACCATTCAGAGGGCACAGACTAAAGATGCCAACGGAGTGATTACTCCCGTCATTTTGTTGAATGACGAGTTTCCCGTAAAAGGCATAACAAGTGTTATCTCGATAGATAATGTTGAGGCTGGACGGCAGGCGGGTCAGGCCATGGCTGTGCTTCTGGGAGGACGAGGACGTATAGCCTTGCTTGGCCCTGATCCTGAAAATCCTGTTCTGATGAACCGGGAGCTAGGGGTAGAGGAGTCACTGGCTCAATACCCGGACATTCATGTGCAGGCCCAATCCGTATGCAGCACCCGGGATGCCTGCTGGCAAGCGTCGAAGCAACTGCTTGACCAGCAGCAGCTGGATGGATTGATTGCCCTTCAGGAACCTGCTTCTCTGGGGGCAGCGGATGAACTCAATCGACGTACGTCCGAGAACAATGGGAACAAGGTGAAGATTGTGGGATTTGGCAGTGAACAGCAGCAGTTAGAGCAGTTACAGGAAGGCAGAATTCAGCACTTGATTGTGCAAAACGGATTCAGCGCGGGTTATCTTGGTGTCAATCAGGCCGTTGCACGGTTGAACGATCAACAGGTGCAAGCCAGGGTAACACTGGAAACGAAGCTGGTCAGTACGGACAATATGTTCTGGATGGATAATCAGAAGCTGTTGTTTCCTTTTGTACAGTAAAGGTTCAATTGAGGAAGATTTCGATAAAACAGAGGAAGATATTGTATTCGAATTTATTGTAAACCCTTTCATAATAAAGACATCGGTAAAGCCGAATGAACTTGGGGGAGGTCATTAGGATATGAAGAAAACGTGGATGACATTGTTGCTTACAGCGTGTATGGTTGCGGCGGCGGGGTGCAGCAGTGGCGGAGACAACGCAGGTGGAAGTACAGGAACAGATACAGGAGGTCAGACGGCCGCAGGAACGGAAACGCCGAAGATTGGCGTGGCGATCTATAAGTTCGATGACACGTTCATGACGGGTGTACGGAATGCAATGACCGCAGCAGCGGAAGGCAAAGCCACACTCGATATCGTGGATAGCCAGAACGCACAGCCAACCCAGAATGAGAAAGTCGATCTGTTTGTATCCAAGAAATACAACGCAATGGCCGTGAATCCGGTTGACCGGACTGCAGCAGGAGTCATTATTGACAAAGCCAAAGCGGCCAGCATTCCAGTTGTCTTTCTGAACCGTGAGCCGGTTGCCGAAGACATGAACAAGTGGGATAAAGTGTATTACGTTGGAGCCAAGGCGGAAGAGTCCGGCACGATCTCCGGTCAGCTCATTGTGGACTACTGGAAGGCCCACCCGGAAGCAGATAAAAACGGGGACGGCAAACTGCAATACGTCATGCTGAAAGGCGAGCCTGGCCACCAGGATGCTGAGCTGCGGACTAAATATTCTGTACAGGCAATTCAGGATGCCGGAATTGAAGTGGAAGCGCTGGCGGAAGACACGGCGATGTGGGATCGGGTCAAAGGCCAGGAGAAAATGCAGGCGTTCCTTGCCTCCCACGGAGACAAAATTGAAGCAGTATTGGCTAACAATGATGACATGGCACTTGGAGCCATTGAAGCGTTGAAAGCAGCCGGATACTTCAAAGACGGCAAAACGATGCCTGTTGTGGGCGTGGATGCAACTGCTCCGGCCATTCAGGCCCTACAGGACGGTACGATGCTGGGCACGGTGTTGAATGATGCCAAGAACCAAGGCGCAGCAACGGTTGCACTCGCTTCCGTACTCGCGAAAGGTGAGACACCAACGAAGGAAAATACGGGTTATGACATTACGGACGGCAAATATGTTTGGATTGCCTACAAAAAAATTACGAAAGACAACATTGCCGACGCCCAATAACAGCAGCAAACAGGGACGTCCGTCATGAGATGGCGTCCTTTTTTTGCCGGGTTTAAGGAAGGGGAGGATGAAAGATGGAATCACCTTACCTGCTGGAGATGGACGGAATATCCAAAGCATTTCCGGGTGTGCAGGCACTAAGTCAGGTCACATTGAAGGTAAAGCCGGGTACGGTTCATGCGCTGATGGGAGAGAACGGAGCGGGCAAATCCACGCTGATGAAATGCCTATTCGGTATGTACCGCCCGGATGAAGGGACGATTCGGATGGACGGCAATGAGGTGGACATTCCGAGTTCGAAAGCGGCGCTTCAGCATGGCATATCGATGATTCATCAGGAGCTGAACCCGGTGCCACATCGTCCGGTGATGGAAAACATCTGGCTGGGACGCTTTCCAATGAGGGGGTTGTTGGTGGATGAGAAACGAATGTATGCCGATACACTGGCTCTGTTCAAGGACTTGAATCTGGACATTGATCCGAAGGCTCAGGCGGGGACTTTATCCGTTTCCAAAATACAGTCGATGGAAATCGCCAAAGCGGTCTCTTTTCAATCTAAAGTCATCGTGATGGATGAGCCAACATCCTCGCTCACGGGCAAGGAAGTGGACCAGCTCTTCGCCATTATTAATCAGCTGCGCAGTCGCGGGGTGTCTATTATCTACATTTCGCACAAGATGGAGGAAATTCTGACGATCTCGGATGAGGTCACGATTATGCGGGATGGTTTTGTGGTCGGTACCTGGGATGCTGCCGATTTAACGACCGATCTGATCATTACCCGCATGGTTGGACGTGATCTGGATGAACGGTTCCCGGAACGGACGAACGTACCTGGAGAAGTGATTTTGAAGGCAGAAGGCTTAACCTCAAGCCAGCCGAATTCGTTCCGTGATGTGACGTTTGAATTGAGGAAAGGCGAAGTGCTTGGCATCGGCGGCCTTGTTGGGGCACAGCGGACGGAATTGATCGAGTCATTGTTCGGCTTGCGCGGACTTGCTTCAGGGACGATCTCCATTCATGGACGCAAGGTGAAGATCAAGTCACCTGCCGCAGCAAAGCGTCATAACATTGCCCTGCTTACCGAGGAGCGAAGAGTCACAGGAATTTTTCCAGTGTTGTCTGTGTATGAAAATACGATTATTGCGAGTCTCGGACGTTACCGGAATCGGATTGGTCTGCTGGATGAGAAGAAAGGCCGAGATGAGGCACGCGAGCAAACTCAGAAGTTTAGAACTAAAACGCCTTCAGTTAACACGCTGATTCGAAACCTTTCTGGTGGTAATCAACAGAAGGTACTTCTGGCCAGATGGTTGTTGACTGACCCTGAAATTCTACTGCTCGATGAACCGACACGTGGGATTGATGTGGGTGCCAAATTTGAAATCTACACCATTATTACGGAACTGGCCCGCCAGGGCAAAAGCATTATTATGATCAGCTCGGAGATGCCCGAACTGCTGGGCATGTCGGATCGAATTATGGTCATGAGCGAAGGGCGGCTCACCGGAATCGTGGACGGTGCCGAGGCAACAGAGCAGGATATCATGAGGCTGGCCGCACAGCAGCGGATGGCTTAGTCAGGAGGGAACATATGAATACACAGGTTATCAATCAGGTGAAGCAGTATGTGGCGCAGCGCGCGATCTTTATTGTGCTGATCCTGCTCGTCATTGGCATTGCCATTGCCGATCCGCACTTTCTTGCTTTCTCTACACTTCGGGATATATTACAACAGTCCTCCACACGGGCTATCATTGCGCTGGGGGCGGCGTTTATCCTGGTAACGGGCGGGGTCGATTTGTCGGCAGGACGGGTCGTTGGGCTAACGGCTGTTGTATCCGCATCCATGCTGCAAATCGACGAATATGCCAATCGATTCTTTCCTGATCTGCCACAGTATTGGGTAGGATTGCCAATCGCTATCGGGATCATCGCAGGCCTGGCAGTGGGACTCGTCAACGGCATTATTGTAGCCAAATTACATGTTCCGCCCTTTATCGCGACACTGGGTACGATGGTTGCGGTATATGGTTTGAACTCGATTTATTTTGATACAGAGCCCAATCAGTCACAACCCATTGGTGGACTGAGACCCGATTTTACCGTTATTGGTTCCGGTTACATTGATCTTGGCGGTGGTTATTCCATTCCGTATATTGTATTGATTGCTATTGGGGTGGCATTGATCTGCTGGGTCGTCTTCAACAAGACCCGCCTTGGGAAGAATATGTATGCCATCGGTGGTAACATTCAGGCTGCGCATGTGTCCGGCATTCATGTGGCACGCAACCTGATTGCGTTGTATGCCATTGCAGGTGCCCTGTATGGACTGGGCGGTGTGCTGGAAGCCGCACGTACGGGCGGAGCAACGAACAATTACGGTAACATGTATGAGTTGGATGCTATTGCGGCCTGTGTCGTGGGGGGCGTCTCCACAGCGGGTGGAATTGGTACGGTTCCCGGTGTTATGGCAGGGGTGCTGATCTTTGGAGTCATCAACTATGGACTGACCTTTATCGGTGTAAGTCCTTACTGGCAGCTAATTATTAAAGGGTTGATTATTGTGGCTGCGGTGGCATTTGATATCCGCAAGTATATGGCGAAAAAATAGAAGGTATATAAGTTGATTTTGAAAGGTTACACCTGTCACTCCGATTGCAGTACCATCTTTCGATCTCTCTTATCCCCAGATTTTCTTGATTCCCTATAAGGTTGGAAAAAATCCGGTGATAAAGGAGAACGCTACTGCTTCTTCAGATTGGTTCTGCACTCTCCGTTATGGTATAAACTCAAATTCAGCTTATTTAGAAAGGTAAAATAAAGAAGCCAGCACTCTGGAATGACAAGAGTGCTGGCTTCTTTATTTTATGAATTTACAAACCTGTCCACAATATCAACCACAGGACCAACGATGCAGAGGAGCAGCATAAATCCAGCTACGTTAAAGGCCACCCTTGTACCATAGTGAGACCGATACTTGCTAGCGATAATTACAGCAGGTATCCAGAAGATTGCCGTCGCCACAAAGGGAAGGTGGAGTCCCTGGTCACCGTTACTAAAAATCGGCAATTTCAGTAGCTCAAACAGATAATAACCAAACCTGAAATTCTCTGCTCCCCAACCATAATTAAAAGCAAATCCCAGAATAAGTACCAGCAAAGAAAGTGTCCCGATGCCCAAAGGTTTTCTTTGTTGTATCATGTTAATCCCTCCATGTCCAAGGTGACATCCTAAATAAACCCATTAAATGTATTGTAACACAGTAATGACCATTGTGATTGGATCATTATTTCATAATATGCACTTTCCTATAAACCGTTTGTCCTATTTTAATTATAAATTTATACATTCATGTGAATTTGACGAACCTCCAATAATCGACAACATCAGCTAATCATTATCGATATAATACATGTGAATAGGATCTTAGATGTGAGTATTGTCAAAGGGGGCGAGGCTGTTTGCTGAGTTACACGATGAAAATGGTTGTTTTCCCGCTCGGATGTCTGCTTGTTATCCTGTCCTCTTATTTTCTAGGGCTTACTCCCCATCTCACGTTAATGATATGTGCTGGTGTGTTATTTGTAGCAAGTATATACGGGGAAAAACAGTATCCTGTACTGCGCAACACCCATTGGATTTTTCTTGGCATATTCCATTATTTCAGTGAACTTAACTGGTGCAATATGTTATATTACCTGCTCATCATGTCGCTGATTAAGGATAAACAGCGTGTCACGCAGATGTTACCCATTTCGATGTTGCTTGTGTTTGAATATACCGTGATTAGGCTTTCGTATGTAACGATAGATACATATAATTTGCTGGTGTCCATGTTTGACATGTTAACTGCCATTGTCATTATCTTTTTGTATCATACCTTGATTAACAGCGAAGCAGAGAAGCGCAAACTTCGGGAGAAAAATCATTTTCTAACCCTCCATGATCCGCTCACCGGATTGCTAAACTACGAGGGGTATATGAACGTACTGAAGGAAACGGCGGACGATCAACGATCATTTTTGCTGATTATCATGAACATTCAGAATTTCAATGGGTTTGATCAAGAGGTCGAAGACAACTGGAGTCATGTAATCAAAGCGACAGGCGAGAGTGTTTCGAAACAGTTTGCAGATGCATATGGCGTATCTCGGTATGCGGGAGATCGGTATGCTGTCGTTTTGCCTGAAATACAAAATATCGAAGAACGCATGGTGTCACTGCTGTCCGGGGAGTTAAGGGGCTTACAAGTAAACTACAGCATTTCCCTATATCCGGGAATGTCCGAGACGTTGCAGCACTTTATTACGGTAGCGGAGGACAGTTTTTTTCAGCAGCAGCGCAGCAAATGGTTGAAAAATGAAGAAGAGGTTTTCCGCTCGGAAAGACTACGGGCTGTAGGTGAGCTTGCGGCTGGCATGGCTCATGAAATCCGTAATCCTCTCACTGCCATTCGAGGATTCTTGCAGTTATCACGAGGACAGGCATTTAATATAGCACCGTGGTATGAGGTCATTATGGGTGAGGTAGCACGGGTAACGGATCTGACGGCCGAGTTTTTACAGTTTTCCAAACCACAGGCCAATCACATGAAGCCCGAACGAGTGGCCCATTGTCTTGAACGAGTCATGTCTTTAACCGAATCGGATGCAGCATCGCGAGGGCATCGGATTACACTTGAAATGACTGTTGAACCAGTTGTGGTCAACATGGATCGGGACAAGATCGTGCAGGTCCTGATTAACCTGATCCGCAATGCTTTTGAAGCAATGGAAGACCCGGGTGAAGTGCATATTGATCTGTTACATGATGGAGATAAAGCGCTTATCTCGATTACCGATACGGGCAGCGGTATCCCGGAGAATTCTCTGGCTACGATCTTTAATCCGTTTTATACGACCAAGGAAGAAGGTACTGGACTTGGGCTGGCACTCTGTCAGAAAATCGTCCAGGATCATCATGGGAGAATTACCGTTCGTAGTGAAATAGGGATTGGCTCAACATTCACCCTTTATTTACCTATGGGGGCATAATTCTAATAATAAATAAACGCCGCATTTGGGTTCCAGAAGAACCGTTTTGCGGCGTTTTTGTTGTGTTTCTGTGTTTTAATCATCAATGAACACGAACCCAATCAGGTAAGCTGTCCCTGATGCAACTGATAATAGAAACCTTGCTGTTGCATCAACTCATCATGGCTACCTCGTTCGGCGATCTTGCCGTCATCAATAACCAGGATCTGATCGGCTTCACGAATCGTACTCAGCCTGTGGGCAATGACGAAGCTGGTGCGATCCTTCATCAAGGTGCGCATCGCTTCCTGAATCTGCATTTCGGTGCGTGTGTCGATGCTACTGGTCGCTTCATCCAGAATAAGAATTGCAGGGTCAGCGAGAATAGCACGAGCGATGGTTAATAGTTGTCGCTGTCCCTGACTCAGATTGCTGCCACCAGAAATGATCGGGGTATCATAAGCCTGCGATAATTTGCGGATGAAGGAGTGGGCATTTGCCAACTTCGCCGCTTGCTGGATCTGTTCGTCCGTTGCATCCGGTTTGCCGTAGGCAATATTGTCCCGAATGGTACCGGAGAACAGATAGGCATCCTGTAACACAATGCCAAGTTCGCGCCTTAGCTGATCTTTCTCCAGTTCGGAGATGTCACAGCCATCAATGGTAATTCGTCCACCCGTAATCTCGTAAAAACGAGGCAGTAGGTTGATGATCGTTGTTTTACCCGCCCCAGTCGGGCCGACAAGTGCAATCATCTCGCCTGGCTTGGCGGTGAAGCTGACCTTTTTCAAGATCTCCCTCTCGGAGTTATACCCAAAGGATACATCTTCAAATACAACTTTACCCTGAATCTGCTGCAGTTGTTTCTTCTGTTCTTCCACGTATTCACTTGGTGTATCAATAATGTGGAATACGCGCTCGGCACCTGCTATAGCTGCCTGAATCAGATTGTACTGGTTCGCCAAATCATTGATGGGCCGCTCAATCTGGCGGGAGTAAGCAAGGAAACTTACAATCAGCCCGATGGACGTCAGATCATGATAAGCCATCCATCCACCTACGGCTGCCAGTATGGCAAAGCCGATATTGTTCATAACGTTCATCGTTGGCCCGACCAGACCTGATACGCTTTGAGCTTGGGTACTGGAAGTGCGAAGCTTTTCGTTCAAATTCTGAAAATGTTTTTGTGCCTGCTCCTGGCGGTTATAGGCTGCAACCACCTTTTGTCCGGCAATGGTTTCCTGGGCGTAGCCATTAAGCTCACCAAGCAACTTTTGCTGGGCGGTAAAATGTTTTCGTGTTCTAGAAGCGATCAGCCGAGTGGCGATCGTAATCAGGGGAACCGTGATCAGACTGAGCAGTGTCAGACGGACATCCAGGGCTAACATAATCGACAGGGAGCCAACCAGCAAGATGGCGCTGGACATCAGTTGAGTTACACTTTGATTCAGTGTCGTGGACACGTTATCGATATCATTGGTAGCCCGGCTCATCAGATCTCCGCTCTGATTTTTGTCAAAAAAGCTGATCGGCAGCTGCTGCAGCCGTGAAAATAGAGCATGGCGCAAATCCTTCACAGTCAGTTGAGAGACACCGATCATGACATAGGATTGAGCCCACATCATGAACGAGCCGAGAACGTATACGGTCAGCAATAACATGCAGTCTTTCAACAGACCGTCCGTAATTTTGGGAACGATATGTTCATTAACCGCACGGCCGAGCAGATAAGGTCCTGCCAGATTAAGTAACGTTCCAAGAGCCGTCAGTACCAGAGCGGTGATAACCCCTTTACGATGACGTCCCATGTATGACCACACTCGAATGATGGCGTGCCGGGCGTTCTTGGCTCTTACTTTGGGAACCGGACCTCGGCCGGGTGGCCCGGGTCTTCCGATCATCGGTGGGACAACGGTCTGATGGTTGGAGGAAGAAGCGTTTTTAGCCAAATTGAACATCCTCCTTCCGTTGCTGCGAATAATAGATGGATTGGTAATGTGGCGAATGGGCCATGAGATGTTCATGTGTACCACTTGCCACGATCTCTCCTTCATCAAGCACGTAAATACAGTCTGCATCTTTTACAGAAGAGATCCGTTGTGCAATCAAGAAGGTCGTACTATTTTTCATTAGTGAATGCAGCGCCTTCTGAATGCTTGCTTCGGTACGCAGATCAACGGCACTGGTGCTGTCGTCCAGAATCAGAACCTCCGGTTGCATGAGCAGGGCACGGGCAATAGAAATCCGCTGTTTCTGCCCACCTGAGAGATTGACCCCACGCTGGCCCAACTCCGTGTTATATCCATCTTTCAGATTCATAATAAAATCATCAGCCGCCGCCGCTTGAGCTGCGGCACGTAGTTCAGCCTCCGTTGCATCAGGTCTGCCGAAGCAGATGTTATCCCGGATGCTGCCACTAAACAGGATGGATTCCTGTAATACGATGGACACACGGCTGCGAAGATCCTGGAGATCCCAGTTACGCACGTTCACTCCATTCACGAGCACTTCACCCTGTGAGGCATCATACAAGCGGGGGATCAGCTGTACAAGTGATGTTTTGCCTGATCCTGTAGAGCCGAGCAGAGCTACCTTTTCTCCCGGCCGAGCCGTCAGTGTAATTCCAGAGAGGGTATGTTCTCCATCATAGCGGAAATAGACATCCTTGAATTCCACCTGACCTGCTCCTTTACGAGACATATCATCTCCCGATTGAATATCAGGCTGGGTGTGAAGCACCTCGTTGATGCGTGTTGCAGATACTTTGGCGCGGGAGAAGCTCATCATCATCATGCCGATTGAAGTGAGCGACGAGAGTACAACCGTTACGTAGTTGATAAAAGCAATCAAATCTCCGGCGGCAATATCGCCTCCTACTACCTGAAAGCCCCCAAACCACAGCACCGCTACAATGGTTGCATTCAGCATCAGGCTTAATACCGGTGCATTCAGAGATACGATGCGCCAGGCTTTCACTGCCGTATGGGTATAATCTTCATTGGCTTGTTGGAAACGTTTCTTCTCCTGACGCGCACGTGCAAAAGCTTTGACGACACGAATGCCGGCCAGATTCTCTTGAAGAACCGCGTTCACCTTGTCGAGTTTGTTCTGAACGCTGGCGAACAGCGGATAGGAAGCGGATATCAGGATATATAAGATGATAAACAGAATCGGCACGGACAAAATGAGAATGAGCGCCAGTTTGACACTGATCGTAAACGCCATAATAATACTGCCGATAATCAGCATCGGCGAACGGATAAACATACGCAGAAGCATCTGTACAAAGGTCTGCATCTGGGTGATATCACTCGTCAGGCGAGTGATAAGCGAGCCCTCCTGGAAGGTATCCAGATTACGGAATGAGAACTTCTGGATATGATCAAACAATTCCTGGCGCAGATCAGTGCCATATCCAACGGCAGCTTTGCTTGAAAACAGCGTACAGCCTGCACCGCCAACCCATCCGATTAACGCAAAAAGAAGCATAAATAAACCTGTAGTCACGATGTGGGACAGGTTCCCTGCAAGAACACCATCATCCACAATGCTGGACATCAGCTTGGGTTGAAGCAGGTCCATGGCAACCTCAAGGACCATGAGCAGCGGAGCAAGAATGGCCGCTGACTTATACGGGGTAAGAAATCGTTTTAACGTCCACAATGGGAAAAATCACCTCATTCGATATGAAATAATCATGTTGCAAATATTGATGAAGATAGATGAATCTCAATTAATAGTCTCGCAGATTCTGAACCATGCGCTGGGCGAGCGCTGCCATGAGTTGCGATTCTTCAGGTGTAAAATCTTTCTGGGCTTGGCGATCAAGCTCCTGGAATACTTCTCTCAGTTCCTTAAGCGCAGCACGGCCCTGATCGGTCAGATAGACACGCAGACTACGCAGATCCTTCGGGTCAGCTTCACGCCGTATAAACCCCGAGCTTTCCATACGTTTCAGCATTACCGTTACCGTTGCAGGGGCGCGGCGAAGCTGTTCAGCCAGTTGTTTCTGAGTCTGACCATCTTCCCGTTCAAGCTGGAACAGCAGCGGCGGTTGTCCAGGATATAACTCAGGGTGGTTGACGAGCTTCTCATGAACCTTGTAACGCTGTAGCTTGACGAGTTCTGATAATTGGCCCATTAACCGTTCATTTCGAGCTGATTTCATAAGCGCTTCCATCCTTTTGATTAGTCGACTAACTAAATGATAAGTTTCATTTGACATATCGTCAAGTGAAGTTGTTATTTTATTTTTGATTACAAGGATGATTGGTGACTTCCATATTTTTAACATCAAAATCAAATTAAAAGGATAGGGCAACGGAGCATTAATCCGCAAACCTATCCTTTTTTTGAGCATTTTACATATGAAACAAAGGTTACATGGGGGTGGAACGTGAAGTGTCTTTAGCTGCAGGTGAGATGGACAACTTACGCCATACCCACTCGACCGGACCTTGACGAAATCTGCGCAGCCAGAAGTGGGAGAAGATCATTAACACTACACAGATGCTGGCCCACATTAGCAAAATGAACAGGGAGGAAAGCTGTCCACCGAGTCCAAGACCCCATCCATAGAAGAGGGCGGAGGCGATTATATTCTGCAAAATATAGCAGCTCAGAGCCATCTTGCCGATTTCGCCAAAACGGTTAAAGAGGCGAGGGAATATATTTTTGTTCATCATATAAGCAATCAGTCCCAAGTAACCAAGAGTAAGCACGGGAGCGCTAATATAACGGACGAATAGGTCCATAATACCACCAGGAACCAGTAGAAGTAGGTTAAGAGGAATGCCTGCGGCAAGTCCCACAATCATTAAGTTACGACGTTTGAGGCGCCCGGAATCATGATCTGAGAATATTTGGGCCCGCATAAGCAGCGCTCCCAGCAGGAAGAGGAACACATTGAGTGGAATGATGGCAATGGATTCCGTGCGGAAGAAACCGAAGTTGCTAAGGCGGAACATCACTTGCTCCCACCACGTTCCCGAGGCGTATAGACCGGTGATCGTGTCCATGCCATTGAAGGCTGAACCTGATTCCATCGCCAATAATGCCGTAATTCCGGTAATCCCAATCAGATGCACGCCACCTGTGATACCCATCATGATCAGAATGAAACGACGGGAGCGATTAATGATGAAGGAGACGATCATGCCTGTAATGGCATAACTCATCAGAACATCGTATTCCATGACCAGCGTGTAATGCAGCAGACCATCAATCAGCAAAAGTACGCATGTCCAGATGTAGACACCAGGCCAAGTATAGCCTTCACGCTGGGCTTTTTGCCGCTTCATCTCCATGCCAGCCCCGAAGAGTAGCGTGAGCAGTCCGAGAAATTTGCCATTGACCAGCAGCAGCATCATCGTTTGCAGCAGTTGGTCCCCTGAACTCCACCACGGCTCAAGCGGATTACTAAACATTTTGTTCAGATCACCTAAGTTTGCAAACAGCCAGATGTTCGTCCCCAATGTTCCGATAATGGCAAAACCTCTGAGAATATCCAATAATGCGATTCGTTTCATTGTCCCACCTTTTCTAACACAAGTGTTTTAAAATAAAATAACACATTTGTATTAAAAAAAACAACAAATTTATTCCTAATTGGAAATATTGACCGAGGGCAAAAAGATATGTTAGATTGTTATTATCTAATTGTTAATAACAAAATGTTAATAACAGAATGGGGTCTTTCGAAATGACACATGCAGGTAATTCTGATCAAAATCCATTAGATCATCAGAATCACGTGAATATAAGTGAACAACAGTTTCTTGAAAACTATGACGCGGGCGATTACGAACGTCCCTCCGTTACGGTGGATATGTTGGTATTTACAATACGAAGTGAAACGCAGGAGAACTATCGTAAGCTTGCAGAACCTGAGCTCCAGTTGCTGCTGATCCGTCGTGGTGGTCATCCCTATATGGGTCAGTGGGCTCTTCCGGGTGGGTTTGTCTCCATGCAGGAATCGTTGGAAGATGCCGCTAGGCGGGAACTGTTCACCGAAACCGGACTGGATGATATTTACCTGGAGCAGCTGTATACCTGGGGAGATGTGCATCGTGATCCGCGTACGCGTGTAATCAGCTGTTCCTACATGGCGCTGGTCGACAGCAGCGAACTGCAACTTCAGGCTGGCGACGATGCCAGCGAAGCAGACTGGTTCCGAATGGAGCAGCGGCTTCTGGAGGAGAAACGCCATATCCATGAGCGTGGACGTGTGACGGAGCGCAGGGTGCAATTGATTTTGACCAATGGAACAGAGGAATTGTCGGCTGTCATTGAGACGAAGGAAACGTTGGAAGGCAGAGTGCGCAGCAGCAATATTACCGTGAATGAGGTTCAACGAATTGCTTTTGATCATGCGAAGATCATTTACTACGCGCTGGAACGTCTGCGGGCGAAGGTGGAGTATACGGATATTGCTTTCAATTTGATGCCGGAGACATTCACGCTAACTGCTCTTCAGAAAGTATACGAGACCATCAGTGGCAAAAAACTGCTGGCTGCCGCCTTCCGGCGCAAAATCGCCGATTGGGTCATCGAAACGGGGGAGTATACAGGGAATGCTGGACATCGCCCATCCCGTTTATACAGACTGAACCCAGAAAGATTGGCCCCATAAAGTTAGGAGGGAATATCGATGGAGAAGTTTACATTTTTCTGGCGTACAGCGTCTCCGTTCTCACAGTGGCACCCGGCGGATTTTACCGTGAGTGGCGTTCACTACACGAGTGCAGAGCAATACATGATGCATCAGAAAGCACTGCTGTTCGGCGATCAGATTATTGCAGATAAGATCCTGAAAGCAAGCTCCGCATCTGTACAAAAAAAGCTGGGCAGACAGGTCACAGGATTTGACCAGACTGTATGGGAAGCGGAGTGCAAACGTATTGTCTATGAGGGCAACGAAGCCAAATTCACCCAAAACGAACAACTGCTGACCACGCTGCTCGCCACCCGCGGAACGACCCTTGTGGAGGCAAGCCCGGATGACCGCATTTGGGGTGTTGGATTGGCAGAAGAAGACCCGCGCATCCGTAATAGAAAAACGTGGCGGGGAACCAACTGGCTGGGTGAGATCCTCACCCGCCTTAGAGAAAATATAGGAAGTGATGAAGATGAACGATCAACAATATAGGAACAATATTCAGAACAACAATCACAGTAAAACAACAGGCTTCAATAGCACAAATCCACGGTCCAAACGATCCCAAATCGCCAATCAGACGTTGGCTATTCTGGAAGAAGGAGAATACGTGAACGGGTATGATCGCAGGGTTCAGATCGGTATGGATTTACAGCGAGCGATCCGAGATTCGGTCTTATATCGTCCGACGGAGCTTATCGCTCTTCGAGAAAAACGAAGTAAAGAAATGGTTCAGCTGCAACCTTCCGCCGAAGCTTCAGCCGTTCGCATCGAGGTTACGAGCGAGACCACGCTCGCAGCCGCTTCACGTCTTTCTGTGGATGAAGGAAGGAAAGATGTCGTTTGCCTGAACTTTGCATCGGCGAAAAACCCCGTGGCGGCTTCCTTGGAGGCAGCCAGGCACAGGAGGAAAGCTTGGCCCGGGCTACGGGACTGTACCCATGTGTCGCCCAAATGAACGAAATGTATGATTATAATCGCAAGCAGCGATCTTGTCTGTACTCGGATTACATGATCTATTCGCCTGCTGTTCCGGTGATCCGTGATGACGAGGATCGGCTGCTCGACAAATACTATCTGACGTCATTCATTACAGCGCCTGCTGTAAATGCGGGAGTGGTGAGAGAACGGGAAGATGCCGATGATCAGCAGATTGAGTCCGTCATGAAAGGGCGCATTCGCTATATTCTGGACGTGGCCGCGCTGCATGGACATCGAACCATTGTACTAGGTGCATATGGCTGCGGAGTATTCAGGAATGATCCGGCGGACGTAGCGAAGTATTTCCATGATGTATTGGTGGAAGAGAACTTCAGGCATTCCTTTGAACGAATCGTATTTGCCGTATTGGACCGGTCAGCAGGACAGAAAACGCTCAAGGCGTTTGAGGATCATTTGGCGGGAAAGTGAATTGAGAAGTTGGAAAAGTAAAAGGTGTAAGGGGGAAGAGGACAAATATGGAGTTTCGCGAAATACAGCAGGATTTATTCGCCATGGATGATACCTACACGCTTGCACACTGTATTTCCGCAGATGCCCGGATGGGTGCAGGAATTGCTGTACAGTTTCGCCAGCGATTTGGATTGGAAGTTCTCCAGGAGCAGGCGCAGCAGGAGCCACTTGAGATCGGACAATGTTATCCGGTAGGACGTACTCTGAATTTGGTCACCAAGGCCAAGTTTTCGAACAAACCGACCTATCCATCGTTTACCCGAGCCGTTGAATCCATGCGTGACATATGCGTTAGAGATGGGCTCAACAAACTGGCGATGCCGCAAATCGGCTGCGGGCTGGACAGGTTGAAGTGGGATAAGGTGAGGGGCATTATTCAGGATGCTTTTGCGGAAACGGAAGTTGAAATCGTCGTTTGTACCTTGTGATCAGGCCATGCCGACGGACTTTTACCTACAGGCATACCAGGTTGGATACAAAAAAACCTCTGCTTTGAGTGGATGAAGAGAGCATGTTAGCTGACTCTGTTCCTATCTACAAAGAGAGGTTTTTTGGTGTTTTTTAAATGTTGTGCGTAAGGATCATTTTATTTCTTAGAAAACATTTCTTTGGCTTCATCCATGGCCATTTTATTGCCGATCGAAGAATAGTCCAGCCAAGGTTGAGCACCGATCGGGTAGACATGACCTGCTTTGACAGCCTTCAGTCCTTGCCAGATCGGATTGTTTTGCAGCTCTTTGAACATGTTCTGAGCTTCATCATCCGAGTTCACAACAACAAAGATCGCATCTGCATCAAAGTCCGGCAGTATTTCACGTGAAACAACTTGATAGGGTTTGGACGAATCGAATTCCTCAATGCCTTTAGCTGGAGTTAACCCCAGATCTTCATACAAAATCGGGCCCATTGGACGGCGTGTACTGAATACACGCAATTCTTTGGCGGTAACACGGATAGCCATTACGGTGCCGTCACCGATTGTATCGTGAATCAGGGATTTCACTTCTTCCGTTTCAGTTGCATAATCCTGAATGTATTGCTCTGCTTCTTTCTCGCGGTTGACCAGTTTACCAATGTCTTTCAGGTGGTCGCGCCAAGTGCCATCATCCAGATTGAAGACGTGTACAGGAGCAATTTTCTCGAATTTGGCAATATCATCACCGGAAAATTCTTCGTCCAGATAGATGACATCTGGTTTCAGGGCAAGCAAGGCTTCCATGTCCGGGTCCTTAACGGGACCGAGCGGTGTTGTATTTTGAAGACGGTCAGCAACATGGGACAGGAAGGCTTTGGCTTCCCCGCCGATCACCGAACCAACCGGTGTAATGCCGAGGGACAGCAGGTCATTGGTCAGATGGATCGACATGGATGCGATGCGTTGATCCCCGGAAGCGGAATTGGTATCCTGTGTAGCGTTCGAAGTGTCCGTAGTAGAACCTTCCGACGCAGAGGATGAATTATTGGCGTTCCCGCAGGCTGCGAGTACAAGCACCAGACAGATGCTCATGAAGAGCATAAGGTTTTTCTTTAACATGGGTAATCTCAATCTCCTTGAACATCTCATGGATGTCGTTTTTATGTTGGGTGTACCGGTGAATTATTCGGATTGTTCCGATAAAGCCATTACTTGGTTCGTACCAACAGGTATAAAAAGTAAGGTGCGCCTATCGCCGCGACCACAACACCTGCCGGAATGGAATTGGGCTGAAAGATCGTTCGCCCAACCGTATCGGCGGCAACCAGGATCACCATGCCGATGAGTCCTGCGGCTGGGATCAGATGGCGATGCATTGGGCCAACCAGTCTGCGGGCCAGATGCGGCGCCGCCAGACCAATGAATCCGATCCCGCCAGCCATGGACACACTGACGGCAGATAATGCTACCGTGCACAATAGCAAAATAACACGTTGGGATCTGACGGGTGTACCAATACTGGTCGCGGCAGCATCTCCCAGATTGAAGGCATCCAGCGTTTTGGATCGGCTCCATATGTACGAGATGCACAGCACAATCCATGGAAGCAGCGCTTGAACATGAACCCAGTCTCTGCCCCAGACGCTACCTGCCAGCCAGCGGGCGGCGAAGGAATAGGTGTCTTCATCCAAACGCAGGGACAGATAGAGCGTCAGGGCATGGAAACCGGCTGCTACGGCAATGCCGACCAGAATAAGTTTAATGGGGGATACTCCGTTATGTCGGTCATAGGATAGCAGCATGATAATCAACGCCGCAACGACGCTGCCTGCAAAAGCAAACAACGGAATCAGCAAGGCAACTGAGCCATTCATGGAATGGGAGAAACTTACGAATACCATCAATCCAAAAGCTGCTCCTGCATGCAAGCCGAGGATGCCCGGATCGGCCAATGGATTGCGTGTAATGCCTTGCAGTGCTGCACCAGCCGCACCGAGTCCCGCTCCGGCGAGTACAGTGACCAGAATGCGTGGCAGTCGATAGTCGAACAATACAATCTGATCATCCGGCGTACCATAGCCAAGCAGGGTGTGAAGCACGGCTATTGGGGACAGACGAATTGTTCCCGAGTTGAGGCTGATAACGATAACGGCACAGGCGATGCAGAGCAGCGTAACGCTGACCGCTATGGAACGTTTGCCTCGTGAAGGTGTATTGGTGTTCATCGCTATAGGGCCCTCCTTTCTTTACGGGCCAGATAGAGGAAGAAGGGTACACCGACAAAAGCGACCATAATGCCTACTGCCAGTTCCTGAGGCGGGTTCACAATACGTGATCCCAGATCGGCGAGCACCAGCAAGACAGCCCCGAGCAGGGAGGACATCGGAATGATGAGTCGATAATCCACGCCAACCAATTTGCGAGAAATATGTGGAATGACCAGCCCAACAAAGCCGATCGAGCCTACAGCAGAAACGGATACGCCAGCCAGCACAACAACCGCCGTCAAGGCAAACAGCCTGGTCCAACGGAGATTGATTCCGAGATTAATCGCAACTTCTTCTCCTAGCGACATGAGAGATATCCGACGGGCCATAGGCAAAGTAAGCACGAGAGTAACGAGCAGAACAGGCAGAATCAGCTTCAGATGCCGCCATTCAATTCCCCCGAAACCACCCGCATACCAGAAGGCCAAATCCTGGCTCAAGTCAAAATATATGGCGACACCAGTGCTGAGCGAACTCAGCATGGCTGCAATAACGGCACCCGCAACGGTAAGCCTGATGGATGTCAGTCCTCCAGGGGCCGCCATTCCCAGCAGGAAAATGAGCAGCGTGCCAAGCACAGCCCCTGCAAATGACAGGAACATAATCCATCCGTAAGGCAATCCCGGCCAGAAGGCAAAGCTGAGCGCCACGACAAAGGTAGCGCCTGCATTGATCCCCAGAATGCCGGTATCTGCCAGCGGATTACGTGTGATTCCCTGCATGAGCGCTCCGGCCACAGCAAAGGCTGCGCCAATGACAGCAGCAGCAATGACACGTGGCAACCGTAGCTCGTGAATAATCTGATGCGGCGTCAAAGCCGGGTTGTACTGAAATATGGCAGTCCATACGGTCTCCAGTGTCAGCCCCTTGGCACCAAGAGAAATGGCGACAAACATACTAAGCAGCAATGTGGCAATGGCCGCCAAAAACATCAGGCCAACCGTCACTGCGGATTTTCTTGATTTGGACGGACGTTGTGATAGTCCCGGATGTTGAATGCGGGTCACTCCTTTGGTACCAACAACGCTTTGCTGTTGTTATTGATTATCATTATCAATTAGTGAACATTATAAAATCTTAATTCAGGCCCGTACATGGCATAAATTAAGATTCTAGAGATGGACATTTTTTAGATTACAGAAATGCTGGTTTGTTCGTCAACATAGAGAGCGCTTCATCGAGCTGGATGTTGATGGAATACGGAGCATATACCACCCATGAATTCCAGTCTATGACATGCACACGTCCAGCTTTTACCGCAGGATAGTTTTTCCACAACGGATCAACAGTAATCTGCTGCAACAGAGTAGTACGTTCGTGCATGGACGTAACCGCAATCAGCAGCACATCCGCTTCGAGGCCGTCCCATTCTCCAGGCGTGAAAGACATCCAATTGAATCCCACACCGGCAGGTTTGCCCGTTAGTTCCTTCTGAATTCGATCTGGAGGTGACAGATGCAGGCTGCGGTAAAATACATGACCGAAGTTGCGATTGCTGTACATACGCGGTCCTTTTGCAGTTAAGGTACAGATCGCGACGGTGACTTGACCCGCTGTCTCCCTGATCTTTTTGCGAGCCCGCTCCGCCTTACGCTCATGCCGATCCAGCCACTCCTTAGCCGCTTGAGTACGATCCACGATAGAGGCTATTTTCTGCAAATGACCAAACATGTCTGTCTGATTCCAAGGGACGGTGATGATTGGAGCGACATCTCCGATATGTTCCATCGCTTTAGCGGCTGCGTTGTCCTTGGTCAGAATCAAATCGGGATTCACGTCAAGGAATGCTTGGCGTCCCTGTTCCCACGGCTCATAGGCATGGAATGGCAATGTCAACGATTTGGGAACATGGGGCAGATGGCCTTGGATCTGCGCTGCACATGGTGTGATGCCAAGTGTCATCAGGTGATCGGTGTATGGATAGGAGAGTGAGACGATATTTCGATGTACCTGCTTGGCATAGGAAGTAGGCGCATAACCGGCATGGTTCCTGAACCGGCGGCTGAAATAGAATTCATCCCGATAGCCTACCTGGCGGGCTACATCACGAATACGCAGATCTGAAGTCATGAGCAATTCCTTGGCCCGATTCATTCGTAAATGAGTGATATATTCGATAGGATTTTTCTGCATCCGGCTCTTAAACAGCTGTGAATAATACGACGGATGCATACCTGCCAGTTCGGCCAGCTTCTCCAGCTTGATTTCGTTCATATAGTTTTCCCGCATGTACTGTAAGGTTGATCTGAGCCAATGCTCAGGCTCGTCCTGTCCTTCCGCATGCACCTGACCTTCCTGCGGCCAGAGCGTATGAAGCAGATCGGTCAGAAGCAGCTGCACTTTCAGGCTGGTCTGTGAAGCTTCAGTTGTTAATTGTGCGGCAATTCGCTGTATCCCATAGTAAGGGCCTTGAATCCACCCTGTTACAGGTGAACCAAGCTCTCGCTCATATATTCGCCGTTCTTCCGTTTTCTCAGCAACCCGAAACAGATCGAAATGAATGATATACAATTCAATCTCATGGCCCGCATCAGAGAAAAGCTCAAGAGAGTTTCCCGGTGTAGACAAGAAGGCGGATTTACGAGTGACAAGGGATTCGATGCCATTCGCTACCAGCTTGCCCGTGAATTTGTGCATGTAAACAAAGGTATGGTGAGGAAGCTTAGTTTGACTCCATTGCCAATGCGTATTCACAGTAACCAGCTCTGCCTGACGAAGTTCGAGCAGCGCATCGTTCAGAAAAGCATCCATTTCCGTTCGTGTCATGGATTCATCAGTGCGTTTTGGCTGATCTGGTTGGGTCAACATGTGGGTGGCATTCCGATTATTATTAGTGCTTGGATGGGTTAACATGGTGTGACCTCTTTTCCTGACGAGGTTGATATGTCATAGCGAACGCAGCCGCATATCCGATGTGAACCATTGTCGGTATGTCATCAGGCTGAGAAGGATGCTGGTAATGGCGGCTGAGCTTGTAAAAGCAAACACGATCAGAATCTGGTAACGCACGGCCTCAACCGGATCAGCACCCGCAATAATCATGCCTGTCATCATGCCAGGAAGCTGTACAAGTCCTACCGTTTTCATGCCATCGATCGTGGGGATCATACTGGATTTTACAGAACGTTTCAATACGTCCTGAAAAGCACGTCTTGGCGTTGCGCCCAGAGCAAGCAGGGATTCAATCTCTCCTTTGGAGGACTCGACCTCGCGTTTCATCTGATTCAGGAACAGCCCGGACACTACCATGGCATTACCGATGGTCATCCCACTCAATGGAATAATGTATTGGGGAGTAGGCTCTACAATCCCAAGTCCCAACAACAGTCCCATCATGAGCAGCTCCGTAACTGTAATGGCAGCCGCAATATACAAGGAAATCCAGCGAAGTCCTTTGCCGCGTTTGCCAGCATTAATGGAGGCTACTATTATCATGAATCCGACAATGGCAATGATAAGAACGGGGTGGTCCGAGTTAAATATAAATTGAAGTACATATCCGACAAGCAACAGCTGTACAGCGGAACGAACGGTGCCTATAGCAATATCCTTTTCCAGATCAAGCTTCTGCCAGACAGAGATGAGCATAGTGACCATCACAAATATAATGGTAAAACTCAAAGCGATGAGTGACATGATTTCTCCTTATTCTGCCGCAGGGGCAGGGTGCATAATGAATTGTCTGGCCAAGTCAGTGGCCGGATTGTCAAAAAAATGAGCTGTCGGCTGGCGTTCCAGCAGTGTCTGATTGCCCATAAACCAGGTGGTTGTACTGAATGATTGTGCCTGTTCCTGATCATGGGTAACCCAGACGAGCGAAGTACCTTCCTGCTGGCTCCAGCGGGTCAATTGCTCTTCCACCAGGCGTGCGTTGGTCCGATCCAGGGAAGCAGTCACTTCATCCAGCAGCAGGACCTCAGGACGCAGCATCATGGAACGGATTAGGGCTATGCGCTGTTTCTCCCCACCGGAGAGGTCGATGGCCCGCTTATGAATATCAAGATTCTCCAATCCCATCCCTGCAAGCAGGCGGCGGGCGAGGTCCTGATCGTATGGCTGCCTGTGAAGCAGATGCACTGTTTTCAGGTTATCTTCCACACTGCCTGCCAGCATGACAGCCTGCTGTGCGACGTAAGTCATGCGTGTACGCCAGATACGAGGGTCCGAATCCCGATAAGAAATTCCTTTCCAGATCAGGTCTCCTTCATCAGGAATATCCAGCAGGGCGAGAATGCGGAGCAATGTGCTCTTCCCTTGGCCGGATGCACCGAGTATGGCAATACGTTCTCCCTGATCCACTTCTGCGTTCACATGTTCAAATAAAATACGCTGCTCGGTTAAACCGATACGTTTTACTAGTTTATCAATGGTTAAAAGTGTGGACAAAGTCGGGTCGTCCTTTCATCCGTGATCTGCAATCATCTTAGCAAAAATACGAAAAAATTGAAATGAGAGTGAATCTCAATTAGATCATTGAACTTAGAGCATGGAATGTAAGAGATGAAACGGGTCTGACGCAAGCGCTTCTTTTTGGTAAAATAAAGAAGACTCCGTGTTGGCCTAATCGAGATCGTGATCTTTTTAAAATATGTTGATATCAGGGGAGGCTTTACGATGACGAAAGTTGTTGGACGGGATAAGGTGAATTGGGGCATTATGGGTACAGGATGGATTGCATCCCAGTTCGCCCGAGATCTGGAGCATGCCGGAAACGCTGTAAAAGCGGCGGTGGGTTCACGAACATCCGGAAGCGCAGAGAAGTTTGCAGCTGAATATGGTTTTGCACGCGCTTACGGTTCATATGAAGAGATGCTTCAGGACCCTGAAGTGGATATTATTTATGTGGCAACACCGCATCCGCTACATAAGGAAAATGTGCTTGCTTGTTTGGAAGCGGGCAAAGCAGTACTCTGTGAGAAACCGTTTACGATGAATGCCCGTCAGCTGGAGCAACTGGTGGAGAAGGCTCGTGAGCGCAATCTTTTTCTTATGGAAGGCATGTGGACACGCTTTCTGCCACCAATTACCCAAGCGAGAGCATGGATTGCGGAAGGAAGAATCGGCGAGGTACGTTTGGTCAAAGCAGACTTTGGCTTTCGTGTAGGTTGGGAGCCGGAAGGCAGATTGCTCAATCCGGATCTGGGTGGAGGTGCTCTGCTTGATGCTGGGGTATATCCGATCTCCTTCGCGTCCATGATTTTTGGCGAGCAGCCTCAGCATGTGTGGAGTACGGCGAACATTGGACAGACGGGTGTGGACGAACAGTTCTCCGTACTGTTGTCTTATTCCGAAGGACGTTCTGCATCGCTGAATGGGGCCATTCGTCTTAACTTGAGTAACGAAGCGGTCATATATGGCACGGAAGGGTACATTCGTTTACCACTTTTCCTGGCAGGCAAAGAAGCTTATCTGCACGTGAACGGTCTGGACGAACCGGAGACATTTACCGATGACCGGACGTGTATTGGATATGCGTTTGAAGCGGAGGAAGCAGGGCGCTGCATTCTGGAAGGACGTACGGAGAGCAGAACGATCCAACTGGACGAATCCCTGGAAATCATGAAGTTGATGGACACGATTCGTGGGCAGTGGGGCCTGCGTTACAAATCCGAGTAAATAGACAGGAGTGGAAAAGCGATGGTGAAAATTCTGATCTCCGGATTTGAACCTTTTGGCGGGGATGCAGTGAATCCAACGGGAGAGCTGATGGAGGCACTTGCGCAGGAAGTGATAGAGGGAGCGGAGCTGAAAACAGTGCTGCTGCCTGTGCACTTCGATGAATGTGCGGATCTGCTGATCGCAGAGATGGAATCCTATCAACCGGATGTCGTCATCGCCTGTGGTTTGGCCAAAGGCAGGACAGCCATTACACCTGAACGGATTGCTGTTAACGTCAAAGACATTCCTCCTGGCTCCTATGCGGACAACCAAGGCCAGCTTCCCGTGGACGAGCTCATCGTGGAAGGCAGCCCAGACGGTCTGTTCTCCACATTGCCCATTCGTGCGATGGTGAATAACATGGGGGCAGCAGGCATCCCGGCTGCGGTGTCCAATACGGCAGGCACGTATATTTGCAACAATACGATGTACCGGGTGCTGGATCATATTCGGTTGAAGCAGCTTCCGATTCGTGCCGGATTTGTACATTTTCCGGCTTCAACAGAGATGGCTGTGCTTCAGCCTTCGGTGCCGTCACTGCCCATTCCCATGATGCTGGATGCTCTTCGGGTTATGATTCGCACGGTAGCAGCGGAATAATGGTGTTTGGATCAACATTTTGTATAGGTTCGGTGTGTTGTTGAATAAATTAATAAGGGCTGTCCTACTGTCATGAATATGACTTTATAGGACAGCCCTTCGTATTATCTAACGAACTAGAGTTACGTTAATATGCGGAATTCCACAGGTGCTGGAATCTAATGAATCACAGAAACGTTATTTCACCGTTCATTCTGTTTTTCTGTCTTTTCGCTGAGATTTATCCCCAATAGAAAATAGAAAAACGAAATTGGACACAGCCTAGTCTCATTGATTTGTCTGAATTGATGCCTGACAAATTAGATCCGCAACAAATCCAGATCGAACTTGGGAACAAGACCTTCTTTCATCGCACGTCCAAGCAGCGCTGTAATTGCTCCGTAACCGTCATCGCCCAGGTTGGCGCTGAACTCGTTAACGTACAAGCCAATATGCTGTGCAGTTACATCTGGGTCCATCTCTTGTGCATGTTCCATGACGTATGCTTTGGACTCATCCGGATGCGCCCAAGCGTATTCCACTGAGGCACGTGCCCAACCTGCAAGAGCGTGAGCATCCAGGTTGCGCCGGGCGATGATTGCACCCAGCGGGATTGGCAGGCCAGTGTCGCTTTCCCACCAGTTACCGAGATCGGTCATAAGTTTGAGATCATAATTCTGGTACGTGAAGCGTGCCTCATGGATAACCAAGCCGGCATCGATCTTGCCGTCCCGGACAGCAGGCATAATCTGATCGAATGGCATAACGACAATCTCGCCTACACCGCCGGGAACATTTTGTGCTGCCCAGAGACGGAATAACAGGTAGGCTGTTGAACGTTCGCTCGGCACGGCAACTCGGCGTCCCGAGAGATAGGCTGGATCGGTTGTACCGTTAGCGGTCAGAACCAGCGGACCACATCCTCTGCCAAGTGCGCCGCCCGCAGGCAAGAGCGCATAATCATTCAGCACATAAGGCAGTGCTGCATAGGATATTTTCATAACTTCAGGTGTATCTGGTCCATCCGGATTTGCCGCAAGGCCGTTGGTAATATCGATATCCGCATAACGGACATCAAGCTCAGGTGCACCAGGAATCAGTCCATGCACCCAGGCGTGAAAGATAAATGTATCGTTAGGACAAGGGGAAAATGCAATTTTCATGATGTAAGTACCTCCCGTAAAATGGAACTTGCAGCCTGAAGCGCATCCAGGGCGTCCTTGATGCGCCAGGCGTCGCGGTCGCGTGGACCGACCGCGTTGGATATAGCCCGCAGTTCGAGTGCTGGCACGCCGAACTGCTGGGCTGCAGTTGCTACGCCGAAGCCTTCCATGCCTTCGGCGGCCGCATCCGGCACGCGGCGCAGCAGCTCCGCGGCCGTCTCGGCAGTTCCGGTCGCCGTGGATACGGTGACCGCCGTGCCACCGCTGACAGCGAGCCCTGCCCGCTGCAGCTCATGGCGCAGGCGTGCGGCAAGCACCGCGTCCGCCGCCACACGGGACGAGCCGAAACCGAGCTCGTCCACGCTGAGGAAGCCGTCTGGCGTCTGCGAGCCCAGATCGGCGGCAACCATGGCGTCGGCCACCACGAGGGAGCCGACGTCCGCCCGGCCGGGGAACCCGCCGCCGATGCCAGCACTAACCACCAGCGTGTACGCTGGGGTCAGTCCGGTTCCGGCAAGGGGCCCCTGCCTTGAGGATGCGGCAGATGCTTGTGCCGCATCGGGTTCGCTTGGCGCAGCGGAGCCCTGTGCCGGCGTATTTGCGCCAGCAGCTGCTGAGGCAAAGGCCAGCGCGGCAGCGGTTCCTGCTGCGGCCGAGGCAGGGCCTACGCCCGCAGCAATTACATCAAAGTGAGCAGCTTGGTCACCCAGGCCGCGCAGTACAGCCTCTTTTTCCGCATCAACAGCGGTTACGATTAATACACGCTTTGTCGCTGCTGATGTAGCGTTTGTTTCAAAGCTATTTGACACGCTTGAAGTTTCTGGGCGATTACGATCTATAGAATCATTCTTTTTCTGTTCATTCATCCCGAATTCTCCCTCATGAGGTTTTTATAAAGCCATCTATAAAATATGTACGCATAGGCCAGACGGAGTGACAACTGTACTGACAACGAGCGAAGCGAGCACGTGAACCAGTGAACGAGCACAACGTTCTTCTCCATCATAACGGAAGGGGAAAGATCAGAACAAGCTTTGAACGTATTTAGCGGGATGAGCGATTTAACGAACAGTAACAACCAGCTCGAACCAGACTGAACCCCGAAATTACGTCTTTTATACAGAATAGAGAACTACTATTAACTACCTATATGTCACTTTAATCATATATATAAACCTAACGCGAATCATATAAGAAGTCAAAGTAAATGGTTGACAATCTGTATTAACTGTATTAATAATAGTAGTACAGTTAATACACCTTAGTGTTGGATACATACACTTCAAAATACAGTCATCGTTCATCAATAGGGTATTACAACTTTTATAGAGAGGAGGTGCGGGATGTTCGAATTGGATGTACGCAGCCGTAAGGCGATCTATGAGCAACTAGTAGACAAAATCAAAGAAATGATCGTGTACGGTGTTCTCCAACCCGATGAGCAGTTGCCTTCCGTTCGCACACTGTCCGGGCAGCTCACGGTTAATCCGAATACGATTCAGAAGGCGTACCGGGAACTTGAACGTGAAGGTTATATCTATTCATTGCAGGGAAAAGGGAGCTTCGTATCATCGTCCGTGGAACATCCAAATGCAGCCATGAGAGATGAAATCAGAGCCGCTCTGGTGAAGCTGATTGCGGAAGCTTCATATTCCGGTTTGAGCAAAGCCGATATGACGCTTTTATTTGAGGAAGCGATGGCCCGTATAGAGAAGGGGGAGCCTCATGATTGAGCTGAATCAGGTCATTAAGGCATTTGAACAGGAAAAAGCCGTTGATGGCGTCACGATGCAAGTACATAAGGGGTCGATCTACGGTTTGCTCGGTTCCAACGGGGCAGGCAAAACGTCGCTGCTCAAAATACTGGCAGGCATCTATCGTCAGGATAGCGGCACGGTTCGCATTGATGGACAAGAAATATATGAAAATATGGACCTCAAGGGACGTACCATTTTTATGGCGGATGCGCCATACTTTTTTCCGCAATCGTCCATTCATCAGATGGCTGCCTTCTATCGTTCAGTTTATCCGCGCTGGAATGAGGAGCGTTTTGTACAGCTCGGCAGTGTATTTAAACTGGACGTGAAACGTAAACTGCATCGCATGTCCAAAGGCATGCGCCGTCAGGCAGCCGTATGGCTTGGACTTAGCTGCATGCCTGAAGTGCTGCTCATGGATGAGCCAATTGATGGGCTTGATCCGGTCATGCGGCAGCAGATCAAAAATCTGCTGTTCCAGGAAGCAGCGGAGCGTCAGGTGACGATTCTGATCTCGTCTCACAATTTGCGCGAGATTGAAGACCTATGCGACCATGTTGCCATCATGCACAAGGGCCGGATTATCGTAGAGAAAGATCTGGATGATCTGAAGGCTGATACACATAAAATTCAGGTCGCTTTCCGTCATCCTGATCATGCCAAGGCTATGGACGAACAGGTGAATATTTTACATGAAGAGAAGCGCGGAAGTGTATCCCTGTTTATTGTGAAAGGCAATCGCGAGGTTGTGACGGAACGATTCCGTGCATTTGATCCCTATCTGCTGGATGTGCTGCCGCTGACGTTGGAAGAAATATTTATCTATGAAATGGAGGATGCAGGATATGATATTCAACCGATTGTTCTGTAACCGGGGCATCCTGTTCCAAAATTTCAGGCAGCATGGATGGATCGGCATCTTGTACCTGATCACGTTGTTGTTTTCGCTACCGCTCCATATCGGTACAGAGTATCGGGATATACCACAGAAGATTACGAGTTTGTTTCAGGCGAATGGAGAAGTGCAAATTCTGTTTGCCATTACGTTCCCGGTAGCTGCGGGCATTTTTCTGTTTCGGTATGTGCAATCCGGTGCACCTTCAGATCTGTTCCACAGTTTGCCGCTGCGCCGAAAGCATCTGTTAACCGTTAATTTGTTGACAGGATTTATGATGATCCTGCTTCCGATCTGGATAACGACTGCCATTACAGGCTGGGTATGGGCAGCACTGGATCAGCCCGCATTTATATTCGAAGGTAGTTCAATCTGGATGTGGGGCCTCAGTATGAGCATCTACTCGTTGTTTATGTTCATGCTGACCGTGGTGGTTGGTATGTGCATTGGACAGTCCGTGTTGCAGGGACTCACCGTGTATGCGCTTCTATTGTTGCCTGTTGTTGTATGGTTCATTTTTTCCTTGCATCTTCAACATTACCTGCTTGGATATCCGTACGATGAGGTTGGGCGAAATGCAGAAAAAATATCTTTAGTTCTTCGCATGGCTTCGATTAGTGGAGCTCCTGTGATCGGTTGGGAACTCATTATTTATTCGATATTGACACTGCTATTCATCCCGTTGTCTTACGTATTCTATGCGAAGAGACAAGTGGAATCTGCTACCCAAGCGGTGACGTTTACGCTTGTTAAACCCATATTCCGATTTGGTTTAATGTTTACGCTGGTTTTAATTAGTGGAGCCTACTTCACCATTATTGCTCCAAGAGGATCATCGGGGTGGGGAATCTTCGGATATATCCTCGGTGGAATTGTCGGTTATATTGTTGCCGAGATGATTATTCGCAAGACGTGGTTGATTTGGAGTAGCAAGTTGCTGCCCAAGATGGCTTTATATGGTATCGTAGCCGGATTGATTCTGTACGTGCCTGTTGCCAGTTGGAATGGATATGCTGCAAGAGTGCCTGAGTTGAAGAAGGTTAACAGTATCAAGCTTGGTGGAGAGAGATACACTTATACTAACGGTGTCTCATCGAAAATGGATGACGATCCTTTCTATTCAAGTGATTCTGAATATATGAAAGCCGTTATTGCTCTTCATCAGAAGATCGTGGATTCTGATCTGTCTTTGCTGGATGATCCCATCAATCCTGGTATGCGTAATGACGAGTATGTGTTTATTAATTACAAGCTGGATAACGGCAAGGTGATGAAACGCAAATATTACATTCCCGAACCTGAATTTCGTCAGGAATTGATGGCGCTGAAGCAGTCTCAGGCTTACAAAAAATTTACATTTGATACGTATAAGCTGGATGAGGACGCGCTAAGTATTGGCATTCGCTCAACGGTTAGTTCATACCGAAAAGTATATATTAGCAATCCGAATCAAGTTCGTGAATTCAAGGAATTGCTGAAACAGGACATTATGGACCAGACTTACGAGGAACAACGTTCTCCGTGGCAGTCTTTTGCATCAGCTGAAATGAATCAGGATTCCTCATCGAATGACCCTTCTCAACCCAAGGAGATGTGGAACTTTGAGATCAAACCAAGCTATGCCAGGGTACTGCACTGGCTCAAAGAGAACAAATTATACGAGCAACTGGAATTTCCAGTAGATGAGGTGGCTTCCGCACAATTTGTAAAGCAGGAGATCAACAGTCCCGGAAATCCTCAGATGGTGTACCCTCTGTCAGAATATGTGGACGGGAATTTAAGTGGCAACAAACAGATCGCTACCAAAAATAAAAAAATTATCAACGAATTGCTTCAACGTCAAAGGTCCGGTTATCAAACAGAGAGAGATACGCTCTATCAGATCAAATTGAATGTCACCCGCGGGGAGAACATCTATATGATACTGACGGAAGAGGACCTGACGGAAGAGATGAAAGCCATCCTGGTCGGACAGTAAGGTTATCTTTATGCGGGAAGGGTTCTCCCGTTATAACATGTTGCTTGACGATCGGACTTGACCAGAATACAAGTATGGAATATATTAGAAAAAGGTAATGATTCGATTCGACATGATGACCATTTCGGCGAATCCCATATGGAACGGCTTATGAGGGAAGCACCCGTAAGAGCAGGCAATACGCCTGACTTGCGGGTGCTTTTTTTGTTTTTTGCTAGTTTGTATATCAGGGATCGTAATCGAATCACCGCACAGACACTCCAGCAGGTTCTAACTATCAATTCACATTGAAGGGAGCAGAAGAGAATGCAAACTGGAATTTTGGAGGGGAAGGAAAATCATCAGGTGGGTCTTTGTTCATGTTCAGTGCAAGCCAGGCAAAGCCGCTTAAATGAGGGAAATGATGACAAGAAACAAATCATGAACCAATCCCTTATGAGGAGTATGAAGAATCCTAGTTTCATGAGCAACCTGAGCAACCGATACGGGGCGCGCCCTAACCTTCGCGCTAACGTTTGGACCCGTATGAGCCTGGGACTCCTCATCATCTTCAGTATGAGTGTGATGTATTATTCCTCCGCTGCTGAAGCGGCGGGCCCTGAGCTTGGCGTAACAGCCCAGAAGGCGTGGGAAACCGTGCTGAGCAAGGCTGATTCGCAGACCAAGTTGTCCCTGCAACGAGCGTACGAGAACGTTGGGAGCTGGACGACGCAGGAACAAGCTTGGGAACAAAAGACAAAAACCATTCATGCCGCCAATACCAAGGAGCTGGAACAATTACGTGTGAGTATAAGGCAAATCGATGATGCAAAGATCGCTGGTTTAATCGAAAAGGTAAAACAAACCGAGGCACGGTATGAGTCTTTGTTTGCTTTGTACAGTTCAGTGAATAGGCAGCTCGACGCCGCCAAAGCGATCAAAAACAAAGAATGGAGTGCGGCTATTCGCACCCAAGCGGATACGTTGAAACCAGTTGTTCAGCTTGCCCGACAAGACATTCGTCTCAAAAAAAAGGAGCTTGCCGAAGCCCGCAAACGAAAGAGCACAGAAGTGAAACGGTTGCGTACCTTACTGGCTGGAGCTGATCCCGTGAAGAAGCAGATTCAAACGGGCAAAAAACAGGCGAGCCTATCGAAAGAGCGATATTCAAACGCGTTGCAGCAATTCAAACAGAGTGCAAAACTAGGCCAGTCATCACGCGTATTAAGCTCGTTGAACTCCTTATCCGCAGCAGCGGAGAAATGGGCAGGCTCCAAACAACATATCTATACACTGGAACAGAAGGTAAGTGTTACCTATGCCAAAGTCAGACAGGAACTGACCAAGAGACCTAAATAAATGCGAGCTACATTATCCTTTTTGCCACTACCGAGAAACAACAGTATAGTCGATGAGAAGACAGGACTGTGGTACACTCGAAGCAAATGAGGCGGCAGGAGGATATGAATGGCAGACAAAGAAGATTTGACCCGGTTCGGTGTGGCATTTCCCACGCCTCTGATCGAACAGTTTGATAGCTATATTGAAGAGCAGGGATACAAGAACCGTTCGGAAGCTTTTCGTGATTTGGTCCGTAAAACATTGCTGGAGCCCTCTGCATTGCATTCCGAGCAGGATGTAGCTGGAACCATTGTGATGGTGTATGACCACCATATCAGTGATCTTCCTATTCGATTAATGGAGCTGCAGCACGAGGCGCACCATGACATCATCTCCAATATGCATGTGCACCTGAACCATGATCAGTGTCTGGAGGTCATTGCGGTACGGGGCAACCTAGGACGATTGCGTCATCTGCATCAGCAGATCCAGGTTCAAAAAGGAGTACTGTATGCAGAGCTGTCCGTAACGTATGTGGATGAGCTCAACAAAAGGGCAAGCCACCACAGTCCTCACAATCATGATCACAGCTAAAATTAACAAAGTCATCACCATCATCCTGATTCCTCAACGAATTAACTTTTAAAAATTCAATAATCGATTCATTGGCTTTAGCCGACTTCGTCCATAGCACGTATTTAGAACAACAGATGATTGGTCCAATACCGATAATCTGTTGTTCTTTTGTTTTGTTATAATACCTAACTTCAAACAGTTTATCTTCTATCGATACCTCTATTAATCTTATTTAAATTCCCTGTAAATGAAAATAAATGGATTTTGAAGTTAAGTTTGTTGACACGGATGAACTATTTTGTGCTACAATTTTCAAAAAAAGTAACACGGAATTGGGTTGGGAAGTAAAAGTTAAAGGGGGAACAACGTAAATGCGTGGATTTTCATGGGGGAAACGATCAGTTAGAGCGGGGGTAGGCATTTTACTGATATGCACAGTGGGGCTGTCGGGATGTACACAGGGGACATCCTCAACAAAAGAGGGAGTAAAGCAGGCGGCGGCTTCTCTTCCCAAAGACGAATTGGTGCTGGCCGTTGGCACGGAACCGGAAGGCGGATTTGATCCCACTACGGGATGGGGACAGTACGGTTCGCCGCTCTTTCAGAGCACTTTGCTGAAAAGGGATGCCAAGCTTCAACTGGTTAATGATCTGGCGACAGAGCATTCCGTCAGTGAAGATGGGCTGACTTGGACCGTCACACTCCGGGATGATGTAAAGTTCTCCGACGGTGAGCCACTGACGGCCGAAGATGTCAGATTTACGTTTGAAACGGCTGCCAAGAGTGGTTCGGTTATTGATCTGACCAATATGGCTGATGTGGAAGCACCGGATACAACAACTGTCGTCTTTACATTAAAGTCGCCGCAGTCCACGTTTATCAGTCTGCTGACTACACTCGGTATTGTGCCTGAGCACGCCTATGGTCCTGATTACGCCGAGCATCCGGTTGGGTCTGGTCCATACCAGTTGGTGCAGTGGGATAAGGGTCAGCAGGCGATCGTCGAGGCTAACGAACAATATTACGGAAAAAAGTCCACATTCCATAAACTGACGTTCCTCTATCTGGATGAGGATGCGGCATTTGCGGCGGCGCAAGCCGGAACAGTCGATATCGCAGCTATCCCAGCGGCATTCAGCAAGCAGCAGGTAAGCGGCATGAAGCTGGAATCAGTGAAAACAGTCGATAACCGGGGCATCATGTTCCCGTTGCAACCCGCAGACGCGAAGTCTGGTGACGGCCTGCCCGCAGGCAATGATGTTACATCCGACATCTCCATTCGTAAAGCGGTAAATGTCGCAATTGATCGCACTGCATTGGTGGAGGGGGTACTGGAGGGGCAAGGTCGTCCAGCCTACTCGGTCAGCGACGACCTGCCGTGGAGCAATCCGGATTCTGTATTTGCAGATGCGAATCCCGATGAAGCGAGGCAGATTCTGGCTGATGGCGGCTGGGTGGATACAGATGGTGATGGAATTGTAGAAAAGAACGGCATAAAGGCCGAGTTCAATCTGATTTATTTTGCAGGGGATCTAACGCGACAATCTCTGGCACTGGCTGCTGCGGATATGGTGGCCCAGGCAGGGATCAAGGTCAATGTAGAGGGAAAGAGCCGGGAAGAGACGAAAAAGCTGGCCTATACTAATGCCGTATTATTCGGGTGGGGCAGTCATGATCCGCTTGAGACATATAACCTCTACAGTAGTACCCATAAAGGGGAAGGTTACTACAACACTGGATTGTACAGCAACCCAACTGTGGACAACTGGATGCAACAAGCTCTCCAAGCGACAACGGAAGAAGAAGCACTGCCCTTCTGGCAGAAAGCGGAGTGGGATGGATCGACAGGATTCAGTTACCAAGGCGATGCGCCATGGGCATGGCTGGTGAACATTGATCATCTGTATCTGGTGAAGAATGGTTTGAATATTGGTGAACAGCAGATCCATCCACATGGTCATGGGTGGCCTGTGACATCCAACCTGGAAGAATGGTCCTGGGAGGAAGAATTGAAATAGAAACGCTGAGGTAGCTTTAGCCTGAATTGGGGAGAGATTGGATGGAGGACAGGATGGGATGGGCCAGATTTGTCGGATTTAAAATGCTGCGGCTGTTATCTTTGCTGGCAGGAGTTAGCGTGGTGTCTTTTATATTAATGCAGTTCTCTCCAGTGGACCCGGTGGAGGCTTACATTGGTGGAGATATGATCAGGGTGAGCGCAGAACAACGTAGTCTTATTGAGGAACGCTGGGGACTCAATGATTCACCCGTAGAACGGCTGCTTACTTGGGGTCAGGCACTAGTCCAGGGCGATCTGGGAACATCGATGATCTATAGACAGCCGGTTGCGGACATCATCCAGGAACGATTCATGAATTCTGTCGCTCTTATGGCGGTAGCATGGGTGTTATCCGGTCTGATTGGATTCGGTCTGGGCGTCGCTGCTGCCATGAAAAAGGATTCACAGCTGGATCGTCTGATCTGTTGGTACTGTTACACACTGGCTTCCACGCCGGTATTCTGGATCGCGCTGTTACTGCTCATGGTATTCGGTGTATGGCTTGGCTGGCTGCCAATTGGACTTGGTGTACCTGCGGGCATGGCAGCAGATCAAGTGACATGGGGAGATCGGGCCATGCACATGATTCTGCCAGCGCTGACGTTGAGTCTGACGGGCGTAGCCGCTATTGCCTTACATACTCGGCAGAAGCTCGTGGATGTGCTGGACTCCGATTATATTCTTTTTGCGAGGGCACGAGGTGAGCGAGGTGTTCAACTGTTTCGTCGTCATGGGTTCAGGCATGTAGTACTGCCAGCTTTGACGCTGCAATTTGCTTCATTTAGTGAATTGTTCGGTGGAGCTGTGCTCGCGGAGCAAGTGTTTTCCTATCCCGGATTGGGGCAAGCAACAGTCCAGGCTGGATTACGCGGTGATGTGCCGCTGCTGCTGGGACTTGTGCTGTGCAGTGCGATATTTGTGTTTACAGGCAATATGCTGGCCGATATTCTGTACCGTATCATTGATCCACGCATGAAGGAGGAGGCTATAGGATGAAACAGACATTGGAACGTCCCTCCCGGCCTGCGGCTCAGACTGCACAGCATCTGAAAGTTAACTCTCCCAAAAGTGAAGCGGGGAACAAGAGAAATTGGAAGCCAGTACATCCACGTACTCATGGTGGGAAAGGTTATTCAGGTGGCGGTAATCCTCGTTTCCGTAATCCGCGCAAATGGGCGATGATCTGGGGTGGCCTGGGTGTGATCTGGATTGCCACCGTGTGGCTGACAGGCAGACTGCTTCCCGGAGAATCGACGCTGACCTCATTAATGGATAGGAATCTGGCTCCAGCCTGGGCACATCCTTTCGGTACGGATTGGCTAGGACGAGATATGTTCTTGCGCACATTGAAAGGATTGACAACGAGCATTCAGGTGGGGTTACTCGCGGCTTGCGGCGGCGGACTTATTGCACTTTTGCTGGGTCTTGCTGCTGCTTCAGGGAAAGCTGCGGACCGGGTTATTTCATGGATCATTGACCTCTTCCTGAGTGTTCCCCACTTGGTGTCGCTGGTAATGCTGGCCTTTGTGTTCGGTGGAGGGTTGCCTGGGGTGACGTTAGCCATTGCCCTGACCCATTGGCCGAATCTGGCCCGGATTGTAAGGGCAGAGATGATTCAGCTGAGATCAGCAGAGTATATTCACATCTCACGCAGATTGGGTCATTCGCGAATTCGTATTGCGGTGCAGCACATGCTGCCTCATCTGATCCCGCAGCTATTCGTGGGAGTGCTGCTGATCTTCCCTCATGCCATTCTGCATGAGGCAGCGATTACGTTTCTGGGGCTGGGGCTGTCGCCGCAGCAGCCAGCGATCGGTATTATTTTATCAGAGTCGATGAGATATTTATCCGCAGGGATGTGGTGGTTGGCATTTTTCCCAGGTCTCGCATTGTTGTTGGTCGTTCGTGCGTTTGATGTGTTGGGCGGTAGTCTGAAGATATTAACGGGAACCGGCAGTTCAAGGGAGGTGATGTAAACATGGCACTTCTTGAAGTGGAGGAAGTATCGGTTTCGTTCCGGCGTGCTCGGGGATGGTTTGGGCACGAGAAAATCCAGGTTATTCAGGATCTGAATCTGTCTGTTAATGAAGGGGAGATTGTCGCCGTCGTAGGGGCAAGTGGATCAGGCAAAAGTGTGCTGGCGCAGGCGATCATGGGCATTCTTCCTGCCAATGCGACGATAGAAGGCCGGATTAGCTATGCAGGCGAACCCTTGACCATGGACCGGCAGCTTCATCTGCGTGGAGATAAAATGGTGTACATTCCCCAATCGGTGAGTTATTTGGATCCGTTGTTGAAGGTGGGCAGGCAGGTTCAACCTGTAAGCCATAAGACAGGGCGTAAGCACCGATCGACGCTCCGATCCACGATGCAAAAGGCAGATCAGGAACTGACGGGACGTTATGGATTGCCTCAGGGCACGTCGGGCAAATATCCGTTTGAGCTGTCAGGTGGTATGGCTCGGCGGGTGTTGATGGCAACGGCCACCTCTGGTGATCCGAAACTCATTATTGCAGATGAGCCCACACCTGGCATTCATCCCGAAGTGCTGGCTGAAACGATGAAGCATTTTCGACAACTGGCCAATGAAGGCGTCGGCATCCTTTGGATTACCCATGATATTACGACTGCTTTGACGGCAGCAGACCGCATATCCGTATTTTACGCAGGCTCTAATGTGGAGACGGCACAGGTTTGTGATTTTACGGGAAAGGGCGAAAGATTAAGACATCCATACACGAAGGCGCTCTGGAATGCGTTGCCACAAAATGAATTTCAACCTCTGTCTGGTACCCAGCCAACAGCAGGTCGGCAGCAGGTAGAAGGATGCTCATTTGCACCACGCTGCATTGGAGCGACCATGGCTTGCACGAACGAACGTCCTGAGCTGCGCAAAGTTCGTGGTGGGGAAGTGAGGTGCATTCATGCCACTTGAGGTTAGAAATGCAGGGTATCGTTATGGTAAAGACGCTTGGGTATTTCAGAATATAAGTATGGAAGTACAGCAGGGAGAAGTCGTTGGTTTGTGGGGTCCCAGTGGCTGTGGCAAAACAAGTCTTGGACGAATCCTTGCAGGTTATATGGAACCGATGGCAGGTCAAGTGCTGCTGGATGGGAAGTCGCTTCCGCTAACCGGAGCCTGTCCGGTTCAGCTTGTATTCCAGCATCCGGAGAAAGCGGTGAATCCTCGCTGGCGAATGCGCCGTGTCTTGAAGGAAGCCATGATCGAGGATCAGGAGCTGCTCAGTGACTTGGGTATCCAGACGAATTGGCTGGATCGAAGGCCCGGTGAGTTGTCAGGCGGAGAATTGCAACGATTCTGCGTTGCACGTGCACTCGGCACAGCAACTCGTTACGTGATCGCTGATGAGATGACCACCATGCTGGATGCGATCACACAGGCACAGATCTGGCATACCGTGATGAATATCGGGCGTCAGCGCAACCTGGGACTGTTGATCATCAGCCATGATCGGGAGTTGCTGGACAGGTTATGCGATCGGATTGTGCAGATGCCAACTTCATAGCTTATGGCGTATAAACCGTTTTACAATATAAAAGGGGCGTCCGAGTAGTCCATCATGAACATTAATCATGGATTTGACTACAGGGACAGCCCCTTTTGCAATTTTACCGAACTCAGCGCTTTAATGAAACGATCGCGAGTTATTAGATGAAATTCTAGTTTCGTTGTTGGAACGAATTGTAGACACCTTATGCCCGATTCGTTAGCGTCTTTAATTTACTTTAACGTATTTCAATTTACTTGGTCGACAGCCTGCCCATTAGCACAGACAATCTGCGCATGGCTTCTTCCACTGTTGAACGTGGGCAGGCCAAATTTATGCGCATGAATCCTGTGCCTTCTGCTCCGAAGATACTTCCATCATTGAAGGCGAGTCCTGCTTCCTTGAGTAGCATCGTACACAGCTGCGCATGTGGAATATTCAACTTTCGGAAATCCATCCACAGCAGGTAAGTCGCTTCTGGAAGTCGGATTCCGATTTGCGGCATATGCTCAGCGACATACTCCTGCACGTATTCCATATTTCCGCGGATATAGGCAAGACAGTCATCCAGCCATTCTTCAGCGCCGTTGTAGGCCGCTTCGGCTGCTACTGCTCCCAACGTGCTGATGTTGGCAAGTCCCATTGTTTTCACGCCTTGCATGAATGAGTCCCGCAGTTTGACATTTGGAATGATGATATTGGAGGTGCAGAGACCCGGAATGTTGAATGTTTTGCTTGGTGCTGTACAGATGATGCTGAGATCAGCGACAGATTCAGAAATAAGGGCCAGCGGAGTATGCGCACCGCGTTCGTGGACCAGATCGGCATGAATCTCATCCGAAACGATGAGTACATTGTATTGCACGCAGAGTGCAGCAAGGCTTTGAAGTTCTTCACGAGTCCATACCCGTCCAACCGGGTTGTGAGGACTGCACAGAATTAGCATTTTGACCCGACCCGTCTTCAGGCAGGATTCCAGATGCTCCAAATCCATGGAGTAATGTCCATCGTTCTCCACCAACGGATTAGTCAGCAGTTCTCTGCCTTGACCACGTACCACATCATAGAAGGGTGCATACACCGGAGTCTGAATTAATACTGCATCTCCCGGTTCGGTGAACCGTTGTACAGCAATACTGAGTGCAGGAACAATACCTGGGGTGAATACAACCCATTCATCGTTAATGCTCCAGTTGTGACGTCGCTCCATCCATCCCGATAGCGCTGCGTGATACGCATCTGTTCGCACCGTATAGCCAAAAATACCATGTTCCATTCGAGTCTTCAACGCTTGAATGACCGACGGCGGAGCGGCGAAATCCATATCAGCAACCCACATGGGGAGCGCATCCGCAACACCAAAGATCTCCTCAAGCGCATCCCATTTCTCTGATCCCGTGGAGAGCCGATTAATCGGCTCGTCAAATGAATGATTATTGTTCTTGCTCATTGCTTAAATCCCCCTTGAAATCCGTTCCTTCGACTACAATCGACAGATTATTATCTAATAAATTTGGTGTTTTCGCAACTTGTAACAGCGGATGGATTCCATTTTATATAGAGCTGCATCCAGGAATATATTCATGTAATAACAATGATTCGAGTGTGCGTAAAGTAAAATAATGAAACGACTAATTTTGTGCGCCGCTGGTCCTGTTTTCCTCTTAAATCATGTACAAGCTCTCACCAGATGGTATTATGATTCCAACCTATGGTTTAACAACGAAGCAGCAACCGTACATATATTTTCGGTAATAGAAACAATCAGGAGGGATTTTGGATGAAAAATAAAAAGTGGATTTTAACCGCTGGTGTCTTCGGCATGGTGCTAACGGGATCAGCGGGGGTATATGCAGGAACGCAATTGGAAACCATCAAGGCTTATTTAAACCATGGGTTAGGCATTGAAGTAAATGGACAGAAGTTCACACCGACAGGTGACCAGGGCAAGAAACTCGCCCCCATTACGTATCAAGGCAGTACTTATCTGCCGATTCGTTCCATTGCAGATGCTTTGAACACGGAAATAACGTATGATTCGAAAACCGATAAAGTAAGCATCAGTTCCACAAGCTCCTCCAGTGGGTCCAGTTCCACAAGCAACAGCGGTTCGACTTCAACAACATCAACAGATAAAAACAAGCAGGCTGAGAGTGTAAAGGCCAAGTACTTACCAGCAGATTTCCCATTGCCAACGGATGCTAAGACAATTGTCCTGGTCGAAGCCAGTATAGATGGAGGTAACAACAAAATCGTCTTTACATATACAACAAAAGAAACGCTGCTGACGGTAGGCACATCCTACAAAGGTTATTACCAGAACAAAAACCTCACTCAATACAGCCAAGACGTACAGGGTGAAGGATTCAACGTTATTGCCCGTAAAGAAGGAAAATTTGCCGTATCCATTACTGGTTCACTTTCCACAACCGACAAGGATGTTAACGAAATAACTGTTGTATGGGAAGATGAATAAGAAAGCGTGACAACAAGTACTGGTAGCCATGCTTTGATAAAAATAAACATGGGATAGTAACGTAGAACGCAGTATCTACCCTATTTCCAAACGTCCAAACAGTAAAACCACCAGGGAAGGTCATGATATGACCGATTCTACTGGTGGTTTTTTCGCTGATCCTGAATTCTTCTCGCTCAGGTATACATAAGAGCAGAAGGAAGAATATATATCCTTTATTTCATAAATGTGATCTTATGATGGCGCTACAAGTACTCGTTAAACCATCCGGCAATATGCTCCAGACGACGTACCCTTAAGTGCGGGTGACCTCCGCGAGACAGCTCATGATTGGCTCCCGGGAAACGAATGAACCGAGTGGTCTGTCTGCGCCGCTTCAAGGCAACATACAGTTGTTCAGCCTGTTCAATCGGACAACGCAAATCCTGCTCACCATGCAAAATTAGTAGCGGCGTGTTGACATTACCCACGTATGCAAGCGGGGAGTGTTTCCATAACTTCTCGGTGTCATCCCATGCATTACCGCCAATCTGGTCTTCCGTGAAAAAGAATCCAATATCACTGACTCCGTAGAACGAGAGCCAGTTAGAGATGGAACGCTGAGTGACGGCTGCCTTGAAACGGTCGGTATGTCCAACAATCCAGTTAGTCATGAAGCCACCATAGCTGCCGCCAGTGACGCCCAGACGGGACTCGTCGATAAACGGATATCGGGACAACGCATAATCCATGGCTTCCATTAGATCACGATAATCCCCGCCGCCATAGTCACCCCGGCAGGCATTCACGAATTGCTGCCCGTATCCGAGCCCACCTCTTGGATTGATATATACAACAGCGTATCCCTGTGCTGCGAGGATCTGGAACTCATGCATAAACGTAAAGCCATACATCATATGTGGCCCGCCATGTATCTCAAGGATGGTTGGGACTTTGACCCCTTCCACCATACCAGCCGGTTTTAGCATCCAGCCTTGCAGTCGCAGGCCATCAGAGGAATCGAACCAGAAGGTCTCGGGTGTGCTAAGTTGGATTTCTTCATCCAGTTGAGGATTGCTATGGGTCAATCGTATAGGCTCGGCCCCAACTTTATCAGGTTGAGTATACAGAAAGAGATCACCAGGACTAAGTACGTCTGCTACGGCAGCCACAATCTGTCCATTTTCCAGCTCAGCAAACTGATAGAACTCTTTCTCGTCCGGCAAGATGTATTCGGCATGACTGCCGTCCCGTGCAAATCGGGCAATCCGGACACTACCTTCAATAGTAGCAAGACAGAGAATGGATGAACCATCACGACTGAATACCGGGCCCGTATTAGTCAGGTGTGAACGCATATCACCAACGAGGCTGTGATTGATCTGTACATCCCATTCCTTGCTCAGACATACGGGTTGGCCGCCTGAGATCGGAAGGGTATAGAGCTTGACCAACGTAGCATTTCCATAGGAGCGGTCGCTGGCAAGCAGTGCAAGGGATTGTCCGTCAGGTGCGTACGTGAGCCGCCCGAAAGAGTATCCTTCTGGTGTCAACTGCTGCACGTCAGATCCGTCAGCCTTGGTACGATACACATGGTTCGTCAGGGTGTAATCGTTATGCTCCTCACCCTCTTCCGGAAACTGAGCGATCCAGGCAATGGACTCTCCATCCGGCGACCAAGCATAGTCACCAACGTCATAATGGCCTGTCGTTACAGGGATCGCCTCTCCGCCTTCGATTGGAACACGGAAGAGATGGGTTCGTCGACCGTTCCACAGTCCACCACTGTCAGATTTCATTCGAATTCGATCCACCACAAGTTCTTGCGGCAGTTTTTTATCTATGTCTTCCGTTTCATCTTCGTCTTTTTCACTCATGTCCACAGATGACTTAACAAGCAAATTGAGCCCATCTGGTGACCAGAGCAGGGAGCTGACGCTATGCTTCAAATGACTGATTTGTTGTGCTTCTCCACCATCTGAGGCGATCAGCCACACTTGTGTTTTGCCTTCATGCTCTCGTAAAAAAGCAAGCTGTGAACCATCCGGCGACCAAGCAGGAGCGTGATCCTTATCCCCAGATGTGAAAGGTCTTTCCTTCTGGTTCTCCAGCTTAAGGAGTCTCAGGTGAGAAGAATAACCGTCTCGTGCTTCATTTGTTTTCCGACTTACATATACCAATTGTCCGCCCTGAGGAGACGGAGTTGGATCATTAACCCATGTAATCTGAAAAAGATCTTCCGATGTTATGCCGCGCAGACTCTTCATTGTTTGTCCTCCCGCCACGATTCAGATTGTTTTAATTTCCTAACCTTTCCATTTATATTAACGGAAAGCATGAGGCAGGACAACACGATTCTAACGAACGTACTCCTATTTCTTAACAATATCGCCTGTGCCCGAAAGGAATTATTGGAAGCATGACGAATCCTAATGTTGAATAGTCATGAAATAGACGAAAAGCTGTCTGAAAATGATGTTTAATGTCAGTTGAATCTGTTTAATGAACAATGCTATTTAAGTATATTTGATAATCCAGCTCATTTAATGAGCTGTACCCCTTTTATATAGATCATTCTTGTCTCAGTCACCATGAAGGAGGAGCATCACTTTGTCCACATCCTATGATCAACAGCACGTGGAATACCCGAGCCGGAAACGAATGGCATGGCTTACAGTGGGGGCGGCACTTTTTGTAGCAGCCGGATTTTTTCTGATGTTTGATGATTCTTCAGCCAAGGGATCTGCCATTTCTTCCGTTATAGGCTTGTTCTCCGTTTTATTTTTTGGGCTTTGTCTCTGCTACAGCCTGGTGAAGATGATTAAGAAGGAACCTTCCTTTGTTGTGGATGAGCATGGGTTTGTGGATTCATCTTCTTACACATCAGGAGGGCTAATTGCCTGGAAAGATGTTGAGAATATTTTTATGTATGAATTCATGGGACAGAAGATGATTGGGGTTAAATTGTGGGACGAGAAAGCGTTTCTGGATCGTCAGAATGGGATGAAACGCAAATTAATGACGGTAAACAGCAGCATGGTCGATGCTACGGTGAGCATTGCCCAGAACAGCCTCACATTACCACTGGACCAGTTGTATATCATGATGGTGGAGCGTTGGAAGCGATCGAATGAAAGGGCGAGTGAAGGGACGAGTGAAGGGAGTAGCTTTGATCTGTTTAATAATCAATAGATAGGAAGAAGAGTATTCTCAGATTGGAGGAGTACAGATGCAACAAGGAAATCAGATGCGTACGATCCAGCTGCCCGATGGGACAACACTGCCTGCAATCGGACAGGGAACATGGTACATGGGTGAGAAACAATCCAGTCGGAGAGAAGAAGTTCAGGCACTGCGTCACGGTATTGAACGTGGAATGACAGTAATAGATACGGCTGAGATGTATGCTGAAGGTGGGGCGGAAGAGGTCACTGGTGAGGCTATAAAAGACTGTCGCGATGATGTATTTCTGGTATCCAAGGTGTATCCTCACCATGCGGATCGGAAGCAGATGATTATCGCTTGTGAGCGCAGCCTTTCGCGTTTGGGTACAGATCGCTTGGATCTGTACTTGCTGCACTGGCGTGGAGGTGTGCCGTTGGAAGAGACGGTTGAAGCTCTGGAACAGTTGAAACAATCAGGCAAGATTCTGCGCTGGGGTGTCTCAAATCTGGATACAGAGGACATGCAGGAGCTCTGGAACGTTCCAAGTGGTCAGCATTGTGCAGTGAATCAGGTGCTGTATCATGCTGCTTCTCGTGGTATTGAATACGAGCTTCTTCCCTGGTTGAGAGAACGCCGTATTCCTGTGATGGCCTATTGTCCGCTGGCCAAAGGTGGCAGGCTTCGTAAAGAATTGCTGGAGCATTCGGTTATCCTTGAGATTGCCAAGGATCGAGGAGTCAGTCCTTCGCAAATTGCGTTATCCTGGGTTATCAGGGATGGAGACATACTGGCGATCCCGAAAGCTGTACAGCTGAATCATGTTGCAGAAAATGCTGCGGCGATGGATGTTATTTTGACCCAAGATGAAATTTTTCGGTTGAATAAGGCATTCCCTGCACCTAAGGGTAAAGTGCCTTTGGATATTGTATAGAAACTTCTTGTCAGACCGATTACATCATACAATGAACGTAGTTGAAAGAATTAAGAGTAATAAGAGCAGATCTGAGGATCTGTTCTTTTTTTTTGCATTTGAAGCCATTTTAAATAAATGGGCTTTACAACAACAAATCACTAGTGTACTATGTAACTAACACACAGATACAGAGAGGAGCGAGGACATTGTGAGCATCGAATTTGACAACAACTTGCCAATCTACCTGCAGATTATGCAGTACATCAAAAGACAGATTGTGACCGGAACACTTAAGGCAGGCGATAAAATCCCTTCGGTTCGTGAGCTCGCGGCCGAATTACAGATCAATCCCAATACAGTACAGCGAACATTTCAGGAGTTGGAGCGGGAAGAAGTGGTTGAAACCAAGCGAGGTCTGGGTCGATACGTGACAAGTGAGGAGTCGAAAATTATGACGATCAAAAAAGAGATGGCTGGTGAATTGCTGGAGCGTTTTCTGACAGGAATGCAGGAACTGGGCATCGAAGAACAGGATATCGTAAATATCGTGGCGGATGCCGTTGCAGAAGGAAAGCAATCACTGCATCGTGATGGCAGAGGAGGAACAGTGAATGAGTAATATTCTTGAGCTGAACCATGTGAGCAAAACATATGGCGGTAAGAAAGCACTTCATGACATCACGCTTGATATCGCACCAGGCCGAATTGTAGGTCTGCTGGGCAGTAACGGCAGCGGTAAAAGTACTTTGATGAAGCTGGTTGCAGGGCTTCTGCACCCCAGCAGTGGAGATGTTCGTGTCACGGGAAAAGCGGTTGGCTTGGAAACGAAGTCACTGGTATCCTTTATGCCGGACCGCCCATTGACCGAGAATTGGATGAAGGTAAGGGACGCGATCGCGTATTACCGTGATTTCTACGCTGATTTTGATCAAGAGAAAGCGAGAGAGATGCTTGATTTCATGAAGCTTGGAGAGGGAGATAAGGTAAGACATCTGTCGAAGGGCATGAATGAACGACTGCAATTAACACTGGCTCTTTCCCGTAAAGCTCGTCTTTATTTGCTCGATGAACCGATTGGCGGGGTAGACCCGGTTGCCCGGGGCAAAATTCTGGATGCAATTGTCAAGTTCTATGACGAAGACAGCAGTCTGATTATCTCTACGCATCTTGTAACAGATATTGAACGGATCTTTGACGAAGTCATCTTCATTCGTGAAGGTGAGCTGGTGATGCGGGAAGAAGTGGAGACACTGCGTCTCAAGTACGGTAAAAGTGTGGATGAGATGTTCAAGGAGGTATATGCGGAATGATGACACTGCTGAAGTATGACTTTAGAAGGAATTGGAATACATTGTTGGCTGGGTTAGCCGTATTGATTATCGTTCAAATTGGGCTGGCATTGTTTTTTTCTGAAGTAACAGGGAGTGTTATAGGTGTCATTGCATATGTCGGAGCAGGTGTGGCCATTTATGTGAAAATGATCAAGACATACCGATCCAATATCCGTTCGTTTAACCGTCGTCTTGTGCCGGTAACAGGGCTGTCTCACGTCTTGTCTCCGATCATATTCGGAACACTCTGCTGGCTGGGCTTAATGGTTGTTGCTGCCATTCACTACTTTATTTACAGTACAACGCATACAGGGATTAACTTTACCAGCTACATTAACGATTCGGGTATTCATCTTTCGGAGATTCTCAATGTGTTGCTGTTTCTCTGGTGGGTGGCTATGTTCAGTATCATAATCATCTTTCTCTCCATTTCTATCGGAGGCAGCTTCCGCTTTAAAACAGGACCATGGATTAGTATTGTCGCATTTTTCGTACTAGTCAATGTCATTAGCTGGCTGGAGAATATCATCTTCTCGGGTCGTTTTAATTCGAACGAATTATTTCATTTCACTGAAGAAAGCACAGCGCTCTCCTTTACGTCCAATCGGATTACATGGTCAGATGGAACATGGGCCAGTATTATTTTTGAAATCATCGTGGCTGTGATTTTGGTTGGTGTTGCTGTGTATCTGAATAATAAAAAAGTTGAAGTTTAAGATAAGATTCTGTCAGCTGTAATTTAGCTGGCAGATTTTTTATTTGAAGCAATTCCCATTTCTTATACGTAAATAGGGATATATGTCGTTTTACAATATGGGAGAAGGTTTATTTCTTGTAAGGGAGGAATTCCATGGAACTCTATTTCAGAGATAATTTCTTTAATGCAGGGTACACCGAGATTATGAACCATGAACAGGAACAGGCAGGTCATCTCGATTTGAAAAGTGCCTTTGGTTCATCGCTTGATGTATTCGATAACTCGGGACTCATTTGCAGTGGTAAATTCCGCATGTTTAGTAACCGTTGGGATGTGACCTCAGCCGATGGAAGGGAGTGGGGTGTCTTACGGGCGAGGTTCAGCTTTTTCAGTAAGAAGTATGAGTACGATGCAGGACCGCGTGGTGTGTATGATGTCTCCGCGCCGGCGTTTTCACATGATTATGATATCACCGGGATGGGCGGTAAAGTTGTGGCAAGCTTCAGGCGTACAAGTGGCTGGTTCGGTTCAGGCGCATTTGTGTTAGACAACCAATCAGAACATCTGGACACTTATGAAATGATAGCGGTTGTGATGGGTGTGCATGCGATTAATAAAAGAAGGAACTCGGCTGCCGGTAGTGGCGCGTAGAGAAAACATATGAACAAAGAGGCTGTCCCTCAGGTCGTTAGTATAACGGGGGACAGCCTCTTTGTATTATATTATTCTAATGAAACGAACACACGCTATTTGTCCCCCTATGCATAAGTTGGACGTTTAACAAATCACAACTAACAAGAGCTATGCAGAATCACTGCCGTCTGCATTGGCGAAAGGCTTTTCAATGGTGTGGCTGCGCACTCCTCCAGAAGTCCGTTCAGGCTTTGCTTCAAGCTCGGTTTCCGCATAGCGTGCCAATACTTTGGCGGCTGTCTCGGACATTCGCTCTCGAAGCGCAGCATTGTCTGCAATCCGTACCCGTTTGCCCAGAAAACGCATTTTGGACAGCACATAATCCATCTCATTCCGCGGGATGGTCAGTTCAATGCGGTACGTCTGTTGGGCTTCCACAAATTCCACCTGCTTCTCGAAGCAGGAAAAGGCATACAGAATTCGGGACAACTCCTGATTGAACTCCGGCAGCACTTCGATCATTACAGTCGTCTTCCGGTTTTCCGTTAAAATCGCGATTTTGGCAGCATATTGAGAAGCAGTTTCCGGTTGAAGCGGCTGAGCTTCCGCGGTAATGATGCTGTGCAGCTTGGTGGACATCAGTTTGTTGTAGAGTGGAGCATACCAGAGTACGTACCATTCTTTTTTGACCATGGAATATTCGAGCTTGTAGGGGTATCCAAACTGATCCTGGCTGATTCGTCCATTGCGTACACGCCCTGTCAAGCGAAACCCCTGATGATGCAAAATCATCTGCCGTAATGGTTTGAGCAGCGGATGAAAGACACTGTTTTCTTCACTTTTGGCTTTTTCGGTCAGGTAATCCTGAAGGTCCAGATCCTGCTCTGCATCCAGCATGTCATGCATTTTGTGCAACGTGTCAGGGTTTAGCGCTTCTGGTGCGGCAGGGTGATTCAGCATCATGCGCAGCCAGGCCCGTTCCTGGGATGTCCAGGTGAACAGTCCGGTTTCATTCAATCTCGTCATCATCTGGTAGTTGAACATCTTCTCGAACAGATTCATAATATTGCGCAATCTCCTTCCATTCCTTAATCATCTCCTGACGCAGCCTCTGTGGAGCGATCACCTCACAACTTGAGCCAAAACTCCGAAGCCACGGCTTAATCTCGGTGATACCGTTGACCTGGATTTCATACAGAAAGGTATGTTCCGTTTCGGGCGTAATCGTTCCCCATTGGCCTTGCAAACGAACCCGATCCAGAATGAAGTTACGTTGGCTGTCCTGAGGATGGAAGAAGCGGGCTTGAACCGTTACGGTGTTTCCCGTATCCACTAGCCAGCTGTAGCGGCTGATCTCGGCCCACTGTTGTTTCAATTCAAGCATATATCCTTCTTCAATCGAATCCTGTTCCTCCAGCTGTGTTATGCCTTCCATGCGGAATTTCACAAAGCCTCGGCGTCCCTGATATCCAATGACATACCAGCGGCCATACTGATGGTCATAGACCACTTCAAGTGGTACGATCCGGTTGGATCGTCCGCCTGCTTCCCGTTCAAAGCGTGGATTCGTATTCTGCGAGCTGTAGCTGGACGGTTTTTTGGGTGAATAGTACAGAAACTTGACATGTTTTCGTTGGCGAATTGCACTAAGCAGAGTGTACAGATGTGCTTCGTCCAGAATGCGTGAATAATAGTGGTATTTATATATGAATGGCTCGGTGGCTTCTTCCTGCGGATAACTTGCGGCAATGGCCTTTTTGAGACTGTCCCGCAATATATAGCCTTGTACGGACGGAACCTGAGTGTTTGCCATAATATCCACAAAATCATACAACTCCAACTGTTCTTCCACGGATAGACCCGTAAGTACGTCCTGCTGCAAAAGGTAACGATATGGCCTGCCGCCAGGTTCCTTGCGGATCACCCCCACTTCTTCCAGATACTTCAGATCGGAGCGAATGGTCTTTTCGTCAGGCAGCGCCAGTTCCTCTGGAAGTTCAGCGCAGCAGGCATCCAGTAATTCCATTGCTGTTAAAGCTTGATCTTGCAGGGTATGCAAAAGGACAGAAAGTCGCTGCACTTCAGTCTCTTTCATCGACTTGGCTCGAAAGAGGAAGAGCAGCATAGGCTCAGCAGATTCTCCGTACTGGAAGCGAACAAGGTCCGCCATTTCTTTGTTTGGTTCCGAGCCTGAGCGTTGGTCAGCGACGGTCTGCATGATTTCTTTTAATCTACGCTGGGTTTTATCAAAAGTATGTACGGATATACCAAGCCGTTCGGCATATTGTTTACGGTTGTAGGCACCACTTGTCAGGGACAGCATGCGCAGAAATTGGATTTCTTTATCAAAGCTCTCTTTAGCCATGAATATTCACTCCTTGGTGGCCTGGAGTCAGGCGAATGTATGGATGACTATGTTGGCAGAACAATTCTTCGTTATATAGAAACATTGGTGATCTTCCCATTTACTATATCCCTACATTGTATCAGGATGAGTGGCTGGTTTCATTTTAAACTTACGATAATTTAATGAGTTATGAAATGGGTACGTCGCCATACTTTCGCCATGTTCGGGTGCAGATGTGTGAGGCATAATAAGGTTGTGAAGCGGGGCAGCAACAAACTCTGCGGATCAAGGTTCCGAGGCGCCAGGGAGGGTTACTTCGACTGTTAATCGACCAGGTCGTTGGTTCGAATCCAATCGCCGCCGTTCATGGCGGTGTAGCTCAGCGGTAGAGCGGGTATTATACCTTCCCACCTTTTTCCTCGGAACATTTTATTATGGAATATCAGTAAATAGACTCACACCGGGAGGTCATGAGTGATGAGCAGAGCAAAACAATTATTTAGTCAACCTCAGCCAACGACACGTAATCATGGGGGCTACGGAGCCTATGACCGTTTGGTGGAGGAACAATATATACAGATGTTGATGACCAATACATTGAACAATACGTTTTATGCAGACACACAGCAACTGATGGATGATGCGATGGTCAGTCATCAGGAGATGGCTGAGGTCGATGCAGGGTTTATGGCGCGGGCGCTGGTCTATGCTCGTAATGAAGGCTTGATGCGGTTACAGCCTCTATACGGGCTGGCACTCTTGTCCAAGGTGGACCCGGATCAGTTTGCGAAAGTATTCTCCAAGGTGGTACAGACACCGGCTGATTTGGCCGATTTTCTGACGATTCTAAGAGGAACGGGGCGAGGACAGGGCGGTCGAGCGGTGAAGCGCCAGGTGAGTCAATTTTTGAACGGCATCACTGAATATTGGGCAATCAAATACAACGGGCGCGGCCGTGGATACAGTCTGGGCGATATGATCGCTACAGCACACCCCAAGCCGACAGATATGAAGCAGCAAGCCTTGTTCCGTTATTTGCGAGGACATGAAGTGGATCTTACAGACCTGCCGCAGTTGCAGGCGCTGGAAAAGCTGAAGGCTACCCCAAACCCTGCAAGTCGGATGCATCTGATTGAAAAAGGCAAACTGCCGTATTCGGTGGTCACATCGATCATGCAGCCGACACGTACGGTATGGGAGGCGTTGATGTCTCAGATGCCGACCTTTGCATTGTTACGTCATCTGAATGCAATGGATCGGGCGGGAGTGTTTGAAAAATCGAAAAATATCGATTACGTAACGGGTCGTCTAACGGATGCAGAAGCCCTGCGCAAGTCGCGCATCTTACCTTTCCGATTCGCCAGTGCATATGAAATGATCGCAAGAGAAGAGCTGCGCTCTGCTTTGCGGGAAGCGGTGGAGCTATCGATTGGCAACCTGCCATCGTTGCCGGGAAGAACCGCCATTTTTTTGGACCGCTCCGGTTCCATGCAAGGGGATTATTTGCGAATTGGATCGGTGCTGGCACTGGCGCTATATAAACAAACACGAGGCAACTCGCTGTTTTGGTTATTCGACCATATTGTTGAGGATGCTCGTCCCAAGATGGATGAAAGTATCCTTTCCCAAGCTCATCGGATTCGCGCACAAGGTGGAACCGACACGGGACGGCCTGTACGAGAGCTTCGGGATATTGGAGAGAAAGTGGATCAGATCATTATGATCACCGATGAACAGCAGAATGAAGGCAGTCCGTTATATGCTGAGCTTGTACGTTATCGGCGGATGATGAATCCGGACCTGAAAGCATTTATTGTGGATATTGCACCTTATCAGCAGGCAATGGTGCCGCCACGGGATGGCAATACCTTTTATATCTATGGGTGGAGTGAAACGGTACTGACGTATATTGCTGAGACTATAACGGGATATGATACACTTGCGAACCGGGTGAGAGAGGTAGAGATTTAAATTGGAAAATGTGGAGGCCACAGAGATGACTCATGTTCATGAAGAAATGAGAGATACGATTAGACAGCAGCTGAAGCAGATCGAACAGGAGGAGCAGGTGCGGATCATCTATGCCTGTGAATCGGGCAGCCGGGCATGGGGATTTCCTTCACAGGACAGCGATTACGATGTTCGTTTCCTGTATGTGAGACCGCTGGAATGGTACTTGTCCATTGAGGATAAAAGGGATGTTATCGAACGCCCGATCAGTGATCAGCTTGATATGAATGGTTGGGATTTGCGTAAAGCCTTGAAGCTGTTTCGCAAGTCGAATCCACCACTGCTGGAGTGGCTGCAATCCCCGATTCAGTATGACGAACCGTACAGCGTGGCAGAGCATATTCGTGCACTGTCGCCTTTGACCTTCTCACCAAAGTCCTGTATGTACCATTATCTGAATATGGCGAAGGGGAACTTCCGGGATTATCTACAGGGTGAACAGGTGAAGATCAAAAAATATTTCTATGTGCTGCGCCCACTGCTCGCCTGTGGCTGGATCGAACGTTATGATGCGATGCCGCCGATGGCATTTGAAGAGCTGGTGCAAGAGCTTGTTCCTCAGAGCGCGCCGCTCTATACGGAAATCCATGAACTGCTACGCCGGAAAAAGGCGGGTGAGGAATTGGATCTGGAACCGCAGCTCCCTGCGATACAGGCTTTTTTGGCAGAGCAGATCGCGCATTTTGAACAACTGGCCGCCCAGCTGGAGAATGAACAGATTATTCAATATGAAGAACTGGACCGGATTTTCCGTTTTGCACTGCAAGAGGTGTGGGATCCAACCTGCGATTAAAGTACGAGGTCGTGCGTATTTGCACATCATTTATGGCATGGATTACCTCGCACCGGACAATTTGTCCCGGCTCAGCAAACGCAAAACGTCCAAAAAAGAGCGCCACGCTCTGATGGAAAGTGCCTTGGGCATGGAAGGAATCGAGCGCTTTGTGCGCATGGAGCCTGTGGAAAGGGTGCATGAATGTGTGCTCGCGACATTGGCTTTGGAGTCTGAACCGGTGGACCCACGTTTGTAACAGGATCGATGAAGCATGAGACTTCTGATTCCTTTAGATGCAAGGTAATAGGGCAGGTTTGGTATATCCAAGCCTGTTTTTGTTTATTTTTCGTCAAAATATTTCATTCAAGATAATTAAAATTAGGAGTTTTAACGTTAATATAAATAACTAAAGCCCTATATGTTTCCTATCCGTTCTGGGTAATAATTAATAGTAAGCAAGTGGTGATTGGAATCTCACAACGTAACGATAGGGGGTAACCTGTATGGCGTCAATGATTCTGCTGGTGAAACAGACGGAAGACGATGAAAAGGTTATTTATCGATTCGGACCGAATGAGCGGAAGATGGGACTCATTGAAATGAATAAGGTCAAGGAAAGTGTGAAAGAGCTGGAACCTGTTCAGGTCGAGGGAGTGAGTCCAAGTTTTTATTTCAATCGGGCCGCGCAACGACTGGTTCGATGTTTGTTCAGAGAAGGCGGTAAGTTCCCTGAACGGACGACATGTGAATCTTAGTTTTTCTGGTCAATCATATAATGGACTTGATCAGATCGAATATGCAGGTAATAAAAGAAGTTCAAGTGCATCCGGAGACGGCTGTGTTTGGACTTTTTTGGTTGTGCCGGCTTTCTGCTGACTTCTCCTCAGACCAAATAAAGTCCACAGCTCCGTTGAGGAGAGTGGACTAGTTATTTTTGCGTATGAGGTCAGAACGTCTTCGCAAACGAAATCAGTGCGGTAATCGTAATGATGTTAAGCAAAGTCGAGATTAGCACCGTCTGAGCGGCAAAGTCTGGCTCGTTATCGTATTCCTCAGCCAGAATGGACGCATTGACTCCAGTAGGCATACCAGATGCGATAATAAGGGCCTGAGCGGCGATACCTTGCAAACCGAGCAGTAGTACAATCGAAATCCCGATGGCCGGGCCAATCAGCAAACGCAGAAATGTGCTAATATACACATCAAGACGATACAGGCGGATCGGATATTTTACAATTTGGGCACCAAGTGTCAAGAGTGCTACAGCGACCATACTTTGCTGCGCGTAAGTCAGCGGCATGGACAGGAAAGTGGGCAATGGAATATTCCCCATATGAAACAAAATGCCGAGCAACAGTGCATAAGGAACGGGCATTTTTAGAAATCCAATGATCACCGCACGGTAATTGCCTTTGAGCTTGGCACCCTGAATGGACAGCACACCATAGGTAAACGTCAGCAATGCCTGTAAAGACATGACCAGTGCCTGGATGGAAGAGGCCAGCGGATCACCACGAAATACCAGGGAGTTGATGGGCAGACCATAATTGCCTGCGTTGTCCAGCATGATGCTGTTGTTGAAGGCAGCCTTCATGCCTTTGTTCATGCGAAGCGAGCGTGCCAACACAGACCCCACAATATAGAGAATAAGTACATATAAGGCGTAAAAAAGCGTGACAGTTCCGAGCAATTCCCCCGACATATCGGAGTGGTACATGCTCATAAAGACGGCAGCGGGGGTAATACAATAGAAATTGATTTTGGCGAGGGTGTACAAGTCCAACTTGAACACCTTTTGCATCCAGGACCCGACGGCAATCAGGAGAAAGACGGGCAGGACGACTTCAAGCATGATGTCTGCAATCATCAGTTCAGCTTCCTTTTTCATGAAAATTTCAGTCCGATTTCGAAAATACTTCAACCATTATATCATTTTATACACAGATGAAAGATGTAAATGACTAAAAAAGATAAGGGGGCTTTTCATTATGATTCCAGATCATCTGGATTATGGTTTATCGATATTATTTATTGGATTCAATCCCAGCATCACGTCTGGAGAGACGGGGCATCATTATGCTTATAAAGGAAACCGTTTCTGGCGCATTCTTGAGCGTTCCGGATTGACTCCTCGTTTATATGATGCACAAGAGGATGGAGAGTTGCTGAAGCTGGGGTACGGATTTACGAATATTGTGTCCCGGCCGACGAGAGGTATGGACGATATTACAAAGGAAGAATATGCAGAGGGACGGCAGATTTTACGGCAAAAGCTGAAGGAATACCGACCAGACATCGCCTGTTTTGTTGGGAAAGGGGTATATACCCAGTATAGTCAGCGTACCAAAGCGGAATGGGGATTTCAGGACGACCCGGTCGTCAAGGAAATTCATGAATTTGTAGCCCCGTCATCCAGTGGACTCGTGCGTATGTCGATGGATGAGATTGTAGCGATCTATTCCCAGCTTAGTGATTTTGTCTCAGAGAAAAGCAGAGAGGACTGAAAAACGAAGCAAAAAAGAAACTCCACATGGCAGCAAGTGCAGCAGTAACAATGAACCTTCAATGGTTGCAGAGTTCGGCTACCCGGTTTACACCGGGTGGCGCGAATTCTTTTTTTTGGATAAAGTGAGAGGTTTCAGGAAGTGTTTCCGTCTATATAGTACAGAACCATGCATGGAAGCTGTAGAGAAGGGGGATTACATGACTCAACAGATACCAGAGAAGGAGCTCATTCAGCGTATTATCGCCGGGGACAAACAGCTGTTTGCTGTGCTCGTAGATCAATATAAAAATAAAGTCTTCGGCATTTTGCGCGGAATGGGTGCGAGTCATCAGGATGCACAGGATCTCGCTCAGGATACGTTTCTTCGGATGTACCGCTATCTTCCGACACGAAGGGAAGGAAGCAGTTTCTCATCTTGGGTATACACCATCGCTGTGAATCGGATGCGGGATTTTATGCGGCAACAGAAACCGGTCATGACCGCTGTTCATACAGGCTTGGAACAAACCAATGGTGAAACGCCAGAGAAACATGTGCTGCATAAGGAGATGCAGCGTGAAATATATCGCCAGATGGACCAACTGCCAGAGTCGTATCGGCTTGTGCTGCTGCTTAAATATACGAATGAGCTGAGCTACGAAGAGATTGCAAATATCACGGACATGAGCCCCGCACAAGTGCGTAATGCACTTTATCGAGGGAAGAAAACGTTGAAGAAACAAATGGAGCGCAAAGGAGGTTTATCGACGTATGAAGCCTATTCCAAATGATGAGGATCGATTATGGGAACAGCATTTATTCCGTGAGGAGCCGGATGCGGACTTTACGCTTGAGGTGATGCGGAAGCTGGAAGGGGTGTCCATGGAGAGCGCAGAAGACGGGGATCCATTTACGAAAAAGGCCTCCAAGTCCCATTGGATGCGCCGTACGGGAATCGCAGTGGCGGCAGTTGTGATCCTTGTGGGAGGGGCCTGGTTTGCTTTTGATCACACAGCAAAATTGACTCAACCCACGGTGAATGCCGTAAATAACCCGCCTTTACCTAACATACCTGTTCCAGAAGAACTCAAGTATTCCTATTTTGCCGATGATTACAAACGCTTGAAGCCACTCGGTCTAGTGGTTAATCCGAATATCAACATTGAGGATCAGGGCTACACGCTTAAGATCAAAGATGTGTTGGTAGATCGCTCTCAAATCGTGATCACACTGAAACAAACAACACCTGATGGGCTAGGGCTTTTTGCAATATCTCCAGAGGCGGGGAGAATTCATATTACGGACGATCAGGGGCGACAGGTTGCAACTCTCGCGCGGGATACCAGAACAAGCGGTTCGGCAGCTGAACGATTGGTATTCCAGTTGCATGATGATATCCCGGATCAGGTGATCGTGCGTGGAGAACTTGGGCATCTAAAAGTAGGAAGCTATTATAATTTTGAGACAAAATCATACGAAGATAAAAATGCTGTGATAGATTGGAGCTTTCAATTCAACATCGATATGACCAAAGCCAAATCACTGGCTGTTGAGGCTCCTATGAACAATACCTACACCACTCCTGAGGGTTTGAAACTGGATATGACACAGCTAGTACGTACGCCAAACGGGACCCGCCTTGACATGAACATCAGTCTGGATGATCAACTTCGTGCCAAAGTCGGAGAAGATTGGGCAGATGATATGGACTTGATGTATCACATCGAAATTCCTGAAACGAATGAGTATCGAATATTCAACGGGAGCAGACCAGATGCCCGTCAAGCCAAGTTCCGGTTCCGAGATTTGAGTGGATTAATGGATGGTGGTCCATTGAAGTTATCGGAGACATGGGACCCTGCTTTTGTTACGGTGGATGCGAAGAAGATTCGCTTTGTCCTGGAAGGATACACCATACCAGTGTGGGGAGAGAAGTCGGTGGAAGTGGATCTGGAAAAGATGCGTAAGGATGCTGAAATTTACACCTACGTACTGCAATTTGAACAATATGGAGATGAAATTTTATTTTCTGATTTCAATTTCAAACCGGTGTGGGAATCCTATGACAAAAACTACTCATTAGTCCTGGAGGGAAGCGGTACGTTCCGAAATGCTTTTAATGGCGATCGCTGGGCGGCTGTAGATCCGGAAGGAAAAGAGTATCCTGTTCAAGTCATCGGTTATCCAGACCAGCCTAATAATGACGGAGAATACGTTGCAGACAATCTGAAATTGGTCATCCGTGGTTTTTACAAAGAAGATGGAACAAAATTAACCTTAAAACGAACCGTAGTTAATCGTGAGTATCGGGACGTGAATTGGGAAGTAGATCTTCCATCGTATACCAGTCTGCCTTGGCAGAAATAAAGAAACGGAACGGAATAAGCTTGGAAGAATAACAAGATAGAGATAGAAGGGCCCAGCATAATAAAATGCTGGGCCTTTTTGATATTCAATAAAGTTAAGTTGTGCTGATGTTAAAGAAGTTGTGCACATTGAGTTACGCCGATTCCCGTGGAATAAGGGACGTGGATAACATCACCGTTTCCTTTGGTGTTCCCGGGCGTTCAATCCTGCGCTGCAAAGCTTCGATCGCACGCTGACCGAGTTCCTCTTTGCACAGGTTGACTGTGGTCAGGGGCGGTGACGATGTGGCGGCGGCATGTACATTGTCGATACCGATGACAAGGCAATCCCCAGGTGTGGAGAATCCCATTTCCTGCAACTTATTCATCCACTGCAAGGCGATATCGTCATTGACGCCAATCCAGGCATCGGGCCGTTCGTTCGCGGGCATGTTTTTGATTGTGGCAGCCAATTGGTCGATCCATTCGCCGTTCTCATAAGGAATATTCCATTCTCTGAACGTGGTCAACCGACTGTTGTCTGCGTGAAAATGGTTCAAAGCCAGTTCGATGCCGATCTTCCGCTGCGCAAAGCTGGCAGCTCGGCCATCATCCGTAATCAGACCGATGCGGCGGCACTGCATCGACATTAAATATCTAGCCACAGTAATGCCTGCTTCCAGGTTATCATGGCTGATGGTATCACAGTTCAATAGTGGCTCCTGATGATCCACGAGCACAATGGGGCGGCCTGTCTGGGTCAGTCGTTGCAGGACTGCATGGGGGAAAGCGCCCATGGCGATGACTCCTGCACAACGTTCCCAATCCAAGTGAGGAGCGATTGCTCGTTCTGGAGGCGTGTGTTCATCAGCGACTCCCAGAGAGGGAGATACAATAGCATGATGCCAACCTCTTTCATTACAGGCAGAGATCATGCCGGAGAGGACGCGCTGCCAATAGTGGGGCTCACCCCGGTTGAGCTGATTCATGCAGATGAGAGCAAATGGGGGCTCGGATTGTTCCGTATGGATTGCAGTTGGAACAGTGCTGCTTCCGGGGGTGCTTTGGCGATATCCCAAGGCACGGGCTAATTCCAGCACACGGGCGCGAGTCGCTTCGCTGACACCTGTCTTGCCACTGAGTGCACGGGAGACGGCATATTTGGATAATCCAAGCTGGTCGGCCAGCGACTGGATAGATACTTTACGTGACATTACATTACTCCTTCATATGTAAACAATATGCATAAATCCAACTTGTCATTTCAATCTACAAGATATGATCCAATTTATTTTTTCGATGAACCATCCGTTATGAATTGACGATCATCTTCCGGCACAGTACACTTACAAATAATAATGTTATTATAATTTATCATAACGAAAATAACAATGTGACACAAATCATTGAATGAAACGATGCAAACAAATATGGAAACTTCAATTCAAAGGAGACGACATCCATGGAACAGTTCAGATTACCGAAAATCCCCATGCCGCATCTGGAATTACCGCAAGCTGTGCAGAACATTCTTACCGAGGCCGAGGAACGGCTGCAACATAGACCAAGATTGCTGGCACAGTTCCGTAACTGTTTTCCCAACACATTGGAAACGACGACAAAGCTATTGGATGATGGGACAACCTTTGTTATTACAGGGGATATCCCGGCCATGTGGCTGCGTGATTCAGTGGAGCAGGTGATGCACTACGTTCCGCTGGCGAAGGAAGACGAACAGCTGCAGCGGATCATTGGAGGTCTGATCAAACGGCATACGTTCTATGCGGACATCGATATCTATGCCAATGCGTTCAACGAAACAGCTAATGGATGGCATTGGGATGCGAATGATGAGACAGAGATGTCGCCTTGGGTGTGGGAACGCAAGTTTGAGCTGGATTCACTTTGTTTCTCTATGCGGCTAGCCTATGCGTATTGGCGTGAGACGGATTTGACGGATATATTTGACGAGCGTTTCAAGAGGGTAATGGAGAGCGTAGTACGTCTGTGGAAAACGGAGCAGCGCCATGGTGAACAGTCCCCATATCGATTCATGCGCCGGAATTGTCCAGCCCACGATACGCTCCGTAACGAAGGATTGGGGATGCCGGTAAACTATACCGGGATGATCTGGTCCGGTTTCCGCCCCAGTGATGATGCATGTGATTTTCATTATAATATCCCGGCAAATATGTTTGCAGCGGTGACTTTGCGCCAAATGGGGGAGATTGCAAGGTGGGTATTTCGAGATGAGAAGCTTGTCAGTGAGATGGCTCATCTGGAAGAAGAAATACGACATGGTATTTCCTTATACGGTACTTACCGTCACCCCGAGTATGGGCAGATTTATGCCTATGAGACGGATGGTTACGGCAACTTTTGCCTAATGGATGATGCAGGTACCCCGGGACTTATGTCTATTCCGTATTTGGAGTATGCTTCCACCGAGGACATCGTGTACCAGAATACACGGCGCTTTATTTTGAGCAAGGAAAATCCGTTTTATTATGAAGGACAAGCAGCCAAAGGCATCGGCAGCCCTCATACTCCTCCCGGATACGTCTGGCATATGGCGCTGTCCATGCAGGGTTTGACCGCAGACAATGATAAGGAAATGCTGGACATGATAGATTTGCTGGAGAACACGGATGCAGACACCGGCTACATGCATGAAGGGTTTCATTCGGATGATCCAAACACGTTCACAAGGCCCTGGTTTGCTTGGTCCAACAGCCTGTTCTCGCAGCTTGTGTACAAGGCAATGAAAAAAGGGATTCTATAAAATGATGTAAGTTCAAAAAAATAACTGCCTGCAAAGCAGCCGTTCCGGTTACGAATCGTTCTTTCGATCGCTGTTATCCCCGGATTTCCTGATCGCCTTTTGTAAAGTCGAAATCCGGGGATAAAGGCGAGCACTTCGTTTCTCCAGAATCGATTTCGTCCCCTGCACTGCGTTTGCTATTTAGCATGACATTTTTTTTGGCTACATCATTTCTAGAATAGAAGAGTAAGCAGACAAAAAGCCCAAACTGCAGAAGGTTCGCAGTTTGGGCTTGGTTTATGAGGAGGGTTATTCGACTCACGGCTTCGCTATGTGGTTTTCAGCAGATCCGCAATGAGCACCTTTTGACCTGTGCGGGCACATTCGAGGGATGCGAGGACCATGGCCATACTGAACTGGTTGTCACTGCAATCGGTCTCAGGCAGTTGTCCGGATTCCAGCGCTGCGAACATGTCTTCGAGGCAGCCGTGATGCCCTGTTTTCTCCATGACGGGCTGTTGTCCCTCAATCCGCTCACATGGTTGGAAAAAGGACGGTTTGCCTTCCGCATCCAGATGCTGTGCCGAGACAACTTCAGCATAAATGTCATCATGTCCATCCCAGATCGCGGTTCCTTTTTCGCCGGTTACGCGCCAGGATGCTTCCCATGAAGTAGGCACACCTTCTGTGCACCAGGACCCGCGGTAGTTAAACACGGAGCCATCGGACATTTCGAAGATGCATAGTGCCATCGCATTACCTTGATACCAGGACCCCGGAGGATTGAATTCGTGGCAGTACACCGAGACCGGGTTGGCACCGAGAATATATCGTGCCTGGTCGAAGGTGTGAATCGCCATATCCAGCAGCAGTGGACTATCCATTAGGTCACGGAATCCTCCAAAATGAGGTCCCAGGAAGAAATCTGCCCCTGCAAAACCGACCTGACCAATCGTTCCGTCGGAAATCAACTGACGATAGGCGCGAATACGTGGATCGAAACGGCGATTTTGCATCACAGCCTGAATATTGCCCGTACGGCGTGCAGTTTGAACAATATCTTCACAGTCAGAGAAGGACTCCGCCAGAGGTTTTTCGCCAAATACATGACATCCTTGTTGTAATGCCGTCATCGCAATGGTGTGATGGCTTGCTGGAATGGTGACATCAAATACGATATTGGCATCTGTTACTCGAATGGCCTCACTGATATCCGTAAACGTGGGACAGGAGAGGCCGTGCCGTGCAGCGAGTGCAACGGCAGTCTGTTCATACAGATCGACAAGCCCCACAATTTCCGTGTCCGGTCTCTGCATGGCGTAATCAACCCAGGTATTGGACATGGCCCCACAGCCTGCCACAACTACCCGATAAGGATGACTCATCCTATCATCTCCTTATGCTTTTCATTTTTTATGCTCTTGCAATGGGCATCATGTAACACAACGTTAATCCTGTTTTTATACCGGATTAGGAACAAAATCTCCACCACGACATTGTTTCAAATATTTTAACGCGTGCACCTGTCCGGTCATTTCAAGTTCATCTTTGTAGACAGGATCATGCCAGCCTTCAATATCAATCGTTCCCTGATACCCGTTTTGGCGCAGAATCGTAATGATATCGGACCAGTTGGTATCCCCGAAGCCAGGCGTACGGTGCCAGACGAATTCACGTGGGCCGTGCACGCCATATTCTTTGACGATGTCCCAGGCAATGGTGGCATCTTTGCCGTGCACATGGAACACTTTAGGCGCCCATTTGCGCAGCTGCGGAATCGGGTCGATCAGGCTGGACATTTGATGGCATGGTTCCCATTCCAATCCGATGTTTTCATCAGGAACTGCATCGAACATCATCTCCCAGGCCGTTGGATTATGCGCAATGTTCCAATCGCCTGTCTGCCATGTACCACCCATATCACAGTTTTCAAAAGCAATGCGTACACCCCGGTCTGCAGCCCGACGTGCCAGTTCTCCAAACACTTCCTTGAACCGCGGAATCGATTGGTCAATCGGTTGATCGGTCAGTCGTCCGGTAAACCCGGAGACGATATCCGCTCCGAAGAGCTGGGCATGGTCAATTACCCGCTCCCAACTGGCCAATGTATCAGCATTATCCCCGGCTCCGGTGAGCGGATTGCCAAACACACTTACTGCAGAGATGACAATTCCTTGTTCGTCCACAATTTCACGGACACGTTTGGCAGTTTCGGCGAGGTCCAAATCACCAGTTGTTTGCCAGAAGGTCAGATTGAATGATTCGAAACCATGTTTCATGATCTGTGGAATGACGCGGACTGCGTCGTGTCCACCCACAAGGGTGCCTATGCGTAACGGATTATTCATGGTTGTATTTCACTCCAATATTGGCTTATAGTACTTCGTGACACACTCATTATAGCCGGGCATCTGCCGGATGGCTCTATACAATCTTGTGCAATATTAGTCTGATCTTGTGGGGAAAGGAGGAGACAGCGTGCTGGATCTGAAAGCGCTTCACGAAAATACCCGCATTGACCATAAATCGCATCCATTTCAGCTGTTCCAGAATCGTTGTTGGGGGATGAAAACGGAAGAATGTATTCTGTACTTGCACTGGCATGAACACTTTGAACTGATTTTTATGCGGAAAGGCAGTGCACTGTTTCATATCGACAGCAGGCCCTATGTAGCTCAAGCAGGTGAGGTCATTATTATTCCTGGAGGGGCGCTGCATGTCGGGTATGCCCTGGAGGAAGGGGATATCCACTATGATTCGGTTGTGCTCAACAGTGCATTATTTCATGATTTTACCCATGATCCCGTTCATTTGAAATATGTTGCTCCCTATCTGGAGGGGAAGGTAAGGTTCCCGGTAAAACCGGCGGAGCACGACATAGCTTGCCAAGGCTATTACTCCCTGTTGGATGAAGCCATTGAGGAGATGGCATCACAGCCGCTGGCCTACCAACTGGTTGTGAAATCCAAGCTGCATGCCTTATTCACTCTACTTGCCCGCACATTTATGCCACACCATCTCCCTGATAAAACAACGGGATCGTATTTTCCCAATCGGGAACGATTCAAGCATTTGATTGAACAGATTGAAGCGGAGCCAACAGGAAAAATGTCCGTTACCGAGGCAGCCGGGCAGGTAGGGCTGAACACGTATCATTTTTGCAAAATGTTCAAAAAACTGACAGGACGCACCTTTGTGGAATATGTGAATGGGTGCCGAATGACGAAAGCCGAACAGCTGCTGCAGGAGAGCAGCCTGACCATTACCGAAATCGCTGCCCAGGTTGGCTGTGATAACGCTAACTATTTTACGAAGCTGTATAAACAATACAAAGGGATGACACCCTCGCAGGGGCGGTTAAAATAGGAAGGCGTTGCGGTCGACAGGGTACAAACAAAAATCCGGATCACCGCCAGAGATGCGCGAGTAATCCGGATTATTTTATGAATATCAGATATCAGAACAAACATTTGATCTGTTTATGAAGATGCTTATTTCATGAATTTAGAGAATAATCGATTAGCTTTTTTGGAGAGGTCGTCCAATTTGATATTGGCCTGATCCAGTTGATTATATCCCCATTTGATCGTTTGCAGCATGCGTGGGGAGATGGGCGTACCTTTGATCCGTGGATAAATGTTGTGATAGGCCCAGACGAGATGCTCCCAGCGATTATCGTTCCCGTCCTGAATATACTCCGAGACGTCGATGACTTTCCCGCGTCCATTCTGGAGAATTACATTTTTCAGATGAATGTCGCGAGGGTTCAGCCCGCGGCTGCGAACGGCTTCTCGCGCTGCGTCCACATCGAGCATCACCTGCTCAGGAACCGGGATTCCTTTTTCCAGACATTCGAGCAAGGTATCTCCCGCTTCAAAACTGATCACAAGAATATTTCGGCCGCTGCCGTAATAGGTAGGGAAATAGGGCAGGCCTTTGAGCTGCTCATATACCTGTTTTTCATTTTCAAGTTTGTCCAGGGCATGATCTGAGTACATCTTGAAGGCATACTGCGGCAATCCGTCATACGTAAATACCGCCGCATCCGTTCCTGTGCCAATACAATTCAGTCCTTCTACATGGCCAATGATGTTCACGAGCTCATTCCGGTCGCTTCCGATGACTTGGATTTGTTGTAATGCTTCTTCCGCCTGGAACCAATCCGGTCGATTCATGGGTGGTGCCTCCTTTTAGGATATGCCTGTACAATATTTTTTCATATAAGATCAACTCATGAGTTTTACACTCGGCCGCTCCGCGTGCAGAATAATCTTTCAATCGCTGTTACCCCCAGATTTTTCTGCCCTCTCCGTTTTAGTGTAATTCTAAGGTTCATCTTATATCAAAGCAAAATCCTGTACTCTATTTAGAATAGTATGCGTTCTGCTCTGTAATTTCATCTTTTGGTGATGTTACTATATAAACGTTACGCAACGAATCGGAAACGGTTGCGGATAGAAGAAAATTACGGAAGGGGTGCTTGCGACGTTTTTGCTCTTTCCTATATACTGTGAGCATTAAGGGATCTCATGCAGATCCGGCATACAGAAAGGCAGAATATCTTATGGCACAATACCCGCAGTGGTCTTATTCGCAGTCGCGGGCGAGTATGTTCGATGAGTGCCTGCGCAAATATTATTATCATTATTATGGAGCCCATAACGGCTGGAAGGCAGATTCGGCTGATGAGATGCAGGTACGTCTGTATCGATTGAAGCAGCTCAGTAATCTATACCTCGTATTCGGTGACCTCGCACATCGGATGTGTGAATCAGCGGTTCGCAGCAGGGAAGAAGGCAAGGATAAACCTCGTGAGCACTTTCTGGAACTGACGATGCGCAAGCTGCTGAATCAGGCGTATGTGGAATCAATGGATCAAGATCAGTGGCGGCTCGATCCCAAGAACCGGGTGATGTTGTCTGAGATGTATTACGGGGATGACACGTTGAATGACCGGATTGCGACAATTAAAGAACGAGCTTCGGCCTGTGTCGGCAATTTGTATCAGACACTTACGTGGGAGGACCTGTCCCGTGCAAGTACGGATATTTTGGAGATTGAGAAATGGGATACGATGATGCTGCACGATACGCGTGTGTATGTGAAGATGGACTTGTTATATCGTCGCAGCAACGGCAACATCGTCATTGTGGACTGGAAGACGGGCAAGGAGGATGACTTCTCGGATCAGTTGATGCTGTACGCATCCTATGTGAAGGAGCATTACCGGGTTCCACTGGAGCAGATTGAGCTGCGGGTGGAGTACCTGTTAACCGGAACACACCGAGAGTTTACGGCAACGGAAGAGGATATCCTGAAGGTGGAGGAGAACGTGGGGAGGTATATTGCGGAGATGCGCTCCTGTGTGGATGATGAGTATTACAACCGTCCCAAAGACGTCTCATATTTCACGCCAATGCCTTCACGCCGCGCTTGCCGGGACTGTAATTTCCGTGAGGTATGCAGCGAACGTGTAGTATAGAGCGCCACCTGAAGTAGCTTCAGATCTCATTCCTATTTCATGTAAAAATAAAACAAGAAGCGCCAGCCTGGACAGGATCTGCCCGGACTGGCGCTTCTATTACGTTCCACAGGCCGGCGACAAGGCGCCAGGTGGAACGGTCATATCAAGATTACTGGACCGTGGCGGTATTCTCCAGCGCCTGTCCTGCGGGAACATAGGCATGCCCGAGATCCCGGGCAACCGCCTCATACGTGATATGTCCATTCAGCACGTTCACCGCGCTGCGAATGGACGCACTGCCGCGAATCGCGGCTGCTGCACCGTGGTTCGCCAGCTGCAGCGCATAAGGCATAGTGGCGTTAGTCAGCGCCACCGTAGACGTGCGCGGCACCGCGCCTGGCATGTTCGCTACCGCGTAATGCACCACACCATGCTTCACATAGGTCGGTTCATCGTGGGTCGTGATATGATCAATGGTCTCCACAATTCCGCCCTGATCAATCGCCACATCCACAATGACCGAACCGGGTGCCATGGTGGTAACCATTTGCTCGCTGACTAGGGTTGGCGCTTTGGCGCCTGGAATCAGCACCGCACAGATCAGCAGGTCGGCAGCCGCAACAGCCGACGCAATATTGGATGGACTCGATACCAGCGTATGAATCTGATTGCCAAAAATATCATCCAGCTGGCGCAGACGATTCAGATTCAAATCGAGGATGGTCACATCCGCACCCAGACCAATCGCGATTTTTGCGGCATTGGTACCCACCGTGCCGCCACCAATAACGACGACCTTGCCACGGCTTACGCCGGGTACACCGGATAACAGAATACCTTTGCCACCTTCCGTTTTCTCCAGCAGCTGCGCTCCAATCTGAGCCGACATTCGTCCGGCAACTTCACTCATCGGGGTGAGCAGAGGCAGCGTCCCGTTAACTTCCAATGTCTCGTACGCAATGGCGGTCACCCGGCTTTCAATCAGTGCCTTTGCCAGTGCAGGTTCCGCTGCGAGGTGCAGGTAGGTGAAGAGAATCAAGCCAGGGCGAAAATAGGCGTATTCGCTGGCAAGGGGTTCTTTGACCTTGATGATCATATCTGCCTCTTCCCACACAGTTGAAGCTGTATCCAGAAGCTCCGCTCCGGCCGATTGATATTCGTTGTCTGTGAATCCACTGCCCAATCCTGCCCCACGTTCGATCATGACTTGATGTCCGGCTCTGACAAAATCAGCAGCTCCAGCTGGGGTCATTGCTACACGATTTTCATTGTTTTTGATTTCTTTCGGAATTCCGATTCTCATCGCCATGCACCTCGTCCATTTAATGGTTGTTAGCTTATACTACAAGTTTATGACCTGGATCATCGTTTTGCACCTTACCTGATGTCTATGTTTTGAAGAATTGAATCAACATAATGTCGAGAAAAGACTATTCAGGACATTTGTCCATCGCTTATAATGTAAGAAAAAATGACACTATGAGGGATCGATATTGAGAAATGACCGCGTGTTTACGATAAAGGATATTCTGGCTCGCCCTGTCTTTGCCAAAGCCCGGCTTGCTGCGGGGAAAGAAGGAACATCACGTCAAGTTGGATGGGTTCATGTGCTGGAGATCACCAATGTTTCTCCCTTTGTAAGTCCCCATGATCTTATTTTATCCACTGGACTATGGCTTCAATCGGAAGAAGGGCGCGAAGAATATCTGCTCCAGTTAATCCGGAGCGAAGCGGCGGGGCTTTGCGTGGAGTTTGGCACGAGCATTCATGGCATTCCCGAACAATTGATTGAACTGGCCGACAGGCATCAATTCCCGCTTATCGTGTTTGAACAACCGGTCCGTTTTGTTGAGATCACGCAAGATATTCACGCTTTGCTTATTAATCATCAGCACCAGCTGCTGAAGAGCCTGGAAACCTATTCCCGTCAGCTTCAGCAGCGAACATTACAGAGTACAGACATGTCGGCAGTGCTCAATCTTCTGCATGAATACGCAGCCAAGCCGGTTGTGTATATCTCGTCCATGGAACCGGGCAGTTTTGTGCCCGAGTTACCCTCCGAGACACAGCAAGCGATCTACACATGGTATGAACAGGAGGTTGAGCATCTGGATCTCAATGATTCAGATACGGAGTTATGGTTCCATCTGGATGAGGAACAGGTGTTACTGTGTCATCCGGTCGTATGTTTTGGGCAGGTTTTTTCCGCGGTAGGCATGGTTGTACATCCTTCAGCACCCGTCGAGTATCTTAAGTTGTTGCTCGATTATACAGCGAAGGCTGCGGCCGCACTGACTCTGCGCTCTCAGTTTCTGGAGGAGAAGATGGTACGCAACCAGAATGAGCTGATCCAGGATCTGATGAACGGTAACATTCTTCAAGAGGAGCAGGCTCAGACCCGAATGGGGCTCCGTCTGTTGGTGAAGGGACAGTACTGGTTTGCCGGCGGAGTTATTGAGATGGAGCACCGTCTGAAAGGCATCGGCCGTGAGCGAATGGAAACCAATCATCAGGATATTCTGGTGCTGCTGCGTTCCTTGCTCAAAAAGAACAACCTGGCCAGCCTCATCATGCTGAAAAATAATCAGGTATATGTATGCTGTGCCAAGGAAGAGAGTAAGACATCCACACGAAATCAACTGGTAAAATCACTTGAAGGCATTATTGGTGATGTGAAGAGATTTGCGAGTCGCAACCTGAAGCAGGTTACGATCCATGCCGGATTTGGCAAGGTGCGTAACCGATTAACAGGATTGCCGGACAGTCTGCGAGAGGCGTATCAGGTCATTGAAGTTTCACGATCCGTGGATCGGCTGGAACATATTCATTTTTACGAACGTATGGGTATATATCAAATGCTTAAAGCATTGCCCCAATCGTTTTTGCAGCCTTTTGTGAATGATCATCTGGGCGTTCTGATTGACTATGATCGGACACATCATCTAAGGCTGGTGGAGACATTGGATGCTTTCCTGCAAAACTTCGGTTCCAAGCGGGATGCGGCTGCTCAATTGTTCATACATCGGCAAACCTTGTACAATAGATTGGAGAAGTTAGAAGAATTAATGGGACCTGATTTTATGGATCAGGAAAGAAGAATCTGCCTGGAGATGGCGCTGCTTGCTCATGCCATGATCGAGGAGGAACAGGATTTTCCGTCTTGATGAATCAGGCTGGTGACAGTCCAGACTGTGCATTATTGAAAAGCATGCACAGTCTAGCAATTTTTACTGATGCGACGAGCGTGTCGTAATGCTCTTGGTAATACAGAGTTGCCAGAAGCCGGACGGCGGCCACGGAACAGTTTGGGTTGGCCGGAGGAAGGTGCAAGGGATAACGAGGTGGGAGCGGCCAAGCGATATGGCGAAGAACTGCGCTCAGGAAGAGTCTCCGTCTCCATTTTTTTGGATGAAACAACGGTTTGACGCAACCATTCATCAAGTCGCTCACGGTTGATTCCTAGTTGTCCGCTCAGATTACAGATATCGAGGTTTTTTCTCACACAAATCCGCCTTTCCTGGAATATCGGGCTGTATAGGTTCTGAAAGGGAAGCATGAAGTTCGAAATGGGTGGATGCCCACTTGATTGGTGTGCTCGATTAGCGGAATGGCGAATTATGTTGAACATCCTCATGAAAGATGTATGTACCCTGTGTTAAACGTTTGCAAACAGCTGTTTTGTATATTTACTATAATTTGGCTTTTATCTAGATTTTATCACTTCACATGTAACTGTGCGTCTCAATGTAGTCTCAATTTGTGAGAAAATACGGTTAAGGAAAGTACCAGTATCTAGTACGGAGGACACAGATGGAAAACAGTAGTGAGATTCAATATGATAGCCATTATGGTCATGGAAAACGTTTTGTGGGTCGAGCCAAGGAACTGATGGTGTTGGACCGATGGCTCAACAATCCGGAAGCACCTTTAACCATTTTTTCGGTTACGGGCATGGGAGGAATCGGTAAATCATCCTTGCTGTCTGAGATGTTGTCCGTTGCTCGGAACCAGGGAGCGACCGCCATATGGATGGATGGCAGATCCTGCGGCTCTACACCGTCGGTCTTTTTGGATTATCTCTCCTCTACATTGGGACTAGAGACAATGGGGAGTGATGGTAACACGCGGCCATTGAGCCTGCTGAGTGAGACTTCAGTAAAGAGGCGGCTGGTCCTTGCTGTGGATAACTATGAAGAGCTGGCTCTTCTGGAGAGTTGGTTTATGGAAGTCTTCGTATCCAAGCTTCCGTTATATGGAGTACTTATTATTCTGGCCTCACGACCGGAGCCTGCTTCAGCGTGGCGGACACATCCAAGGTTGCGGCAGCGCCTCGTGCAGATGCCTCTTCAACATTTTACGGGTGAAGAAGTGTCCGAATATATTGCAGTGGCAGGATCATTGAACAGGAGCATAGCGGGGACGATTGCGCGTATGACGGATGGACATCCGCTCGGGCTAGCGCTTGCTGTGGAGGCTGCGGATCAGCGCAGGAATATTCCCATCTCCGATTGGACCGAATTATCACAAATGATTAGTGCCAGGCTGCTGCTTGAATTGACGCTTCCTCGCCTGCACCCAATGGTAGAGGTATTAACGCTGCTGGAAACGGCGAATCAGGAATTGTTGGCATCCGTGCTGCAAACAGAGGTGACGCTTGAGGAATATAACGTCTTGAGACGTATGTCGTTCATCCGTTCCGGTCCTAATGGTCTGGCACTGCATGATATGGCCAGATTACATCTGCTTCGGGATTTTCGCCAACGTGAACCACAGCGTCTGCAAGCCATGCGCGTTCGAATAGCGGGGCTGCTGAAGCCGCTCCATGAACAAGCTGGTCCACATGAGAGACGCCAGATTACGAGGAAAATGCTCCTTTTGTGTCAGGAATCCATGCTCCAGCATCGGAAGTACGCTGATGTGTCGGCGGATTCACTGTTTTCTCCGATGGAGGTGATGCGATCGGAGGACTTGCCAGCGTTGCACAAATTACTCCAACAGTGGTGTGAGTATAGTGTGGAGCCTTGGCAGGCGCCGTCTTATCCTGCTTTTTTAGACGAACTTGCACAGCGTTATCCTGAGGGGATTGTACTGATGCGGGACAAGGAGGGCGATCCGATCGCGATGTTCATTACGGTACTCGTGCACCGGGAGAGCAGCGGGATGTTGTCCAAGTATTTTCCAGCCGAGATGCAGGAATGTTTCACACCGGAAGAGCTGGATTGTGATCCAGACCAGACGGATACTCACTTTGCGGTACTCGCTGCAGCAAGGGATGATGTGCCAGGCTACAAACGTGAAGAACTTGTGGGTTATATGTCACTGGATCGGTTGTCCCTACTGGGAGAAGGGGCCAGGGTCATACTGGTCGCAACCAATCCGTATCTGAAGCTGTTTTTGCAGAATATTGGTTTTCGGAGTAAAAGAGCACGTACTCGTTTATGTGACCTGTATGCAGATCAGGCAGATGTGCTGGATCTGGATTTGCGCAGTGGACAATTCGGTGATTGGGTGATGTCTCTTTTGATTCCTGATACGAAGAACAGCGGATTACAGCAGGGGGCATCTGGCGTGAGTCAGGTACCCTGGTCCGAACAGGATTTACGCAAAATGCTGACTCATCTGCATTCTCCCGGAGAATTGCATGAGTCCGCAGGGCGAGTGAATGGCATGACGGACGGCATTCATCTACAGTCGCATATCCTGGATTTGCTGGAGGGCCGGGTTCATGGTATCTCCCAGCAGGATCAGAAGCTGTTATATGCAGCCTATTGGACATATGCTGGCAATCCAACTGCCGCAGCACAGGCATGCTCAATGAGCCGGGCGACATTCTATCGGCATCTACGAGCGGCTTTGATCCGACTGGCAAGAGTACTGTAGCGTGATTGAAAGAATAATATGGATTCATGGGAAATTAACATCAAACATAAATTAATATCATTGGAATAAACCAAAAAAACACACAGTAACCGGCCTATCGAGCCAGTCCTGCGTGTTTTTTTGGTTGAAATAAATCTCAAACAGATGACCGTGAAATCCAGGGGCCATGATGCTGATTGGTTAGTGAAATTGAAGCATTAATGCTTTGTTCCCACTAACCAATCAGCCAGTTCTTCCGTTTGGGTGAGAATGGCAATGGGGTCCCAATACCAGGAACGATCGGCACCCCAGATATATACATGATCATTTTTGACGGCGTCCAATCCTCCCCAGATGGGGTCAGCCTTTAAATCTTCCATCGTCTGGTTATCTGTCGTTAGAACGATATAATCCCCAGCATATTTAGGCAAAACTTCCGTGGAGAGACTCGCCCAGCCTGGATCGGTTAACTCAGCGATTACCTCAGCTGGAGGTTTGAAACCAAGCACATTGTATATCACGGGTCCGCCCTTGCCATAGTTGGCGCCAACGGTTGAAATATCTTTACCCATATATTCCAGAATGGAGAATGCGCTTTCGGCAGGGATAACCTGGAGCACTCGTTCTTTCGCTGCGGCTGTACGGCGGTCATAATCAGCAAGCCAGGCCTTTGCTTCCTCTTGCTTGCCTAGTAGCTCACCGAAATAGCTAACTTCTTCATGCACGGTTTTGAATGAGGCATAGGGTATGATTACAGTCGGGGCGATTTTAGTTAGCTGCTCATTCATTTCAGCGTACATATCATCCATAATAATTAGATCCGGCTCCATGGCAGCGATCTTCTCCAAGTTGCCGTTGCCATCTCCCAGATCCTCCACGTCTTTCAGCGCATCATGCAGGTAGGGGTTCGAAATGTGGTGACTTGATGTTCCAACAGGAGTTACACCCAGAGCGATCAGACTGCCCAGGTATTCACCCGCTACAATTCGTTTGGGCTGCAATGGGACTTCAATATCTCCTGTAACCGTGGATACGGTTTTGGTCTGTGGCTGCTCGGCAGTTGTAGTTCCAGCAGCTTGTCCTTGTTTGGTATTGGTCGGAGTTGTCGCATTCTCTGCTGCTCCCGAGGAGCTATTACCTGTAGTCTCCGTCCCGCAAGCGCTGATCAACAGCATAAAGCTAAGCAATAATACCGTCGTGATAGGTGGTCTTGATCCTCTGTACATGTTCAATTCGTCCTCTCCATCCCTAGCTCGTTGATAATCATTATCATCTACAACAGTATAGCTGAGGGGTTTTGGAGGGCCAATGGATAATCTCATGGTTGTGGAAGGACTATCTTCTCGTTGGGTGGCTCTATGCTCCGCTCTGAAATGTGAGGGGGAGACACCTTTATACTTTTTGAACAGCCTGCCCAGATAGTAGGGGTCCTGATAACCAACGCTGGATGCAATCTCTTTTAAGGTGGCATCCGTCTCCAGCAGCAATGCTACCGTCTTTTCGATCCGTACTTTAATGAGATAATCAATCGGGCTGAGTCCGGTCCGGCTTTTAAAATAGGAGGAGAGATGTGGAACGCTATAATTCAGGTTCTCTGATAGTAATTCCAGCGTAATGGCTTCGGCGTATCGAGACTGAATAATCGAGATGATTTGCGCAGCCAGATCGCGTTTCTGAGAACGTGCACCTTGAGTCTGCATCTGATTCAGCACTTCAGTGATGAATTGAAAAAGCAGGCTCTTGGCACGCAGATGTCCAAGCGCTTCGGCTTTGCTCCATTCCTTATGCATGTCCGTCAAATAGCGATAGAGTATAACGGGTTCCGCAGGGATTAGTCTGTAGGTAACGTGGAAAGGACGAAGACGTTCAGCCAGTGCTGCAAGTTCGCTATGGGCTGGCAGTGAAAGTTTTGCTTTATAATATACGCAATAATATTCGAACTCTTCTTGTCCGGCTTCTACGTTCAGAATGCTTCCTTTACCCGCATGGAATATCTGAAAACGTCGTGTATTGTGTGATGTCTCATCGAGTATAATCTGAGCACTTCCGCGGACAGACATGATAAAGACACTGGCTGGCAAGACATAGGGACGCAAAGTCTGACCTGCTCGGACTACTACGCGGCGGATATCAAATATGTTGAAGGAAGCGTGATTCCACAACATCATGTGATTCTGTATCTCCATGTGCTACAACCAACCTTCTTCATCGAGGCTTAACAATTCTCTGTACCATTCATTATAACGACAAGAAGAGGCTGGTCATAGACCGAGCCTCTTCATGCGATTATAGAGCGTTGCTCTGGAAATGCCCAGCTGCCGGGCGAGTGTTCTTTTGTTGCCTCCGGCGGCTTTCAAATATTGCAGCAGGAGTTCCGACTCGTAGGTGTCCAACTTCTCCTGATAGGATAGGGTAGAAGCCTCCTGCGAGTCGTTTTGTCCCCCTTTATGTGTTGAGACAGATGCGTCCGAGCTTCCATGAAAACGAGATGGGCCCGATTCCAGGCCACGCTGTGGATGAAGCTGTACCGTCTCGTTCAATATGGATTGTTCCTGATCCATGGATGCAATGAAGGTGTCAGGGAGATATTCGGGCTTGACCTCGCCATCCGTGGTGAGAATAGTGATCCGCTCAATCACATTTCTTAATTCCCGTACATTACCCGGCCAGTCATACTGGAATAACAGCTTGAACACCTCAGGAGGAACCAGTTCAATATGACGATTATAGAGCAAGGAAAACTCCTGCAGGAAAGTCTGTGTCAACTCGTAAATATCTTCCTTGCGCTTACGCAGGGGAGGGATGACGAGGTTAATGACATTCAGTCGATAGTAGAGATCCTCCCGGAACTGATTGCGGGCAATCATGCCCAGCAGATTCTGATTGGTTGCGGCGATAATCCGGCAGCTTGCCTGTTTCATGCGTGTTCCACCGACAGGGAAGTAACTTTTCTCCTGCAATACACGCAAGAGCTTCACCTGAAGCTCCAACGGCATTTCACCTATTTCATCCAAAAAGAGCGTACCGCCTTCAGCTAGTTCGATTTTCCCTTTTTTTCCTTTGGGATCAGCCCCTGAAAATGCACCCTTCTCGTAGCCAAATAACTCACTTTCAAATAATGAACCGGGAATAGCTCCGCAGTTAATGGCGATAAACGGCGCTGTCTGCGGTTCACGCAGGTCATGAATAGCTTTGGCGAATAGCTCCTTGCCCGTTCCGCTTTCTCCAAGAATAAGCACGGTAGCTGAGGTAGTGCTGATCTTACGAATAGTCTCCAGACACTGCTTGATTACCAGGCTGCTGCCCTTAATTCTGGCAAATGGATCGGAATCCGGGCGCAGACGGGCAACGGCTTTCTCCAGATGCTGGACTTTGGATGTCATATGTAATAACTCTTGATGCAGACGTATTTCGGTTGTTATATCCACTTCGGCGGCAACCGCACCTACAATACGTCCATCGAGTTGCACTGGACGTGCATTAATCAAGGCGAATAGATCGGGCCTTGGCTGGTGCTGCTTTCGATACACGGTTTCCCCTGTGTATAACGTTTTGAGCGATTGAAGGCGATCAGGCGGAAAGAAATCCGCTGCCGGTTTACCAATGATATCTTTTTTGTTGATGGAAAAAACATGCTCTGCACCCGATGTCCAGTAGGTCACCTTTGCTTCTTCATTAATCAATGTGAGAGCTGAGCCTGCGGTTTCCAGTGTTGTCTCGAAATAAGCTTCCATAAGACGATGGGCGTGCATCATTTCTTGTAAAACATCGGATACAGCGATATAGCCCAATAGAGGTCCATCATCCTGAACTAACAGATAAGGACTGGTATTGAATAGGGGGATGGCGTCGGCCAGTCCAGTGGTTGAAGGGATAACGGGCATGGAAAGGCCCGAATCCAGGATACTCATATTTGTACGTAATAAGGTCATTAATTCTGGAAGTAAATGTTTCATCAATATCACCTCAGTTAGGGCATAACTTTCGGAAACTATACCTGTTGCACGAGCTGCTTACAAGCGGCCCCCAGATGAAATGATTGTGGGGATGATAGTTACCCATATTATAACTTTCCAAATGAAGTGTGTATATATTTTTTGACATGAAGCATACATATCACAGCTATAGAAGATAGCAGTATTTATTTATTCAATATAGAATGCGCTTTCAAATTTATAGTTTAGGTATAATCGTTAAATCTGGAATGATAAATGGGATTTATAGTCTGATCTTTGTTATTAAACATGACATTTAAATGACGGGGCAATTGAAGTGATTATTCTTATAGTATACGAATTGTCCACACCATTGAGAAGCTTCTGAATAATGCTATACGCGAAGGCCATAAAGGGATGAGTGCATTTAATCAAAGGAGAGTGAAGATATGGCCATTCTATCAACGGGTCCCATTGAAAATAACATTTCTGGAATAACGGGTGCCCAGCCGACTCAATTCGTCACGATCAAAATCGATAACCGGAATTTGATAGATGTGTTCAATATACATCTTTTGTGATATTACCTTAGGCTCGGAATAAAGCGGTTATTCATAAATAGCAAACGGAATGTGTCCAGAAAAGTAGACGTTTCAATTTGAGAATGCTCATTTTTTAGACATTAAAAGGGTGGCTATTGGAAAGGCAAGGTCGGATACTCTGAAATACTGTGTGTACAGAATAAAAAACCATGTTGCCGGGATTAGAAAGTGGCAGCATGGTTTTTATTTTTATCTTTGTAAGTTTAGATAGTATTAATCCACGAGGTGATTATCGGAACATGTTTTTGACCACCATCCAGAGATTTGCGGGTTTCTCGGCCAGACGGCGGGTGTAGTACGGGTACCACATGGTTCCATAGGGCACGTAACAACGAATGCGGTATCCTTCTCTGGCCAGGCGTTCCTGTTCGCCCATACGCAAGCCGTACAACATTTGAAATTCAAACGCATCCGGGGAAATTCCACGGTCCTTCGCATATTGCTTGGTCCAGGAAATAATGTGGTCATCATGTGAAGCAACCGCAGTGTATACGCCTTGATCGAGATGGTTGCGAATCATTGTTTTGAATTGATCAATCACTTCTGAAGTGTTCTGATAAGCTACGGATGCAGGTTCCTTGTAAGCACCTTTGACGAGACGCAGCCGGATGCCTTCTCGAATCATATCACGTGTATCTTCCACGGTACGATGCAAGTAAGCTTGCAGTACCGTACCTGTATTATCCAGTCCCTCCGAGTGTAAACGGCGCACAATATCCAAAGTCGCTTGGGTAAACGGGCTGTCCTCCATATCGATCCGCACAAACAGATTATGCAGCTTCGCTTGGGTGGCAACCGCACGTATATTTCGATAACCTTCCTCAGGGTCCAGTGCGAGTCCCATTTGGGTTGGTTTTAGCGAGACATTGGAGTCCGCACCCTGACGGGCAATGCCTTCAACCAGACGTATATACTCATCCCGATACAGCGCAGCTTCTCTTAAATGGGTAATGCCCTCGCCCAGATGATCCAGTGTAGCCATAATGCCTTTGTTGTTGAGTACCCGAATCTCTTCGAGAGCTTCTTCCAGTGTGTTGCCTGCGATAAATTTGCCAGCCAGCTTTTTGCCGTATTTAATGGAGAGATTCTCCACAGCTTTATTACCTGCGACGGTCAGCAGCGTTTTACGGTACATTTCGGTTCCGATACTCATCGGGGTTCCTCCTTATGGATCATGTTTCTTTATAACAAAGTTATCAAGCAATAATCATGCCAAGGTTATTCTGCATAGAAGAAAACGGGCGGTGATTTTGAAGAAAAACATTTATTTATAAAAATATTCCTTCATCAACCGGAGTTGGCACGGATCTTGCTACATATATTGGGTGATGAGTAAAATGCATGGCAACTCAGGCAATCAGCCAGCGAACCCCACATCTGAAGGAGGAAATCATTCATGAATATCCCTTTTGTTAACGAACCATTCACATCCTTTGCAGTCCCGGCCAACCGGGAAGCTTTTGAGAACGCACTTCGTAAGGTGGAGGCTGAACTTGGCCAGGAATACTCCATTATTATTGGTGGACAAAAAATAACAAGCGCCCGCACGTTATCCTCCGTGAATCCTGCATACAAAAATCAGATCGTCGGAAAGATCTATCAGGCCGATCAAGAGCTTGCCGAGCAGGCCATCCAAACGGCTGCGGAAACATTTCGCACCTGGAAACATACGGACCCGAATGAACGTGCCCGTTATTTGTTCAAAGCAGCGGCGCTCATGCGGCGTCGTAAGCATGAATTCTCCGCTTGGATGGTGTACGAAGCAGGCAAAACATGGCCAGAAGCGGATGCGGATACTGCGGAAGCTATTGATTTTATGGAGTTTTATGCCCGAGAGATGCAGCGTCTGAGTGAACCACAGCCGCTCACACGAATTGCAGGCGAAGATAATGAATTGAGTTATATTCCGCTTGGTGTGGGGATTGTCATTCCGCCATGGAACTTCCCACTCGCGATTATGGCAGGCATGACTTCTGCTGCATTGGTATCTGGCAACACGGTTGTATTGAAGCCAGCTAGCACAACACCGGTTATTGCCGCCAAATTCATGGAGCTGCTTGCAGAAGTGGGTGTGCCGGATGGCGTAGTGAACTATTTGCCAGGACCAGGCAGTGAGGTTGGCGATTATCTGGTGGACCATGCGCTCACCCGCTTTATCAGCTTCACAGGCTCCAGAGATGTCGGTCTGCGGATCAATGAACGTGCAGCACGCACCGCGCCGGGGCAGAAATGGATTAAACGGGTGATTGCTGAGATGGGCGGCAAGGATTCAATTGTTGTAGATAGCGACAGTGATCTGGAATTGGCTGCGGAATCCATCACGGCTTCCGCGTTTGGTTTCTCGGGACAGAAGTGCTCCGCGTGTTCCCGCGCCATTATTCATAAAGATGTATATGACGAGGTATTGCAAAAAGTGATTGAACGAACCAAGCTGCTGAGCATGGGCAGTCCACTTGAAGTCGGAAATCAGGTAGGTCCTGTTATCGATGATAAGGCGTATGCCAAGATCACAGAATATATTGAAATAGGCAAGGTTGAAGGTCGCCTTGTACTCGGTGGTAGTACAGGGAACGAGGCAGGTTATTTCATTGAACCGACCATTATTGCCGATGTGGACCCGCAAGCACGGATTTCACAGGAAGAGATTTTTGGACCGGTGTTGGCCTTTATCAAGGCAGAATCCTTCGGGGATGCACTGGATATTGCCAATAATACCGATTATGGACTGACAGGTGCAGTGATCTCTCGCAATCGCGAACATCTGGAACAAGCCAGACGGGAATTTTTTGCGGGGAATCTATACTTTAACCGTAAATGCACAGGTGCACTGGTGGGTACACATCCATTTGGCGGATTTAACATGTCGGGAACGGATTCCAAGGCAGGAGGAAGGGATTACTTGCTGCTGTTCACGCAGGCGAAGTTGGTATCGGAGAAATATTAAGTTGAGAAATTGGGTTTGGGCCCGCTGACAATCGCTTGGTTTATATGCTATCATTTCCTGAAAATAGTCTTTGTTCGTCAGTATTCTGTAGTAGCTTGAGCAGCGCTTAAGGGGGGAGACGGATGTTAGGATTTCAGTTGGTGCAGGAGGCGCGTATTCGATTATCCATTACGCCGGAGATGAAGCAATCCATTCATCTGCTGACCCTGTCGGGTCAGGAATTGGCTAGATATTTGCAGGAAGCCGCGGATGAAAATCCGGTGCTTGAGCTAGAAGAGCCCTCTACCCTGCGCACCCGTCTTCCCCGACGATTGAATCAGGAGAGGTTCTCCTCTTATGATCCGCTGCTACTGATAAAAGGGGCCGAACCTACACTTGAACAACTGTTGATATCTCAGCTTCGGTTGCAGAATCTTCCGCCTGTAACGGAGAAAACAGCTGTATATTTGGCTGGTTGTGTCAATGAAGATGGCTATCTGACGATGGAATTGACTGAGGTTGTATCGGCAAGGGGAATATCGATGCCTGAGGCTGAAGCAGCCATGGACATACTCCAGTCGCTGGACCCGGCAGGTGTAGGAGCGCGCAACTTGCGTGAATGCTTGTTGCTTCAGATTAGGCGTGATCCATTCGCTAACCAGCATGCGGAGAACATGGTGGAGGAAGTTCTGGAAGAGTTGGTTCGTTTCCATCCAGGCAGAGCGGGAACAAGACTGGGGATTACGTCACAACAGGCTCAGGCAGCTTATGACTATATTGCTTGTCTTGATCCGAAACCTTGCCGATCCATCGGGTGTACGGAACGTGCACATTATATTATTCCGGATGCCGTTGTGCAGATAAGAAATGGTGAGCTTTCGCTAAGGTTAAATTTAGCGGGTGTGCCGCGGGTATCCCTGAACGAAGCTTGTTGCCGCTGGATCAGGGAGATTGATGCAGATGAGGTCTGGTCAGGCCGGGCAGCAGAGGCCAGAGCGATCATTCGCAGCGTGCGTATGCGTCGCCGAACTCTGATGCGTGTTCTGGCGGCGATCATGAGTGAACAGGAATCTTTTCTGCGTGAAGGACCTGCCGGTTTGAAGCCGCTCAATCTGGCGATTATTGCCGAGGTCATCGGCATGCATGAGTCGACGGTGAGCCGTGCGGTCAATGGCAAATATGTTCAGACACCGCATGGTGTCTTTGAACTCAAAGCTTTTTTTGCCTCAGGTCTGGAAACAACGAACGGAGAAATGGCCTCTGCGCCGGCGGTGAAGCTCAGATTGAAAGAGTTGATTCGTTCTGAACGGGCAGAACGCCCATACTCGGATAGCCAACTCACGGCATTGCTCGCGAATGAAGGCATCGTTATCTCCCGCAGAACGGTTGCGAAATACAGGGAAGAGCTTCAGATATTGCCTTCACTTGAACGGAAGCGCTGGGCATGAATGACGTTTGCCTTCATTATATATCCTAAACAAGTAACCCCCGCGAGCCGTGGTAACGGTCTGCGGGGGTTATTCGTTCCGACTTAACAGCGATCGGAAGGTTGTACTATCATCGGAGTGTCAATGTAAACACTCATTAGTTGAATTTAAACAGCTTACTACCGTTCCATATTGTGCAGGAAGTGCTCACCTGCAATACCAGGAGTAGTCATCTGCTCCGGATGCAAAATTTCTTCCAGTTCTTCCGGTGTCAGTAGACCCCGTTCCAGAATGATTTCCTGCAAGGTGTTTCCGGTCTTCAACGCTTCCTTCACAATGGAGGCTGCCACATCATAGCCCAGATGTGGATTGAGCGCTGTAATTACACTAAAGCTCTGCTTCATGATCAATGCACAACGCTCACGGTTTGCTTCCATTTCTTCAACGGCATAACGAGTGAAGACGTCGATGCCGTTATTCATGATTTTCAGCGATTGCAGCAAGTTGAACGCAATAACGGGGCCCATGACGTTCAATTCGAATTGACCGGCTTCACAAGCCATGCAGATCGTATGGTCGTTCCCCATAACCTGGAAGGATACCTGATTGATCACTTCCGCCATAACCGGATTCACTTTGCCCGGCATAATGGACGAACCTGGCTGACGTGGTGGAAGACGCAGCTCATTGAATCCTGCACGTGGGCCAGAAGCCATCATGCGAATATCGTTACAGATTTTGGACAGACTGACAGCACATACTTTCAGTGCAGCCGACAATTCCAAATAGGCATCCGTATTCTGTGTGGCATCCACAAGATCCTCGGCCGTTTGCAAATTCAATCCTGTCACATCGGACAGATGCTCCGTGACTTTGACGATGTATTCGGGTTTGGCGTTGAGACCTGTACCTACAGCTGTTGCACCCAAATTGATGGTGAGCAGGCGGCGATTTGCGTACTCAAGACGCTCAATATCACGTCCGATAACGCGCGCATAGGCACCGAACTCTTGTCCAAGGCGAATAGGCACAGCATCCTGAAGATGTGTCCGACCTACTTTGACTACATCGTTGAATTCCTGTTCTTTTTTGCGGAACGCATCCTGCAGACGTTTCATCGTATCCAGCAGCGTTTCGGACAACCGATACGCAGCAATACGCAGTGCAGTTGGGATCACGTCATTGGTGGATTGGGACATGTTCACATGGTTATTCGGGTTACAGTGGAAATAGTCACCCTTGTTCTGCAATAACAGTTCCAGTCCACGATTGGCCAGAATTTCGTTCATATTCATATTCATGGAGGTGCCTGCACCGCCCTGAATGGAGTCAACAATAAAATGATCCAGATGATGGCCTTTCATCATTTCTTCAGCAGCCATGACGATGACATCGCCAATTTTGCGTGGCAGCATCTTCAGCTCCATATTCGTGATTGCTGCAGCCTTTTTCACCGCAGCCAGAGCTGTAATCAGTTCCCGGTGTACAGGAACGCCGGTTATCGGGAAGTTCTCTACAGCCCGAACCGTCTGTATTCCGTAATAAGCATAAGCGGGAATTTCTTTTTCTCCAATAAAATCTTTCTCCGTCCTTGTGGACATTGTAGACATTTCGTTCGCCTCCAGTGGCATCCAAAAATAGGTCAGCTCCAGCAATGCCGAAGCGCACTCAGTATATCATTTAAGCAAAATGGATGCCAAGCTAAATCATTTCACCCTATTTGCCGATAAATAATTTAAATTAAGGATATCACCTTGGCAGACTACAAAGGTTCAGTCGGTCAAAACTCGTCTTATCAATTATGCTCCACTTAGAGGAGAAGTCATGCATGAAGAATTAAGTGGGTGGTGGATTTGTCGTTTTCAGTGATCTAAATCACATGTTATTTGGTTATCTACTGGTAAAATAGGAAAAAAGGACTATGAGGTGTGAATATGAAATGGACTTTAGGCGCAAAAACCGTCGCAGGTTTGGTACTGATTTCACTGATTACGTACGGAACTAGCGGCTTTTTTATATTTTTCCTTCAGGACTGGCTCTCGTTCTCTATGCCAAGCTGGTTATATATCTCTATCGTACTTATCATGGGCGTATGCTGGAACGCGATTCTGGGCTGGTTTGCCTCTCGTTGGTTGACTCGTCCAATTGTGCATTTGTCCCGTGCGGCACAACAAGTCTCATCAGGGGATTTGACGGCCGAGATTCCAGAGCGCCGAACACAGGATGAAATTACTGTATTATATGATGCTTTTCGCGTAATGGTTTTCAATTTGAGAAGTATTGTAAACGATATTACAGATAGTACACGTACAACCTCTCAGAATGCCCAGTCACTAAGCGAAGCAATTGCCCAGGCAGCGGAGCAGATCGAGATGATGTCTGATGCGGTGGACCATATTGCTGTGGGTGTGGAAGAGCAAAAGACGACATCACATCAGTCGTTGATTACAGCGGATGAGATGTTGAACGATTTTCAGCGTATGCACAGTCAGTCGATCGGGATGACAGAGATGTCCGGCCAGATGGAACGTTCGGTAGATCATACGAAGCAGACCTTCTCTTCTCTGATGAAAGGAATGGACGAGCTGACGGAATCTCACAACCGTTCCCGGGACATCATGGTGCTGCTCGAGAAGGAAGCCTCGGATATTGAAGCCATTACTCAGTCCGTCAAAAACATTGCAGAGGAAACAGGGCTGCTTGCCCTGAATGCTTCCATTGAGGCTGCGCGTGCAGGAGAAGAGGGTGCAGGATTTGCTGTCGTGGCTCAGCAGATTCGTAAGCTGGCAGATGAGAGCAAACAATCGGTGCATCGGATTAATGAGCTGATCAGCCGCGTACAGCAGCGGATTAAAGATACAGCTCAACTGATTCATGAACAGCATGGCCTCGTCGTGAATGAATCCGAGCGCACGATCTCTGTTGATCAGACGTTGCAGGAGCTTACAGGTACGGTAGAAGTATTTATGAAGGGCGCTCATGAAATCGGGTCCAAAATCGGGGAACAGACCAGCCGCGTGGAACAGACGCACGGTCATGTGAAAAAGATTCAAGGGAAAGCTGGATCATTCTCGGATGAGGCGAGACGGATTATGGATGCGGCACATGAAGAGACGGCAATCATGCAGGAGATTTCATCCTCGGCAGAAGAGCTGAGACAGTTAACAGATCGATTAATGGACAAAACGAAAGCATTTCGGATGCAGCCTTGAGCTGTTTCCGGGGTGTTTTTTTGCTTATTATGGTTAAAGCCGAACGTTCTTTCGTAGAAAGTGAAATATGTAAAGATTTTTTTATGAAACATTAACAAATTCGCAACGCTTGGGCGATAAATGAAGATATAATGGTAGTATTCCACTACAGATTAAGGAGCCCAGCATATTGAAAACTTGGACAGGTATCCTGCTGATGATTATTTTGGCGGTAGCGACGATTAGTACAACTTCGTCTGCCAGAACCATGAATGAATCGCAAAAACAGCTTAACATAGATGATCAATCCAGCCAGACCTCAGCGGTCGTGGCTTCCAATATAGAAACAATGAATGAAGCAGCGTTTACAACGAAGGAATCAATTCCTGTTAAGGGAGAGTACGTTTCGGTTGCTCCGGAAAATGAGAATGTAAGACTGTACCCCATGAAAGTTGAAGGTTCAGGATATATATATAACGGAATGGTGTTGGAAGTGAACGGCAACAAACGTGAATTCAGTAAATGGCAAGGAGAAGGCGGGTCCTACAAACCTGAAGTGCATGAACTGGATCTGAATGGAGATGGCAAGAAGGAGATTGTTGTATTGTTTACAGCCGGTCATGGAACAGGCATCTATCTGGGTGAAGCGCATATTATCGATCCAGATACGCTGGAAGAGATGAAGATGCAATCACTGGATGAGATTGTGAAGCAGCATGTAAATTCGAAAGTCAGTGTTACACCAGGTCAGGTGACGATCAACGTTACCGTTGATGGTGTTCATTCAGAACCTTCCCTGGTGGAGGAAGACACGAGCGAGGGAGTGTATAACGAGCTGCTCAAGTTCGGCGGTGTTGTTTATTACAGTGTGGAGAATGGCAAGTTGGTTGTGTCGGCATCCGGTGCATACGGTATGGGCTTGTATGACGGTGATCTGAACTTTGCCTATGACTATAAAGATGGCGAGTGGCAGGCTGTAGAATTGGAATACAGCACGGAAGAGTATGAAGATGAGTACTATGAATCTTTTGATTGAATCGAGTGTTTAGAGAAGAGCGGGATTGCTGAGAACAATGATAAAAAAATATGTCCCCACGGTCTGAAATGACAGAGGGAAACAGGTGAGGCTGAAAAAAATGATGTACTTTTAGCCTCACTTTGTGCTATCCAATATCGGATTTTATTCCAGGAATTTACCATGAAATGGTTGACACAAGCACTTTAGTCGTTTAAATGTATAAAGGATGGAACTCATCTATTTCATACTTTTAGGAGGGATCATTCATGAAGAAGAAGGTCGTATTGGGTTTAATAGTGGGTACTTTAACACTCGGCATCGGCACTGGGGCACTTGCAGCAACGGGTCTGGAACCGATCAAAGCGTATTTGAACAGCAAGATATCTCTGAAATTAAATGGGACAACGGTAACAGCCAAAGATGCCAATGGCAAAACGGTATTGCCAATTACTTATAACGGAACGACCTATTTGCCAGTGCGTGCAGTCGGCACGCTACTGGGTACAGAAATTACGTATGATAGTGCAACCTCATCCGTTAACATTGGCAGCAATAATGGATCTGTACCACCATCCGAAACCGGCAAGCTGACATTAAGCTCGCTCGGAACTGCCGCCTTGGGCACCTCGGATTGGCATACCAAGGATCCGGCCGAAACGGCGTATAAAGGCAAAGATTACAAAGATGTATACCTGCATACCGACACAGCCAAGCAAGGCAAGAGCTTCCAAGTCATGACCCAGAAAAAGTATGCCAAGCTGCATCTCGATTTGGCTGTTCTTGGCGGTTCACAGAAGCTTGAGATCATGGACGAAAACAATACAACGCTCAAGACAGTATCGCTTGCCCCTGAAGACGGTTTGATTGGGGTAGACGTGGATGTTGCAGACACGGATTTCATCTTTGTTGAAATCGTTGATGAGGCCCCGGGCTCCTCTCTGTTTGTTCCATTGACGACCTCATATTTAACCAAAAAATAAACGAGATATTAAAAACGATTATCGCCTATGCATCAGCCGGACGGTTATTCCGGACTGGCATAACGATAATCGTTTTTTTGTTCTTTTGGGACGTATGATCAGGTTAGCGAATTACGGTATCGAGCGGTTTGAGATTCGCTTCAATCTCTGCACGGCGACCTTCAAGGAATGGAGGCAATGCCAGGGACTCTCCAAGATAAGCCAGTTCTTCATCCGTGTCGAAGCCGGGACCATCGGTTGCCAGCTCGAACAGAATGCCATTAGCTTCACGGAAGTACAGGGAGCGGAAGTAGAAACGGTCTACGAAACCGGAGTTCGGGAATCGGAAATTATGAACCCGTTCTACCCATTGTTTCAATTCTTCTTCATTATCGACGCGGAAGGCAACATGGTGCACACTGCCTCGTCCAGGGCGTTCTTGGGTAAGGTCATTTCGTTCTTCGACATGAACCTCGGAGCCGCTACCACCTTCACCGGATTCGAAGACGAGTACATCGGGTTGGCCTGCGACAAAAGCAGGATAGGTTCCTTTTTGACGGAAGCCGAGCAGTTCGGTAAGAACTGGAGCGGTAAGGGACGCATCTCTAACGGTAAGATGGACTGGGCCTAAACCGACAATGCCATACTCGACAGGCACAGGGCTTTGATCCCAAGGTTTGCCCCCGGCAACACCTGTATTGTGTTCATCAGAAACAAGGATCAGACGTTGTCCTTCAAAGTCCGCAAACGAGAGAGTAGCACGCCCCCCACGTTCGGTGATTTCTCCATGAGGAACATCGAATTCATCAAAACGCAGTTGCCAGTACGCAAGGGCTGCATCGCTAGGAACACGAAGTGACGTTGCTGAGATACTGTTCACGCCTTCACGTGTCTGTCCGGCCATTGGAATTTCAAAGAAGGTAAGTTCGGTACCCGGATTTCCTTTTTCATCTCCATAGAAGAGGTGGTAGACCGAAACATCATCCTGATTGACTGTTTTTTTGATCAATCGTAAACCCATGACGTTGGTGTAGAACCGATAATTCTCAGCGGCGTGTGCGGTCAGTGCAGATACATGGTGAAGTCCTTTAATTTGCATTATAAATTCCTCCTGGTGGTTAATTTATTTTTATAATATTCCGTTAAGAAAGTTACTAACTTTTAGTTTGTTTTGTTGTTGGATTTATCTTAACATAAAGATATTTAAAATACAATCCTAATTTAGAATTCCATCTGGACAGTCTGCTCATTCAATGACAAAATGAAAAAGTTAACATTAAAGAGATATATTGTGTTTGTGTAACATAAAGGAGAGAAGAGGAGCATGGCTTATCTACCGTGGCTGGACCCTTATGATGCAGAACCGTTTATGCAGTTTTCCACTTCGCACCTATGGGCGATCAGTCTTATCGCTGTATTAATTATATTGATGTTCCTGTTTCGGAATTGGCTGCGCTCATTGTCATCCAATATACGCCGTACCATTCGAATTACGATGGCCAGTGTCATGTTTGGCTGTGAGATTGTGCTTCAGCTCTGGTATGTATATGGGGATGTATGGAGTCTACAGACTTCATTGCCGCTGGAGTTATGCAGTCTGTCACTATTGTTATCGGCGCTGCTATTATTGACACGCAGCAGACTGCTGCATTCTGCATTGCTGTTCGCAGGAATAGCAGGAGCCTTGATGGCGATCGTAACGCCTAATCTCGGTTATGCTTATGCACATTTTCGTTTCATTCAATTTTTTACGGCTCACGCTTGTATTATTCTGGCGTTGCTCTATATGACTTGGGTAGAACAGCTTCGTCCAAGCTGGAGATCTGTGCTGGGTTCGATGATATTCGTGAATGTGGCTGCGTTAGTCGTATACGGCGTGGACGTCCTGCTTGACGCTAATTATATGTTCCTGAGACACAAACCGGATACGCCATCAGTGCTCGACATGTTGGGTCCCTATCCCTTGTACATTCTTGGGGAAGAGGTACTGGCGTTAGTCATGTTCTCCCTGATGTACGTCCTGCTCTTTGCGATTCCGGAGAGGCTGAATAACCGAATGAAGAGAGGAAAGAGTTCAGCGCTCTAGTTAAAGGCCATTGGGTACCGATGGTAGGGTAGGCAGCGGGAGCTGTTCTTCGTTCTTCTATAAAGTAATATTTCAAATCAAACATCCCGCAGCAGTCTGGATATTCAGACCATTTGCGGGATGTTTGGCTTTTAATTTCACAGGGATATGTTTCTAATTTTTATCCACGAAGCAAAGATTCCGCTCCATCCACGTAGATCCGGGTACCGGTCACATGGGAAGATTCATCGGAAGCGAGGAAAAGCACCAGATTGGCGACTTGCTTCGACGTTCCAGGTTCACCTTTGAGTGGATGTTCATGACCTTCCGGAAACTCAACCGGAATCTGTACTTCTTTCAGATCGTCCGAAGGATAGGTGTTGTCATCGATGTTGGTATCAATGGCCCCCGGACAGACAGCGTTGACACGGATCTTGTAACGGGCCAGTTCCAATGCAGCCATCTTCGTAAATGCCGTCTGACCTGCTTTACTGGAAGCGTATGCAGAGAACCCGATACCAGAGAATACTCGGTTACCGTTAATGGAACTCGTAATAATAATGCTACCTCCGCGGTCTTTCAAATGGGGGATGGCGTACTTCACAGTTGCGAACGTGCCGCGCATATTGATACCCATCGTCTGATCCCAGTCCTCCGGTTCCATCGTTTCAATGGGAGCCATCGTGCCATTAATTCCCGCATTGGCAAATACAATATCGAGCTGTCCAGCTTGCTCCGCAACCTGATTGATTGCCTTTTGTACGTTGTCCGGTTTGGATATATCACATTCAATGACGTGGGCTTCTCCGCCTGCGTTCTCAATCGTCTGTTTGGTTTCCTCTGCATTCTCCGGGGTCCGGTCCAGCATAAACACTTTAGCCCCATGCTCAGCGAAACGAATGGCTGTTGCCTGACCAATTCCTGAGCCACCTCCGGTTACAATCGCAACTTTCCCTTGCAAACGTTGTTCTGTCATCCTGATCCCTCCGTATCGTATGAATTATCAGTAACTCTCTATCTCTACATACCCGACTTAAGAGTCATGAATCAAATGTACGATACAAAAAAACAGGACCGTTCAACGGCCCTGTTTCTATCATTTAGATATCATGATGATCTGATTGCTGCAAAATTACTTATGTTTCTTCCAGTCCATCGAACTGTTATTCAACAGGTACTCAAAATCATTATCTTTTCGCTTCTGTTCAGCTTTACGCGCTTCTTCCGCCTGCAGGCGTTCCTGCTCTTTGCGGTCTGCCTCGGCAGCCTTGGCTTCATCCGCCTGAGCTTTCAGTTTCTCTAACACATCACTGCTCAGCAGATCCTTTAGTGTGGTCGGTTTATCCTGTGCTGCTTTGGGAGCAGGGGTGTGTTTTTTGGATTTTGCCATAGAATAATCTCCTCTCAAAAACATGAATCAGCTTCCATTATCGTTCAGTAAACATATTATATCAGGTTCACCAAACCCATTCCATGAAACTGCTGGACAAAAGCAGGAAATAGGGGGTTACGTGACGAATGAAAACGGGTATAAATTCATATATTATTACCGATACTGCGACTATTCCCTGGAGAAAGGAGTCGTTGTTCGTGGAAGTAAACCGTAGTTTACTGAAAGGGCTTGCATGGGGTGTTGCTTTCAGCTGTCCGCTATGGATTGCGATCATCGGTTGGTTGCGTTTGATGGGATGGATGTATTGAGACCAGCGGGTTGCAGAGCTGCTGCATATAGAGTTGTGCCAGAAGAGGGCATTTTTTATAAAGTTATTTTTGTAAACGCTAACATTAAATAAAGCTCTGCCTTGCGTGAATACGCAGGACAGAGCTTTTGTTTGTCTTACAAAGGTTAAGGCATTTTTACCGGTTCTGGATATTCCAGACCGTGGGTGTCAACAGTGACTTTTTTCATCACCTGATCGGTAACCGGTTTGTCTTGTGCGCCTATTTCCTGAGCAGCAATTCCATCAACGACTTCCATACCTTCTGTAACTTTACCGAATGTGGCATATGCATTATCCAGATAATCGGCATCAGCTAACATGATGAAAAACTGGGAGCCTGCGGAGTCCAAATCATTTGTCCGCGCCATGGAGATAACCCCACGCGTATGATTCAGATGGTTTTTATGACCATTGGATGTAAATTCTCCTTTGATCGCATAACCAGGACCTCCTGAACCGTCGCCATTGGGATCACCACCCTGAATCATGAACCCTGGAATGACGCGGTGAAAGATCAGGCCGTCATAGAAACCTTTATTGGCGAGTGAGATGAAATTGTTCACCGTGTTTGGTGCAATCTCCGGATAGAGCTCGATGACAATTTTCTGCCCATCTGACATTTCAATTGTGGCTACAGGATTTGGACCAGTAGGCTCTACTGGAGCAGGTGTTTCCGTCGCACTGCTTGCAGGGCGCCCACAACCACTAATGACGATAAGCAGCATCGCTAGAACCAGCGACACAGCTGTTGTTTTTTTCCACCGAAAAGACATGAGAACGTTCCCCCTTGCATCTCTGCATAATATATTTAGTCAGAATTATTTTCGGATAATCCCTCAACTATCATACCGTTTTTGCAGACAAGATGGCAATGCAAGGCAGGATATTATGGGCGATAAGGGATGGTGTAAATGCTTACAGAGGTGTAAAATAAGGAAAATGCTTCCGCAGTCAGGGACGTACGGGTCTGTTCCGTCCGCTCCAATACACGGCAGTCCCGACGTCATTAACGGAAAGGGCGTGCGGGTATATGGACTTCTCGTGGAAGCGTAATCTGGTGATTTTGTGGATTGGTGTGTTTTTTTGCAGCACCGCTTATTCAATCTCCATCCCATTTCTGCCTTTGTTTCTGAGTGGCGATCTGGGCGTTCGTGATCACCTGGAGTTCTGGTCAGGGCTTGCCTTTGGCATCACGTTTCTGGCAAGTGCGCTGGTGTCTCCCTTCTGGGGATCACTGGCTGACAAATACGGGCGCAAGCCAATGCTGATCCGGTCGGGATACAGCCTTGCGGTTTTGTATTTGATCAATTATTTTGTGCAGGACCCCTATTCGCTAATCGTGGTTCGTTTGTTTCAGGGATTGCTCGCGGGGTTTGTTCCAGCGGCGATTGCACTGGTCGGTACCAATACACCGGAAGAGAAGACAGGGTATGCACTTGGTATCATGTCAACAGCCGGGGCAACAGGAGGTATAATTGGCCCGTTAATTGGTGGGGTGGTAAGCCACTACTATGGCAACCGGAATGCATTTTTATTTTCCAGTATCGTAGTGTTGGTCTCGGCGTTGATCGCAACCTTCTGGGTCAAAGAAGAGAACTTCAACCGGAACAAGGCACGTTCTCATGTGATGGATGACATCCGTGAAGCCAGGGCCAATCGATTGTTTATTACGGTGCTTGGCATGATGGGCATATGTACCTTCTCCGTGATGATTCTGGAGCCATTATTGACCGTATACGTGATGGAAATGGGCATTCAGCCCGATCGTGCTTCTCTCAGCTCGGGAATTATTTTCTCTGCGGTTGGTGTAGCTACAGTTATTATGGCGCCGCGCTGGGGTAAGATCGGTTCGCGAATCGGATATGGCAAAGTACTGATCATTGGCCTCGTTGGTGGGGCGATTGGTAACCTGCTGCAGTTTTTCACTACAGGTTATATTGGATTTGGCATCTTGCGTTTTGTGTATGGATTGTTCTTTGCTGCGGTGTTCCCGGCGATTAATGCGATGATTGTGCAAGTGACTGAACCTGGCTTCCGAGGAAGAGCATTCAGCCTGAATCAGTCGGCTTCCCAGATCGGTACGATGGCGGGGCCGATAATCGGTGGTGTTCTGGGTGGCTGGTTGCCAATTCGTTGGATTTTTATCATCAATGGAGTGGCGCTACTAATTACAGCCATTGTGGCGAAATGGTCCCGACTGGAGGAGAAGTTGCCGGGATCGGGCAAACCTTTGGCGAAGTAATCAAAAACGTAAAACGTTAAATGGTTTATCAGATAGAAGAGAGAGGGATGGCACCGTACGGATACGGTAGCCATCTCTTTTTCTGGATACAGCCTTTGTTATTACGAAATTAAAGCAAAAAGAAACCTCTCAGCAAAGAGGTTTCCAATATCCTTATTGGATCTGTAATCTGAAATGAGTACCTATTCATCCAAGGATGAATCTTTTCGTGGACCTTCAACGCCTTCATTGTTTTCCTTTGGAATGGCATGTTCAACAGCATCAAGTTGATCCTCATCCGCTAGTGCTTCCGGAAAGGAATCTTCCGTGAATAATCCAAAATTCGGATCAATATCCCGTTCGGTTACCAGATTATCGGGCTCATTTACTTGTCGCTTGTGATTATCTTTCATCGTGACTGCACCTCCTAATTCAGGCTGTGACAAGAGGATTAGCGCCGTGGTTGAATATCGCTCTCCGGTTTGGCATCTGCCCCAGCGCCGTTTAGCAGGTCCGTCCCGTGAAGAGCATTGGGATCGGGTGCGGCAGGATCAACAGGACTATTCGGTTGGATAAGATCAGCATCAGGTACGGATTCGAGTGCAGGCTCCGCTGTTCGTGACTCTAATTCCGGTTCTTCCGTAGCCGCTACAAGGGGCGGATTCACTGTATTATCAGTATCGATACGTTTTCCCGTAACTTCATCAAAAGTGTCTATGTCACCTTCAGGAACTTCGGTTTCCAGTGGAATATCACGTGACCTCTGATAACGGTCGTAGTAACGTTCGCTCTCTTCATTACTAATCGGTCTGTCTGACATAAGTAGCACTCCTTTTTAGTGGATTATATTTAATGGTTATTTGTTTGATTGGGCAGTTATCTAGTAAAGGTTCTTATTCCGTAGTTACCCAAAGGGCTAACGTAGTAATCTCGCACAACTTATGATTCCCTTGTGTTCCCAAAATATGAATATAAGCTGAAAGTGAACAATGTAGGGTTACAGTTTCAACGTATATACTTTAAAATTTAGGAAATACATATTTGACCAGAAAGTACAGAAATCCAAAGAAAATAATGATGTAAGCCGCATACTTGATAAACGTGGAAGCGACCATACTTGAATCCGATTTGTGTTGGACATCCTTATGTTCTACCTCTACCGTTCTGTGTGGCTCATTCATTTGAATCACTCCTCAATGGTAAGTGTTTGCTTTGAGGAACATTACACCCGGAAGGGACGATTGAATCGCAGAGATCAGTTTTACAGCTTTTCATCTTTGGCCTATGATATGATGAAACATGGATATATGAGGGAGGGATTCCAATTGGATTGGTATACGCTGGGCAATATGATCACTCAAATCCGAATCGGGCAAAAAGCGTCTACGCCTGGGTTTTCACGTACCGTTATACGCCGTCCGGACGGGCTGTTCTGGGTAGGCGGGATATGGTCAGGACAGATTGTCCAGTTGCGGGATTATCTTTTCTCGGATATATGGACGATCTATGACGATGAGGAAACGGAGCAGTGGTTGGAATATCGTACGAAGATTGAACAGAAAGAACGCGAAATGATTGAGAACCAGTTCGAAGATCTGCGCGGATAATGGAGAAAACACTCGAAATCTATCAATAAAATGGAAATAAAACTATAAATCTACTAAAATGTGAATTTTCATTTCCCTACAAGAAGGTGACACGTCAAACTGTGGCGAATGATAAATGAGAGAACTTGAGGGATAGAGAAAATAAGAACTTTGAGGTGCTGTGAATGAAAAATGTGCCCAAAGCTATCATCATCTTATGGATAAGTATGTTGAATATTCTTTGCTTGCCGCATGATTTCGTCTCAGCGACTGCAGGAGAAGTTGACAAACCTGTATCCATTACGGGATGGGAAGTAAAATGGGGGAACGTACACGATCAGGGATTCATCAGTGAGGTTCAAGGTTCAGAGGAGATCTGGGAGAAGCAAGGTGCAGAAAAGCTGGAATATAGCAGCGAAGAGGCTCCTTCGGGTTCTATGTGGACTCGTGTGACCATTCCTGAAATAAATGAAGATAGCTCAGCAATCCGTTTTGAAAATATTAAAGGGAACCACATTGTAATCTATCTGGACGATCGTAGGGTGTATGAGAATTATCATTACAATTATGATAACAACGCTGTGTTGTTACCCCTTTCGAGTGAGAATTCAGGTAGCAAACTGTATGTATGGTCCGAGAATGAAAAAGGCAGACTTGGCATCTACGGAACAGTTCAGGTTGGGCCTTATGCTACATTACAGGAAAAATACATTCACAATGGACTGCTTGATGTAATATTGGGAGCGACCTTTGTGTTCACGGCTCTAACGATGCTGAGTTGCACTTTTTTCCTGGGCAAATTCCATAAAGGGTTGTGGATTTCGCTATGTATCGTGATGGGTTCAATCGGAACGATGATTATCACCTATTCACAGTTTTTATATACGTTCTACCAGGTTTACGGTAATCTGTATTCCGTATTGTTTGACCTGGCTATGCTGATGGGCATGCCTGCACTCTGTTATTTTTTTGAACAAATTATCGGACCAGGTCGTTATGGCATCTTTACCAAACTAAGAAAATTCCAATTCATCTATTCTGTAGTAGCTGTGGCTGCCCTGATGATTGATTTTATTTCAGGCGGTCAATGGGACATGCTCTATAGTTTGTTGGTTCAGAATGTAATTGGATTTGTTCTCGTAATTCTGTTGAGCATCTTAATGATCGGCACCATCTCCAAAGCGCTTCAACGGAGCCGGGAAGCTCTTTTGCTGGCTACGGGATTCGGCACATTTGCCTTAATCAGTGTTGCTGAACTACTGTGGTATTACCAGCGTAATGGAACATATCATCTGATATGGTGGAAATGGTCCATGGTTGCTTTTATTATCTCACTTATTGCCATACTGGGAAGCCGATTTGCTGAAAAACATACCAAAGTGCTTGAATACTCGAAAGAGTTGGAATTGTTTAATAATGAGTTGCAGCGATCCGAGAAAATGGAGATCATTAGCGAACTGGCGGCGTCGGTTGCTCATGAGGTTCGTAATCCACTGCAGGTGACACGAGGATTCCTTCAGCTCATGACAGAGCAGGAAGACAACAAAAACAAAGGGTATGTGCGGATAGCTCTGGAGGAGCTTGATCGGGCATCCGGCATTATTACCGATTTCCTCACGTTTGCCAAACCGGAGTTCGATCATATTGTCTCTCTGAATATCGCGGATGAGTTTGATCATATTGAAGGTATTCTTGTACCGATGGCTAATCTGGAAGGCGGCAAAATAACAACTGATATTCCGCCAAATCTATGGATTAGAGGGAACTCCTCCAAGTTCAAACAGGCTTTTATTAATATTATTAAGAATAGTATAGAAGCTCTGCAAGGACAGGGTCAGATTGATATTTGGGCTTATGCCCAGGACGGGATCATCAAGGTACATGTTAGAGATAATGGAGAGGGCATGGATGAGGAAGCGCTGGTCCGCCTTGGGGAGCCTTATTTCTCGAATAAAATTAAGGGGACAGGCCTTGGCATGATGGTGACTTTCCGAATCGTTGAAGCCATGCATGGGCAGATCAGCTTTACAAGCACAAAAGGGGTAGGAACAGAAGCCGTTGTATCTTTTGCTGCGTTCGTCGAATGACGAGCGGCAGAAGTGTACGATGGCTTTTTGGTTCGCTACCCCTGATGTCGTTCAATCACATATTCAATCTAATCCGTTTAGCTTCTCCACGGTCCGCAATTTACGTCATAATCCACTTTGGAGGGATTGGGAGGAATCACGAGAACGTAGTCGTTCTGTTGTTCTTCAACGGTACGGACTTGAATGTGTTCAGGAATATCAATGCCAAATGCTTCGCGAAGCGCTTGCTTCGGGTTGGAGTGCAGTTGTTGTCTGAAGTGCTCATCAGTCCAGGCCTTTTCAATAATATCCTCGTGCAACGTTTTCTCTGATACCATCATCGTCAACATTCCCTTCATATTTAAAATTCAACTGTACCAGCTCTTCTTTGGTGATTAGGACAAATGTTGTTTCTCGCTGATCCAGTAATGAAACCCGCCTTGAAAAAGCATTTTTTTGTGTTGTTCAATGTCGTGAACAGTTTGTCCCAGAATGCCGCATAAGTAGGAATTAAATGCTTCGAGATGCGAAATTCCCGAGTTAGAAGATGTTAGTCTGATGTTATATTGCTGAGCAATGTCTACATAGGAGTTCATCAATTGGGTATTGTATACATTATCATGTACACGTTCGCTTACAGGATGAGCCGGGTAGTTATGTTCCAGTGCTGCGGATATGTGGGAGAGGAAGCTGTTGTAATTTCCATGCACAGCATCTTGTTTCGTGTCTGTGAAGTCATCTGTCATCTGGAGAGTCATCAGTGCAATGTTGACGGCAGAACATACCGGAGTAATGCGATGCTCCTGTTCCAAAAGAAGGAGTGAGCCAGCAGCTCCAAGTTGAAGTGGGGCGGCTTTTTGGGCGATTAATAGCGGGCTTCTCTTGAAATAATCGATGGAGTTCTCACCGGTGACGCTCATGGCCCAATCCTCCACATACTGTCTGAAATACGTCCAGAACGGGGAAGAAAGGCTGAATAGCTCTGAATAGGCACAGATCGCATCCACGTAGTAAAGATTACCCAGTGATAATTTCAGTGTCACATCTTCTGGCTGTTCGTCCATAACTTCATCCTGATTCAGAAAATATAGCATATGCAGGAGACAAGCAGTACTTAGTTTGTGTGCCTTCTCTGGAGGTAGACCATCCGAGAGCTGCATCCACAATGGAATAATGTAGCCGATGTAGCTGTGACCCGAATCTCGTAACAAAGGATTGACCAAATGAAGTTGTTCTAGTGCATGTTCTGACATTGGTTCAGGATATTTCTGTACCAGCTGCTCTGCTGCAGCGAACACCACCTCCACATCGGATCTAAACGGATCAAACCATTCTCTCCGCATCGTCTGGTTACGCCCTTCCCGTAATAAAGTAATAAGGACTATTCGACTAGATCATGAAGTTAATTCCAGTATACCGGAAATGAATTGAAAAAAATAGGAGGTTTTGTGATGAATTGTGAAAAATATAATGACATTTTGTATTTTTATGGCATAAAAAAGTGGAAGTTAGGCTCAAACTAAGAGAGCAAAGGATTTTGACATATGAAAGGAAGAAGAGAAATGAAATACAAATGGAAAAAATGGATGGCAGCCGGACTGGCAGCCGTATTTATAACAGCATCAACCGGCTATACGGCATCCGCGGATCCAAATGAATCTGTTGAAGATCAAGTGGCGACACCATCCTCCTCCACAAACCAAACGAAGCCATGCATGCAAGCAGGTCATGGCCTGTTTATGATTGGAGAAACCGCAGACCTACTCGGTATTGGGCTCCGTGATTTAAAGGAACAGATGGAGCTTGGCAAAACGTTGACTCAGATTGCTAAGGAACGCAAGGGACTTAGTGAAAATCAATTGTTGGAGAAGCTGAAGCCTTCGCTCTCTCAGCGATTGGATAAAGCAGCCGAGGAAGGTTGTCTCACGAAAGAGCAGGCAGCAGCAGCCAAAGCAGGTATGGATACGAAGCTGAAGAAGGTAATCAACACACCACTGCGGGAGTTAAGACGTGAGTTTGCTCACCATGGCAACAGACATCCAATGATGGACAAGGGCGCTATTGCACGTTTTCTCGGCATCACCCCGGAGCAGCTCCATCAGCAGCTTCAAAGCGGGAAATCACTAGCTGAGATTGCTCAGGCAAAAGGCATCAGTGAAACGCAGTTGGTAGACAAGCTGAAGGAGCAGTTGACGGGTGACCTGAAAAGGTTTGTTAATCAGAAGGGCAATGCACATCAAGCTCCTGGTCCTCACGAACCTGTACCCGGTCGATCCGCTTCCACAGAAGTGAAGTAAGAAAAAAGCGTCTTCCACGAAGGGAGACGCTTTTTCTATATTCAACCAGGATTAGCTGGTTTCCGGACTGCGATTTGCGCTAGCTGACGGATTACGCTCGGGTGAACTTGTTCTCCCTGCAGAAACAGTATCACGTAAACGGGGACTTAGGCGTTTCTTCCGTTGTAATCCTATGGTGAAGCGAGAACCAGGAAGTTGGGAAAGTCCCCAGCTGATTGCAAGAGACGTTGCCACGGTGACAAGAAACGAAAGCAATGTAATCGGTAGATGCCATCCGGTTAGCGTAAATGGTCGGGTAATATACGCAATGCAGTAGATAACCAGTGCATGAACCAGATAGCCACCAAAGGAATATCGGCCAATCCACGTAAGGAGACGCTGAAATGGTGTATCTTTGCCACGCAGCAGTACAAGGAACCCATAGAACATGAACATCTGGGCCATGATGATGATGAATGTTGTTGGTTTCAGATAGGTTGATATATTCAGGTTAACGACATCACCCGATCCCCGCAGCACATCATACCCAAGCCAGATGTACATGCCAATAAACAGACAGACCATCCAGGGCAATACTTTTGCGGTCCAACTTCTCCAACTATCCACTGACCAGGCACAGACTGCGCCCAACAAAAAGTAAAACCAGTACATAATCCATGAATAAGAGCGATACTGCAGCAAACCCGACCAAGGCTGGGGTAAGGAAGCTGTCCATCCGCCCATATCGTAGTAGGACCATTTCATAAGTAAAGTGTATAATGCCATCCCAATGAGAATCAGCGTGATGACGGATTGCATTGGGGTGAAGCGTGTAACTTTTTCAATACGTCTCTGAATGAACTTGGCTCCCGCAAGAAACAGAGGAAACAGAATATAGAACTGAAACACCATAATTACAAACCACAGATGATATCCTGTCTGGGGGAGGAAGAGTTCACGAACAAGACTACGGAAGTCTGGCATACCCGAAATCCAGAACTTGGGCGTGAATATCCGGACAAACAACCAATAGATGAATGTCCATACCACAAAGGGCACATAGATATCTCCAAACCGCTTACGGATAAACTTGGGGTAATCCGGTTTGGCATGACTATGATGATAGAACAGCATTACACCGGAGAGAAAGACGAATGTCGGTGTACCAAAACGAGTCAGATGATAAATCATGGTCAGCATGATGGAATCAGGTTGTTCAATATCAGCGCGATATATATATTCTGCAATGTTATGCTGCATCACAATGGCGAGAAATGCAAGGGCGCGCAGTTGAGTCCATTCCACGATTCGCGGTTTATTCACGTGTATTCCTCCTTCGTGTAACCGGAATTCATCATTTAAGGGTACCTGTTAAACATTAAGACTGCATTAAATGGGGAAAACAGGTACAAAAAAAGATGGCAGCAGCCATCTTTTAATCGAAGTATCTTTGCGATACCTGCCTCATTTTGTTTCCATTCCATTTAGTTTAAGTCTTGTCCATTTGTTGATTCATCCTCTGAAGATTTCGCATCTTCCTCAAACAAATTCTGAATGTATGCTTGGAGTTTCGGTTTATTAACACCGAGTACCTGGGCAGAACCTGCAAGCTCATTGGTAAGCAGCTTGTTAGGAGGGATCTGCTGTTTATCGATTTCATTCACGTTAATATCGAATCCGAGCGAAGCTAATTTTAACATCTGTGTTGGACTGAGGTCTGTCTCGATATATGGAGCGACAGCTTCCAATATTTCAGGAATCTTGAAGAGTGAAGTAGTGCTTTGCATCTTCTTGGCCAGCTCAGTCATGAAAATCCGCTGCCGTTCGGTACGCGTAAAGTCTGATGTGGCATCATGCCGGAATCGGACATATTGGAGGGCGGTCTTACCATCCATATGCTGAAGTCCTTTTTTGAGATCAATATCGTACATATGTTTATCTGCTTTGCTGGTATAATACATGTCTTTCTCTACATCAATATCGATCCCGTCTACAGCATCAACCAGCGCCATGAATCCGATAAAATCGGTATACACGTAGTGCTGGATAGGGATGCCGAGCAAGTCACCGACCGTTTGTTTGGTTAATTCCGCTCCGCCGTAGGAGAAGGCCGCGTTGAGTCTGCTCTTTCCGTGTCCCGGAATATCAACATATGTATCACGCAGAACAGAGAAGAGATGGGCTTTCTTGGATACCGGATCAATGGAAGCGACCATGACCGAATCTGAACGGCCGGCATCATCCCCTCTGGTGTCACCTCCAAGCAGCAAAATGTTAACTCGTTCCTTCCCTTCCCATTTGGGAACAGGGGTGGTTGGAGTGTCTGTATTTTGGTTTGTGTCAGAAGTGGAAGTCTCGGAAGCAGTTGAGATGCTATTGGCAAAATGAACGATCGAGTATCCGTAATATACAATGACACCGGCTATGGCAAGTGCCAGGGTTAGGGATGTTCCCCATAACCATTTCTTAAGCATAATCTTCACCTTTCTATGAATGAACTATTATGTAACCCAAACTAGTTTAACAAAAAGTAAGAGAAATGTCCTCTTTGATTTCGAAAGTTCGGTTACTAGGCGACATGTTTGACAAATAGTTAGTGTATATTTATTATGTAAAAAATAATCGTGTTTTGTGTAATGGAGGTATTAAACGACTGTTATGAATCAATCTGTATTTAATTGGATCAACCAGTTTGCTGATCGTATTCCGTTTCTGGACTGGTTTATGATTACATCCGCTGAATATGCCGTTTGGGTTATGATAGGGCTTCTTGTGATTGTGTGGTTTCTTGGCAATCCGTCGAAGCAACGAATTGTGTTTTATGCGTGTGTAGCTTCGATCGTAGCACTTGTTCTGGCAAAATGGGGAATTTCACCTGTGGTAGGTCATCCAAGGCCGTTCATGGAAGGCACGGTGAATCAACTGGTTCCGCATGTACCAGATCCATCTTTTCCAAGTAAACATGCCTCCTTCGTATTTGCGCTAGCTGCAGCTTCGTTTTTTATTGGACGTCGCTTCGGTATGTGGATGCTGTTGCTTGCTGTGTTGACAGGAGTCTCGCGTGTCTATGTTGGTGTACATTATCCTGGAGATATCCTCGGCGGATTTATTCTGGGTAGCCTGGTCAGTGTAATCTTGATTGCTACGCGTAATTATACCAAGTCGATTCCCGATTTCTTCATTAACATTCATCGGCGGATTTTCCGTTAGAAATGGTTGAATATAGTAGGGATTGGAAGAGAAGTTTCGGATATGAAAGCCTTAAGTCTTTGGTGAGCCAAAGACTTAAGGCTTTTTTTGTGTTTATTTCGAAGTTAACTGAAATTTACAAAAAATCGAATTCTCATATATACAATTCATGACGATACGTGTCGATATACTATAAATATGTACTAGTTGAGGAGTGGGGAACATGAAAGACTCGCGGGGAAACGTGACAAAGAAATTGAGATTAACAATTCGAATGAAATTACTGACTGGATTTCTAATGGTAGTGGCTTTACTGGCTTTTGTAAGCATTTATGCGTTAACCCAAATTCATGATATGTCCAAAAAGGCCGATGAAATCGATAAGATGTGGATGCCCAGTGTGAGCCTGCTCGGGATGATGAATGGGGATATTTCCGACGTTGAACGGCTTGCTCTTGCCGTAATTGTCGAAACAGATCCAACTGAAATCACCAAGATGAATGAAGTGTTGGAACAGCTCCAAGCCAAGATTGCGATTGAGCGCAAGGAACTGGTTTCACTTATCGCAGGCAATACCGAAGCAGTGGGAATGTACAATACATTTAGCACGAACTATGAGGCGTATTTGGCGAAAATGCCGGAATTTATGAAATTGGGCATGGCTAACAATTACGAAGAAGCCAGCAGATTGCATTCAGAGGCCTATCCATTATGGTATACAGCGAATGATACCATTGCTCAATTAATCACGATGGGGAACTCACTGTCGGATGCAGCAACGAATGCATCGGTTGAGTCTGCTGAACAAGCATTTAATATTATTTTGGGAGTCACTATTGTTGCTTTCCTGGTCGCCATGTTTATTGCCTTCTTCATTGCGAGCATCATCTCACGTCCAATACAGAAGATGAATGCAGCAGCGATGTTGATTGCAGATGGGGATCTGACTAGTGAGAAGATTGTTCTCAAGAACAAGGATGAGCTGGGAACGCTGGCCGATTCCTTCAATGTGATGACTGGCAACCTGCGGGAGATGATTCAATCCGTATCGATGACATCCGAACAGGTAGCCGCTTCCTCGGAAGAACTTCTCGCGAGTGCTGAGCAGAATACAAGGGCGTCGGAACAGATCTCCGAGACGGTTGAGGAATTGGCTGTAGGTACATCGGATCAAGTAGATATGGTGAAACGTTCTTCACAGGCGATGAGTGAGATGGCTCTTGGTTCGGAACAAATTGCTGAGCTTGCTCAAAGTGTATCCGTATCTGCTGTTGATGCAGCGAATCAGTCTGCCGAAGGAAATATGATTATTCAGCAGGCTGTTGAACAGATGGGATCTGTTCGCAACTCCATTGCATCACTGACAGAACTGGTTACAGGGTTGGGAGAACGTTCCGCAGAGATTGGTACCATTACCGAGGTTATCAACAATATTGCCCGTCAGACCAATCTGCTTGCATTGAATGCAGCAATTGAAGCGGCACGTGCAGGTGAGCACGGACGTGGCTTCGCAGTTGTAGCCGGAGAAGTACGGAAGCTCGCAGAGGAGTCTTCTACATCCGCACAGCGGATTACGGATCTTGTCCAATTGATTCAGAAGGATACAGATCATGCCGTGCAGGCTGTGAAAGTGAACAGCAATGAAACGGAAACCGGCATTGAGATTGTTACAGCGGCTGGACAAGCATTTGAGCAGATTTCGGATGCAGTGAACAAGGTCGCTGGTGAAATCCAGGAAGTATCTGCAGGTTCGGAGGAAATGTCAGCAAGTACGAATGAAGTTGTAGGGTATGTGGATCAGATCTCTAACATCGCTGGAGAAGCAGCAGGTGGGGTGCATAATGTATCCGCAGCAACCCAGCAGCAGCTGGCTTCGATGGAAGAGATCGCTTCCTCCGCAGGTTCTTTGTCCAAAATGGCTGAAGAGTTGCAGGAGCAAATCAACAAATTCAGAGTGTAAACGATCCAAAAGTAGGGTGTTCAGACTGGATAGTACCATGGATCATCATGCAACCTGTAGCACGGGTTATTCAAAATATCAGGACTGTTTCTCATATTGCGTTCAAGCGATATGAGAAACAGTCTTTTTTGTCATATCACTACCCAAACATGTCACAACAATGTTATTTCAGAAGTCACCAGCGCTGATATTGCAACTGGAGCAAAAGGATATAATGGTAATTAATGGTGGAAATACATGGAGTCACACCATAGAAAGGAGCGGGTCATTACATCAGTGTAATTGGAAAATTACGAGACGACTATTGCAAAAGGAGATGAATGGTTGAAGATGAAGGGAAGCTGGTGGAGACGAATCGCTATCCTCGCGTTATCGGCAGGGCTACTGGCAGGAAGTACATCCATAAAGGCATGGGATGGTAAGGCAGATGCGGCTGCCGGGAATCATAACTATGCGGAGGCATTACAAAAGGCGGTTTATTTCTATGAAACACAGCGTTCAGGGATTTTGCCCGAAGACAATCGGGTGGAATGGCGTGGTGATTCCGGATTAAATGACGGAGCGGATGTTGGGGTTGATTTGACCGGAGGGTGGTATGATGCTGGAGATCATGTGAAATTTGGTCTGCCTATGCCTATTCGGCTACGATGTTAGCTTGGTCTGTTGTGGAATACCGTGAGGGATACGAGCAGGCAGGGCAACTGGAGCAGATTAAGGATAACTTGAGATGGGCTACAGACTATTTTGTGAAAGCGCATACGAAACCAAATGAATTATGGGGACAGGTTGGAGCAGGCAATACAGACCATGCCTGGTGGGGGCCTGCTGAAGTGATGCAGATGAACCGTCCTGCTTATAAGATCGATGCATCCTGTCCGGGAAGCGAACTTGCGGGAGAAACCGCAGCGGCACTCGCTTCTTCATCCATTGTGTTCCGTGACAGTGACCCGGCCTATGCCAACAAACTGCTTCAGCATGCGAAGGAACTTTACAGCTTCGCGGATACGTATCGAGGCAAATACTCGGATTGCATTACAGATGCTCAATCGTTCTACAATTCATTGACAGGTTACTATGATGAACTCGCCTGGGCAGCAACATGGTTATATATGGCGACGAATGATAGCGCTTACTTGTCCAAGGCGATTGCTACAGCGAATCTGTGGCAGGCAGATGGACAGAACGGGAACTGGGCCTATACTTGGACCCAAGGCTGGGATGACAAACACTACGGAGCCCAGATTCTGCTGGCCCGCATTACGTCGAGTCTGAACATGCCAGAAGCGACGAGGTTCATTCAATCCACGGAGCGCAATCTGGATTATTGGTCTGTAGGCACGAATGGACAAAGGATCAAGTATACACCGGGCGGGCTTGCCTGGCTTGATACATGGGGATCACTCCGGTATGCAGCGAATGCATCGTTTATTGCTTTTGTGTACTCCGACTGGGTCAGTGATCCGGTGAAGAAAGCGAGGTATCAGGACTTTGCCGTTTCACAAATGAACTACATTCTGGGGGATAATCCTCGCCAGAGCAGTTATGTGGTCGGTTATGGTCAGAATCCGCCTAAGCACCCTCATCATCGGACCTCCCACAGTTCATGGACGAACAATGAAAATGTACCTTCAGAGCACCGTCACACGTTGTACGGCGCGATGGTTGGTGGACCGGATGCATCGGATGCCTATACCGATTCCATTGGGGACTATGTCAGCAATGAGGTGGCAACCGATTACAATGCAGGCTTTACAGGCGCGTTAGCCAAAATGAATCTGTTATTCGGCCAGAACGATCAGCCCATCGCGAATTTTCCGTCTCCGGAAGTGAAGACGGATGAGTTCTTTGTCGAAGCTGCCGTGAAGGCATCCGGTTCCAATTACACGGAAATCAAGGCTCAACTGAACAATCGTTCCGGCTGGCCTGCGCAGATGGGGGATAAGTTGTCTTTTCGCTATTTCCTGGATCTGAGTGAAGTTTATACTGCAGGATACACCGTTTCTGATGTCCATGTTACAACCGCATATGCGGAGGGGGCTACCGTATCCCAACCGGTTGTGGTTGATGCAGAGAAACGAATCTACGCTGTTACAGCGGACTTTACCGGAACCAAGATATATCCAGGCGGAGAAGGACATTATCGCAAAGAGGTCCAGTTCCGCATTACCGGCCCGCAAGGCGCCTGGAATGCGAATAATGATCATTCATTCCAGGGCTTGGGCACAGGCGGTGTGGCGAAGAGTGTATATCTCCCAGTCTACGATGCGGGAATACGGGTATACGGTCAGGAACCAGGTGTTACACCGGTCGTTACTCCTTTTGCACCTTCGGGGGTGCAGGCTGTATCAGTGAATGCTCAGGTAATCCTGAACTGGGTAGCATCACCTGGGGCAGAATCGTACACCGTGAAGCGTGCCGAGGTGAATGGCGGTCCATATACTTCTGTAGCGACAGGTGTGCATGGATTGACATACACGAACACGGGGCTCACGAATGGGAAGACCTATTATTACGTAGTGACGGCTGTTAATTCAGCCGGGGAATCGCCCGGTTCTGCACAAGCCTCTGCCACGCCGCAGGCTGGAACATCGCTGCCTGGTGCACTGACATTAAGCGGTACGGCAGGCAATGCCCAGTCGATTCTGACCTGGACGGCAGCAACGGGAGCTTTGACTTATAAGGTACAGCGCTCAGTTGTAGGTGGTGCATATACCGATGTGGCAACTGGATTGGCAGTATTGAATTATATCGATGCAACAGCGGTAAATGGAACGGCGTACAGTTATCGAATCGTCGCTGTGAATGCGAGCGGACAGACGTTGTCCAACATCGTGACAGTGACACCGAGTGCGCCTCCGGCCACGACGGGCACGCTTGAGGTGCAATATCGTAACGGAGGGTCAGGTGCTTCCGGCAATGCGGTGACTCCGGAGTTTAATCTGAAAAACACAGGCACTCAGGCGATTGATCTGAGTACCGTGAAGCTCCGATATTATTTTACCAAGGACGATGCAGGCGATCTGACCTTCTGGTGTGATTATGCCCAGATCGGCACGGCCAATATTGAAGGCAAATTTGTCACGCTGACTCCGGCAAAGGGTACAGCGGATACGTATCTGGAGATCAGCTTCAAATCTGGGGCTGGCAGCCTGGCTGCCGGAGCGGAGACGGGCGTGATTCAGGGGCGATTTTCCAAGAATAATTGGAGCAATTTCGATCAGAGCAACGACTATTCCTATGATGCAACTAAGACGGCTTTTACCGCATGGAATCAGGTAACTGGGTTTCAGGGAGATACGAAAGTCTGGGGTATGGAGCCGTAACCTAAGGGAGTTCAACAGCAAGGGCAGACCCGCAGTAATTCTAATTGAATTTCACCATTCCAGGGAGGTAAGTACATGTTGAAATCAGCTGCTAAAAAAAGTTTGTCTGCCATGCTAGCAGGCACTGTTATGTTAACCGGGTACACCGGTTTGTGGGCAGGTCCCCAAACGGTTTATGCCGAAGAGCAGACCAGTGATGCTCAGGCGGACGGAATAAACGAAGCTCGATTTTTGCAATTGTATGATCAACTGAAGGACCCGGCGAACGGTTATTTTTCTCCAGAGGGCATTCCGTATCACTCCATTGAAACGCTGATGAGCGAGGCACCGGATTATGGGCACATGACGACATCCGAGGCATACAGTTACTGGCTCTGGCTGGAAACGATGTACGGTCACTATACAGGTGATTGGTCCAAACTGGAAGCCGCTTGGGACAGCATGGAGAAATACATCATCCCAGTCAATGAAGGTGACGGCAAGGAAGAGCAGCCTACGATGAGTTATTACAATCCGAACAGCCCGGCCACCTATGCAGCGGAAAAACCTTTTCCGGATCAATATCCTTCTGCCATTAACGGTCAATATGCTGCCGGAAAAGACCCACTTGATGCCGAGTTGAAAGCTTCCTACGGCAACAATCAGACATACCTGATGCATTGGCTGCTGGATGTGGATAATTGGTACGGCTATGGTAATCTGCTGAATCCGAATCATACGGCGGCTTACGTGAATACGTTCCAGCGTGGAGAGCAGGAGTCTGTGTGGGAGGCCATCCCTCATCCATCCCAGGACAATAAAACGTTTGGCAAAACGGGCGAAGGTTTCATGAGCCTGTTCACCAAGGAGACCCAGGTACCGGCAGCCCAGTGGCGTTATACCAACGCAACGGATGCTGACGCACGTGCGGTACAGGTACTGTATTGGGCGAAGGAGATGGGCTATACCAATACAGCGTATTTGGACAAAGCGAAGAAGATGGGTGACTATCTGCGCTATGGGATGCACGACAAGTACTTCCAGAAGATCGGAAGTGCCAAGAACGGCACACCAACTGCCGGTACAGGCAAAGACTCTAATATGTATCTGATGGCATGGTATACCTCATGGGGCGGCGGCCTTGGCGAGGGTGGGAACTGGGCTTGGCGGATTGGAGCCAGTCACACGCATCAGGCTTACCAGAATCCAGTGGCAGCGTATGCCTTATCTGATCCGGCAGGCGGTCTGATTCCAAAATCAACAACAGCCAAGGCAGATTGGAATGCATCGTTGAAGCGCCAACTGGAGTTCTACACTTGGCTACAGTCTCACGAAGGAGCGATTGGAGGGGGAGCGACGAACAGTTTTGATGGCTCCTACAATGCTTATCCTACTGGAACCAGTACGTTCTACGACATGGCTTATCAGGAAGCTCCAGTATATCGGGACCCGGACTCCAACACGTGGTTTGGTTTCCAGGCTTGGTCGCTGGAGCGTGTAGCTGAGATGTATTACATTCTTGCCGAGAGCGGGGACCTCAGCTCCGAGAACTTCCAGATGGCCAAAAAAGTCATTACCAAGTGGATTGACTGGTCCAAGGATTATGTATTCGTCGATGAACGTCCAGTGACGGATGCTGAAGGATATTATCTGGATGCGGCAGGTCAGCGTATTCTTGGTGGTACCAATGCACAGGTAGCCACTACACCTGCACCAGGCGAATTTTGGATACCAGGCAGCCAAGAATGGCAGGGGCAACCGGATAAATGGAATGGGTTCAGTTCCTTTACGAACAATCCTAATTTCCATGTCGTGACCAAAGATCCTGCTCAGGATACGGGCGTACTGGGGAGTTATATCAAAGCCTTGACGTTCTTTGCTGCGGGGACTCAAGCCGAAGGCGGCGTATTCAGTGCCAAAGGACAGGAAGCCAAAGATATGGCCGAGAAACTGCTGAATACAGCCTGGGATTACAATGATGGTGTGGGAATTGTCACCGAAGAAGTCCGTAAAGACTACTTCCGCTTCTTCGCCAAAGAGATCTACATTCCGGCAAACTGGACGGGAACCTTCGGGCAGGAGAACACGATACCGGGTACAGCCAGCGTACCTTCTGACCCGGCCAAAGGTGGTAATGGCGTATACATTGGTTACTCTGACCTGCGTCCAGCCATCAAGCAAGATCCGGCATGGGCTTATCTGGATAATCTGTACAAAACGTCTTATAATCCAACAACGAAAAAATGGGAAAATGGTGCACCTACCTTTACGTATCACCGTTTCTGGTCTCAGGTGGATATGGCTACCGCGTATGGAGAATATGATCGTCTCCTGGGTGATGCCGGCAGCCCAGGAGTTCAGGTGGCGGGAGCTCCAGCTGGTCTGACAGCTGCAGCAGGCAGTGAACAGGTTGTTCTGAACTGGACCGCATCCACTGGTGCCGCTTCTTACACAGTAAAACGTGCAGAGGTAAACGGTGGCCCGTATACTTCCGTAGCAACGGGGGTTACTGGCTCGACCTTCACAGATACAGGACTGACCAATGGCAAAACGTACTATTATGTGGTGACAGCAGTGAATACGGCAGGTGAATCTGCACCTTCTGCTCAGGTCTCTGCAACACCGCAAGCGGGAACATCTATACCGGGAGTGTTAACCCTTACAGGAACGGCAGGCACTAATCAGGCTGTGCTGACATGGACCGCATCGACCGGGGCTGCAAGTTACAAGGTACAACGCTCGGTTGCAGGTGGAACCTACGCCGATCTGGCAACAGGTCTGACGGCACTGACATACACGGATGCCACGGCAGTGAACGGTACCGAATACAATTACCGAGTGGTGGCAGTGAATACAAGCGGGCAGACCTTGTCCAATGTAGTGACGGTGACACCCACAGCGCCTCCTGTAACAACAGGTGCACTTGAAGTGCAATACCGCAATGGTAGTTCAGGGACGTCAGGCAATGCGGTGACCCCACAGTTCAATATCAAGAATACAGGCACGACAGCAGTGGATCTGAGCCAGGTGAAGGTGCGGTATTACTTTACGAAGGATAGTGCATCCGATCTGAGTTTCTGGTGTGATTACGCTCAGATTGGCAGCGCCAACGTTGAAGCTCACTTTGTGACGGTAGATCCGGCTAAAGGGACAGCGGATACGTATCTGGAGATTGGGTTCAAATCTGGGGCAGGCAGTCTGGCTGCCGGAGCAGAGACGGGAATTATCCAGGGTCGCTTCTCGAAGAACAACTGGACGAATTTTGATCAGACCAATGACTATTCTTTCGATGCTTCCAAAACGGTCTTTAGCGCCTGGAACAAAGTGACCGCTTATATTGGAGGAGTCAACGCTTGGGGGATTGAGCCATAATCGATTTATATTGAGACAGAGTACAGCCGGGGAGAGGTCTCCGGCTTTTTTGTGATGATTTTGGGATTACAGGTACTCATAATCGGGAAATGAACCATAGTAATGTTTACCAAATATAGAATTTAAACATTAAAATATAGGTAATATGACGCATGTCCTAAGTGATGCTCAGTTTAGGCCTCAGTTCTGCTTAAAACGAAGCACAGCAAATAGTTACAATAATTTAACCTTTGAAAAAGAAGAGATTTGCGGCAGTTTTAGCCAACTGGTGTGAGAGGTATCCCTGATTCTTAGTGCTCAAGCCTGTCTGATCGAATACAGGACTTTGGACTGATGATCGTTATGGACAGCCCGTTTTACAATGGGGCAAGCCCGGCGAATGAGGCCAGGTTAAAATTCTGTAACATCAGGGGGAACACGACATCATGAACTGGAAAAGCAAGATTATTACTGCAAGTGTAACAGCAACGATGCTGATGGGAAGTCTGACAACAGGAGCATTAACGACACCTGCATCAGCAGCCGCAGTTGAAAATTCAAAAGTTAAAGTCATCTGGGGAGTAAATTTGCGTACATCACCATCTTCTTCCGCAAGCATTGTTCGATTGGTGCCAAAAGGAGAGAACGTTACGGTACTGCAAAAATCCGGATCAGGCTGGTATAAAGTTAAGGACTCCGGTAACCGGACAGGATACATATCATCTTCTTCAAAATATACACAAGCCGTGAAAGGCAACACGACAACAGGAAGTTCAGTTACAGGCAGTGCCTCTGTAGAGAAAGTCATAGCTGCTGGCATGAAATATTGGGGAACGCCTTATGAATTTGGCGCAAGTCGTAACAGTACGGCTACGTTCGATTGTTCAAGCTTTGTCCGCCAGGCATTTATTGATGCGCTCGGAATCAAGCTTCCGTCCGATTCACGTAAACAAGGTGCTTATGTGAAAGCCAAAGGTACCGTTCAGACCAATTGGAAAAATCTGAAGCGCGGTGACCTGATGTACTTTATGTCCTACAAAGGCAGCTCGGCTTCATCGTATTCTAGTGTGAACAAATCTACTGCTAGAATTACCCACACGGGAATTTATCTGGGTGACGGCAAAATACTGCACACCTATTCCAACGCTGGCGGCGGTGTAACGATTAGTGATATCTCCGGCAAACATTGGGAGTACCGTTTCCTGTTTGGTGGAAGTGCACTTTAAGTTCCAGCATGCTTATTAAATAATGAACACATATAGAACCTTCCATCTCTGCTTATACGGGGGATGGAAGGTTCTTTTTGTTGTTTATTAGTCCTGGTAGTACAGACGGAACAGAATATCCTGATCATAGTTGCCGAATCCTTGACCATATAACGTCAGCCCGCCCACATGCTGCGCATCTTCCTCCACGGAGAGGCGTAATGTCCACTGATTACGTTCCACGGGAATATCAGCAAGTGTAACTTCGGACATAAGCTGTCCATCAATAAATGTGCCCTCATGGGTGATCCGCAGCACTTTGAGCATGCCGTATTGATTGACACTGTCGCTCCACCATTCCGGGGTGAACATGCCTCGTCCATTTCCGGAATCTCCAGGACTTGTCCATTCACCTAGTCGAATACCGTTGAGCATGAAGGTAATATCCGAAGGCCAGTTTGGATTGACCGAAGGGGCCTCTGAACCTATTTCAAGTGACAATTCAATGGCACTGATCTGTTGACCTGACAAGATATAGTTTGGGATTTTGTATTCTACGAATCCGCGTCCAAACCAGAGAATATGGGCATGCATGCGTTCGGGATCCAGAAAATAGCGTGGATCATCATATTGTCCAATGACCTGATTGGATGTAGCCAGACCACAAGTTGGATACACATCAAAATGGGTATAATGCCCGACAGGGATTGCCACTTCATGAAGCTTGCGGGAAGCTCCCGTTTCCTGTGGCATAGAGATGCCAATCCAGTCGACTGCCAGGCTGTTCATTTTGTGCGTGCCGCCATCCTTGCGAATCATTTTGGACTGAATAATGCCCACATCCTGAAGCTTGCGAACATGCATGGTTACAATTGCGCTGCTCAGGCCGAGTGATGCGGCAATGTCCTTCACGTTCATAGGGGTCTCCGCGACAAGTCTGATAATCTGCAGACGCACTTCACTCGCGAGTGCTTCGTATAAGGGCAACCATTCTGCATCGGTATTTGCTCTAATCACATCTGTTCCTCCAGGTAATATGAGTTGATCTAGTGTTATTCACACGAGGCCACTACGCTGACAGAATAACCTTCCAATCGCTGTTATCCCCGGATTTCTTTGATTCCATTTATAATGAGTGAAATCCGGTGATAAAGGCGACCGCTACGCTTCTACAGGTTTTTTCTGTCCTCTTCGTGCACGTGTGAATATCGAGTTAACTCATATCAATTATTTTTATAGAATTAAGTTAAACATAAATCCAGTCGAAAGAATAACATTTTGCAAAATTCAGGTTGAAATTGGTGCCATAATCGATTTTAATATAAATATGAACGTTGATCCATAGATTATCAATTAATTTTTATATTAATCTTAGGGAGCTGAACTTCACGATGGAAAAAGCTAAAATGACGGTAGACAAGGATTTCACAATTGGCGTAGTTGATAAACGTTTATACGGTTCATTTATTGAACATCTGGGACGTGCCGTATACGGTGGTATATATGAGCCGGGTCATCCTACAGCGAATGAAGCGGGATTCCGTGGAGATGTGCTGGAGATGGTTAAGGAGCTGCAGGTTCCGATTGTGCGGTATCCTGGCGGAAATTTTGTATCCGGTTACAATTGGGAGGATTCCGTCGGACCTGTCTCTGAACGCAAACGCAGACTTGAACTCGCCTGGAGAACAATCGAGACCAATGAATTCGGGTTTAACGAATTTGTGGATTGGTCCAAACAGGCGAATTCGGAAGTGATGATGGCCGTCAATTTGGGAACACGGGGAGTAGACGCAGCCCGCAACATCGTGGAGTACAGCAATCATCCTGAAGGTTCCTACTATAGTGATTTGCGTATTAAACATGGATACAAAGAGCCTCATGCCATCAAAACCTGGTGTCTTGGCAACGAAATGGACGGTCCGTGGCAGATTGGTCACAAAACAGCAGAAGAGTATGGACGGATTGCACTTGAAGCGGCAAAAGTGATGAAGTGGACAGATCCAACGATTGAGCTGGTCGCTTGCGGAAGTTCATCCCTGGGTATGCCATCCTTCCCGGAATGGGAAGCAACGGTACTGGATCATACGTATGATCATGTTGAATATCTGTCGCTCCACCAGTATTATGGTAATGCTGAACAGGATACGCCAACATTCCTTGCGCGTTCCCTTGAGATGGATCGTTTTATTGAGACGGTAAAAGCGACCTGTGATTATATCAAAGCGAAGAAGCGTAGCAAGAAGACCATGTTTCTGTCCTTTGATGAATGGAATGTCTGGTACCACTCTAATGAAAGTGACAAGAAGCTGGACCCATGGCAGATTGCTCCGCCACAGCTGGAGGACGTATACAACCATGAAGATGCACTGCTTGTGGGATGTATGCTGATCAGCATGCTGAAACATGCGGACCGAGTTAAGATGGCGTGTCTGGCGCAGCTCGTCAACGTGATCGCTCCAATCATGACCGATAATGGTGGTGCTGCATGGAGACAGACGATCTTCTATCCCTTTATGCATGCTTCCGTGTTTGGACGTGGAACAGCACTTGTACCGTTGATCCAGTCACCGAAGTATGACACCAAACAAATTACGGATGTTCCTTATCTGGAGGGCATTGCGGTTCATAACGAGGAGCAGGGTGAAGTAACTGTTTTCGCTGTAAACCGCCATCTGGAAGAATCACTGCCACTTGAAGTGGATCTGCGCAGCTTTGGAAAGTGCAACTTGATTGAGCATATTGTGCTGGAAAGTGATGATCTAAAAGCAGCCAATACCGCAGCACAGCCGAATCGCGTTGCTCCGCATAATCGTGGTGATGCAGAAGTATCAGATACACTGATCACGGCAAGCCTGGCCAAAGCTTCGTGGAACGTAATTCGATTGAAAGTTCAATAATAGGTGAAATGAGTCGAGGAATCATTCAGGGTTAGTTACACTGAGCACTCCGATGGTGGAGATAACTTGGGATCGTTGTGTTCCTCAACTATAAACGTAAATAAAAGCTGGATGCGAACGAATCGCATCCAGCTTTTTTGCGTTTCTTGGAGAGAACTACTAGAGAAGACTTCGTTTGTTAAAAGTCACTCATCACATCAATGAACTTTATTTCAACTCAGTATCCGGTCCGAACACAAAGCTCTCGCCATCGCGTGGAATGAGCACCTGTCCGTCCAATTGTTCAGATGCCAGATAACTGGCGAGATCCACGCGGGACATCATGCAATGGTTAATGGCATCCATATGCACAGCAATGACATGAGCATCCGGTGCATGGCGTTTCACGGTAGCTACGTCAGGACCGTCCATCGTGATCGGATCTCCTTGCAGGAAGCGAGCACCGCCAGCATTCACCACAATCACCTCAGGTTGATATTGACGAATGGCTTCGGCTGGCTCTTCACACCAGATAGTATCCCCGGCGATATAGGCGACAGGTTCTTCGTCTGCTTCCAATACAAAACCAGATACCTTGCCCATACGTTCGCCGATTTCCCCGGTTCCGTGTTGTCCTGAAGTACGGGCAAAACGGACAGAATGATACTCGTGTTTCTCATCTACGGCGGTAACGTTAGTAAATCCGGCTCCATTGAACACGGCTTCATCTCCTGGCTGGCACAGCAGAGGTACATCCTTGCGGAGCTGCTTCGCTGCTGCTTCATCCCAGTGATCGGGGTGCGTATGCGTAACGATCACCAGATCTGGATTCATATAATCCGTTTCCGTCTCGGGTAAGGAGACTCTAGGATTGCGTAATTCATTGGGCGTGTTCGGGAAAGCAGGCATCACTTCTTTATCCATCAACATGGGATCAACCAGTATATTCAGACCCCCATATTCCAACCATAATGTAGCATTACGAATCAATTGAATTTTCATTGAACCTGCACTCCTTCGGGAATTAATGTTATTATCCTATATGTTATACAACCCGTTTATGGGCGTAAATAACACACTGAAAGAAAACAGACCACTTTAATTTCAAGTTGAAAGGATTGCAAAATAGATGAATGAGACGATTGATGATACAGATATACGCATACTGAAAAGCCTGATCCGGGACTCCAAACGCTCTCACAAAGAGATCGGTGAAGAGGTGCATCTGACCGGACAGGCTGTAGGTGCGAGAGTGCGCAAGCTGCATGATCTGGGTGTTATTGAAGGTTATACTGTAAAATGGAACCCCGAACGCCTTGGCTTTGGCCTGCAGGCATTTGTGACGATCTTTCTGAATTCCGGCGACCGACATGCCGCTTTCCGTGAATTTATGGCTGCACGTGAAGACATCGTGGAGGTTCACCGTGTCAGCGGAGAGGGCTGTTATCTGATGATCGTACGCACAGGAACAATGGAGCAGCTTGGCAGTTTGCTGGAAGCCATTTTGCCGTATGGAAATTATAGAATGAACCTGTCTGTTGGTATCGAAAAGTCGGAATGATGCGAGCTGGATTTCAGATGTCCTGTTGCTGTTTCTCTCGGAGCGTCTCCTGCAGAAGGCCAACTGATCGATTGAGCTCTTTTTTGGTTAGCAAATGATCGGTCTGGATATGACGCCGGGTGCCGTCTTTCAAATACAGGGCAATCATGGGGGAAGCAGACAATATCCATTTGCTGAAGGCGGGAGAGCCAAGCTCAATTTTACGAATCTCATTCCAGGGAATGGTCCGTTTAAGGGTATGAAGTCCTTCATCATTCCAGGATAATAACACAGGAGAACTCGCGATTGCGCGGGATAGAAACATAAAAAATAAAGGCCCGATAAACCACATGCCAAGAATGGCTGCGATGGAATAATACAATGTCTCCAGTTGTCCAGCATGATCGTCATAGATGATCCATAACAGGGTGATACATAACAGCAAGAGCAGAAGACATATTGCTCCTTTCCATATAGCCGTGAAACGGCGATAGCCAATCTGTCGATGCTCAAGCTTCGACTCTGATGATTTATATAATTCAGGTTTCATAAATACGCCTCCTTAACATCATTTCCCAGAAAATATATCAAACATGCCGCCTGCATCGCAGAGCGGCACGTTCAACGTTATTTAACCCATTTGGTTCGATAAGCTAGCCAGAAATAGCTGAATCATTACCGGCTTCACGCGCATGGGTGTAAAGATCAGCATATACCCCTTCAGCATCGATCAACTTCTGGTGTGAGCCTTCCTCGACAATCTCACCATTCTCCATAACGAGAATCCGATCTGCATGCATGACTGTAGATAAACGATGTGCAATAACAATCGTTGTTCTTCCCTGAGAGACGGATTCCAGCGCCTGTTGTACCAATTGTTCGGTATGCGAATCCAGATTCGCGGTTGCTTCATCCAGGATGAGCACTCGGGGTTGAAAGACCACGATTCGGGCAAACGATATCAGTTGACGTTCTCCGGCGGACAGACCGCTTCCGCGTTCGGAAAGACGTGTATCATACCCTTGCGGCAAACGTGAAATCATGGCATGTGCTCCGACGAATCGGCAGGCCTGAATAGCCTGCTCTCTCGTAATATCCTCGCGGAACATTCGTACATTGTCAATGATGGAGCCCGAGAAGAGGAATGGTTCCTGCTGGATCAGACCAACGATCCGATGAAGATTGGCCTGTGGGAAATGGCGAATGTCTACTCCATCGATTTCAATGCTGCCCTGATTCACATCGTAAAAGCGATTGAGCAGGGAGATCAACGTACTTTTGCCAGCTCCTGTAGTGCCTACAATGCCCACCATCTCACCTGGATAGAGATGCAGATTCATATGCTGAATCAGGGGGCGATCTGCCCGATAGCCGAACGAAACATCATTAAAATCAATCTGTCCCATCACGTTCCGTGGTTCAAGTGTGGAGGCAGTCCCGGGTTTGGGGTCAGCGACTTCCGGACGAGTACTCAGAATGTTCCAGATTCGATCCATGGATACAGTTGTCGACTGGAATGTGTTCCACTGCATGGTGATCTGGTTAATTGGCTGGAAGAACTGACGGATGTAACTGATAAACGCATAGAGCACACCTACCTGCAGTGATTCACCCAGCACGGCACGTCCTCCAAGCCAAACCATCATAACGAGCGCCGCATTGCCAAGGATATCAAACGTCCGGTTGAATATAACATTGGAACGGGCTTGTGTGATATTGGCCTTCAGGTGAAGTTGGTTCTGTTCCGTGAATCTTTTCTTCTGCTCTTCTTCCTGATGGAATGCCTGGATCAAAAACATGCCGGACAGGTTCTCTGCCGTGAATGCAATCAAACGGGAGAGACGAGTTCGGGCATTCTGATAAGCCCTGCGCAGTTGGCTCCGAAATAATACAGCAACGATGGCGATCACAGGCAACACGATGAGAGAGTATCCTGCGAGTACCGGATCGAGCTGGAACATAAAGACGATAATGAGCACCAGCATCATGCCATCCCGGATGAGACTAAGCAGTACTTGAGTGAAGAAACTGCTGATCGTTTCCGTATCACTGGATACATTCGTCACCAGACTGCCGATATGGAAGCGATCGAAGAAAGACATCGACATTTTGGAGATATGCTTGAACAGGTCTTTACGAATGCGAGAGACGATGTTCTGACCGACATGTTGCAGCAGATTGTTTTGTACATAGGTGAAAATAAAGCTGATTACAGCCAGCCCCAAAAAGATAGCTGCCAACTGGACAAGAAAACCCACACTAGTCTGGCCGATGGCCAGATGATCATCGATCGCGATCTTCACCAGATAAGGCTGAAGCAAATCGGCGGAGATGCCGAGCAGCGAACAGAGGAAAATACCTGCAAAGGCCCATTTATGGGGTTTGGCGTAGGACATCATCGCTTTGAAGGAAGTGCGCTTACTCTGGTCTGCGCCTGCATCGGAACCGGACCCATGCCCTGACGGTGCTTGTGCTCCGGCATCTGAACGAACTTCAGCGTTACGGTCAGTCATGATGTAATCCCTCCTCCTGCAAACGATAGGTTGCAGCATATAACCCTTTTGCGGCCATCAGACCTGCATGAGTTCCCTGTTCAGCGATTCGGCCTTCATCCAGAACGATAATTTCGTCGGCATGACGGACCGCACTAATCCGGTGGGAGATAATCAGCGTTGTTTTTCCTCTGCCGATCTCACGAAGGCTGCGTAAAATGCCACTTTCAGTGACGGCATCCACAGCACTCATACTGTCATCTAGAATGAGCACCTGCGCTTTTTTGATCAAACCCCGTGCCAGACTGGTACGCTGACGCTGCCCACCGGACAACGTAAGTCCGCGCTCACCCAGCAGGGTATCGAACCGATCAGGGAACCGGATAATGTTCTCGTATATCATCGCTTGTCGTGCACTGTGCTCTACTGTATCCAGCGGAACCTCACGGTCGCTAAAAGCGATGTTGTCCCGAATGGTTGTACTGAACAGGAATCCATCCTGCGGTACATAGGCAATACGGGATCGCAGACTTTCCAGCGACAGCTGCCGGATGTCGGTTCCGTTAATACGGATCGTGCCTTCAGGCGGCTCATATGTACGCAGCAATAGCTTCACAAAGGTACTTTTACCAGAACCTGTTTTGCCTACAATGCCCACGGTTCGTCCTGCCTGGATATTCAGACTGATGTTTTTGAGCGCAGGGGATAAACTGCCGGGATAGGAAAAGGACAGATTCTCTATCGTAATGTCGTTCACGGCTTTGAGACTGGTCGCATTGGGAAGCTCGCGCACGTCAGGCACTTCCGTCAACAGATCATTTACCCGCTCCAGTGATGCTCCAGAACGCTGCATGGTATTGATCACATTACCGATTTGTTGAAGCGGTCCCATGATGATCCGCAAATATAACGTCAATGCAACAAAACTTCCGAGTGTAATGGAGTTCTGCATCGTCAAAATTCCGCCAACAAGCAGGGAGACAACCAATGAAATGGCGCCCAGCAGCGGTAGCAAGGCCTGAAATAGAGAGGACAGACGAACAAGCCGCAGCTGTTTGCTTTTGATTGCATCTACTGTGAATCCAAATCGTTCACGGGCGCTGTCTTCAATGGCAAATGTTTTGGTTACACGAATACCACCCAGCTGTTCCTCTGCGGATTCCGTCATCGTTGCAAGAGCATCCTGCACATCACGAGAGCGCTTGCGAATTCGCGGACCGAAAAAAACGACCAGAAAGGGAATGGCCAGCAAAGGCACAATACTGATCAGAATAAGTCTCATCGGGATTCCGCTGAGCAGCATCATCACGATGCAAGATAATAATAGAAATGTTGCATTGGTCATCATGGTGACGCCGTTGGAGATGGCTTCACGTACAGAGGTGACATCATTCATGACGTAACTGAGCAGTTTCCCATTTCCCTGTTTGGAAAAATAGTACTCGCTCATCTCCGAAAACTTGCCGAAAATGCGCTCACGTGTCATGAATTCGAAGCGGCGTCCAAGCTTCATGATCATGAATTGCCCGGTACCGAATAACAGATTATAAGCGATGGCTATAGCCAAAAGCGAAAGACTGTACCGGATGACCGTATTCATCTGAAGGGTGTTCTGCATGAGTTGATCCGTGAAGCTGCCCAGAATTCGGGGCAAGGACGCCTGACCCACATTGGAGGCAATAATCAGTAGTACAGCGAACAGATATACGGGCCAGTTGGCAATGACATAGCCTCGTAGTAATCCTTTCTTGGACATAAGATTTGTTCTCCTTTGTTCAGGGTAAAAGTTGGTTTGGAATCGGAGTCAAGAAAAGGGCCGACACCTGATAATAGCGCGTCGTGCCCTCTTACTTTATGCGATCCGGTTTGCTGTTTATCCGTCATTCGATAGAATTCTCTATTCTTATTTTTGCGCTAATCGGTAAGGATGTCAACGAAGCAAGCAAGCATAATGGAAAGAAAGCAGATCAGCGCCCGCAGAGTAAGGGATATATGCAGTATTTCCGTCATTTATTCACCAGATGTTGAATTTACTGAAACATTTCAGGAGAGTCTCCCGTCTGTAGGATTGAAGAGGTCAAAAATTGGGTTTACTAAATATGGAGGTGCCAAGAAATGAAACATAAAAAAGGATTGGCTGCAACGCTTGCGCTCTGCGTGTCTTTGACGGCAGGAGGTGCATCGGTACTTGCATTTTCGGATGTAAAAGATGAAGGACAAAAAACGATTGTGGACTCGTTACATGCCAAGGGTGTTGTTAATGGAGTAACGGCGGATCTGTTTCGTCCAGATCTCGCATTGTCCGAGCCACAAGGTGTTCAACTGATCGTGAACGCTTTTGGTCTGAAAAATGAATACGCTGCCGCCTCGGCACAAAATAAAATTAGTCCAACGACCTGGTACGCCGATGCCGTTCAGGCTGCAACACAGAATGGTCTGTCCATTCCGGTGGAGTTGAATCCACAGGCCAAAATGACGCGTGAGCAGTTTGCTATTTTGCTCCTTGAAGGGATTAATACAACCGGAGAATATCCGGTGATCATGCTGTATAATGATATTAAGGACGAAAATAAAATCGGTAAGGACGCCAAATCTGCGGTCCAGAACCTGCTGAACATGGACATCATTGAACTGGATAAGGACGGAAACTTCCGTCCAGATCAGTCGCTTACCCGTATGGAGGCTGCAAGCATGATCTTCAATGCACTTGAATTTGTAGATAAGCACGGCAATGGCGGATCGACAGAACCGACTCCAACGAATCCAGGCGAAGGCCAACAAGGGATTGTGCCTACCGTGACATCAACCAAAGTGGATGACAAGACGGTAAAAGTCAAACTGACCGCGCAAATGCCTCATCCTGGCTATGGGTTGAAGATTGAAGATGTGAAACTGGAGAAGGATGGACGTGCCATTGTGCTGTATACCATTATCCAACCTGACCCGGACATGATGTATCCAATGGTGATTACCGATGTAACCGCAGAGACAGACATTCCAACAGGATACACTGCAGAAGCACAGCCTTCTGGAAAATAATCAAGCCCTGCCAGCGTGCTTCGATCCTTGATCGGAGCGCGCTTTTTTTTGATTTCTTTCTGAAACCGACGATCGATATGAAGAATTTGCGTAGGGAGAGGGGCTGTCTTTCAGTCCGAATCTTGAGTAGTCCGACTGAAATGTAATAATTCTATTTATGCATGTTATATTTTATGACTCATAGGTGATTGGGAAAGTAGGATTAAGTTAAATTGTGTAATGTTAGATGACATTAAAATTGTCATTTATAAGATGTAAATCAATATCTATATAGGTGATAAAGCTGCTTCGTGTTAACGGAGCGGCTTTTTTTCTGGCCTGATCCGAAAATTATCATTCATTCCAGCTCTCCATGTCATGTGCAAAATCAACATATATGACTGGATATACCCAGTGTTTATCTACGTTTGTGTGCATTGTAGTCAAGGATAAAAACGACATATTTACCGAGCGGGGAAGAAACTCATAGAATAAAGCCAAGCCGTAAGGGAGCTTGATGCAAGTGGTAAATATATGATAGATAATATTACATTTATGTGATTGAATTAAATCTATCCTTATTACTTTTTCTAAGCATCAAGAGAAAAAGGTACACCTCGCCCATTACGAGAGCAGACCGGAAAGACATTGTAAGGACCAATGCATGAGAAGGAGGTCGAAACACAGTAGCAATGAAGAGGAACTTCTATTACATTCAAGATGTCGATGCGAAGACGACCTTGCTAAGACCTTGCGACCTGTATGACCGATGTGAATCCAGAATGCGACCTACACACATGGAATACCTCTTTCCTGAACATATGTGGGTTTTGACTTTAAGGTCTGTTTCTCAACTTTCATTCAGATCTGACACCTCTCAAGTTCATGCGAAGCTATTCCAAACGACAACTTCAAGAGGAAAATGGGTCAAATTCCACATGTTTTATGCCTCCAAAATGACAATGACAAGCTGGAACCAAATGCCTAAACCCCTGTTTTAACAGTACTTTTCGTGTTTTTAAGAGTGAAGATCGAAATAGCATATTTACGGATTCGGAAATGATCCATAAACTCAGTATGTAAGCGTTACCAAATTGCGAGGGAAACAAGGTCTCGCATGATAGAAATGTGGTCCGGGACTCATTCCTTACATTTGAACAGGAGTGTTTCGCTCTTCTTACAAAACGGACGGATTTTCATTTAGAAAAGGAGGAAACAACTGATGCAGCCAGAAGGGAAGTCCGCCTTGTCGCAAAACCTATCGGTGTACACGATTCCGAACAGCAAGAAAAATAAATTATGGAGAAGGATGATTCGAAACTGGGAGTTGTATCTGTTTATCGCGCCAGCATTTCTATACTTTCTGATTTTTCATTACGGGCCGATGTACGGCATACAAATCGCATTCAAAAACTTTATCCCGACGCTTGGTGTTACGGGAAGCCCGTGGGTTGGGTTCGATCATTTTATCCGCTTCTTTAATTCGTATTATTTCTGGGATTTGTTATGGAATACCCTCAGTATCAGCTTGTATGAGCTGGCTATAGGTTTTCCGCTGCCGATCATTCTGGCGTTAGCCTTCAATGAAGTAAAGGACTCCTTCTTCAAACGTACCGTACAGACGGTCACGTATGCACCGCATTTTATTTCGGTCGTTGTCATGTCGGGTATGATCATTACCTTCTTGTCACCTTCGTCAGGCATGATTGTCAATTTGGTGGAGGCTCTTGGATTTCAGGCCCCTCAATTTCTGACGGACCCTGCTTGGTTCAAGACGGTGTACGTACTCTCGGGTGTCTGGCAAAGTGCAGGCTGGGGTACCATTATATACCTCGCAGCTCTCTCGGGTGTGGACCCGCAACTGCATGAAGCAGCTGTGGTGGACGGTGCGAGCCGGTTTAAACGGATTCTGCATATTAACATTCCAGCGATCATCCCTACGATCACCATTTTGTTAATTCTGAATATGGGCAGTATTCTGGGTGTTGGATTCGAGAAAATCTTGCTGCTGCAAAATCCGTTGAACATGGGTTCATCCGATGTCATCTCGACATTTGTCTATCGGTCCGGTCTGGTCGATGCGCAGTACAGTTTCTCCACAGCCGTAGGATTGTTCAATTCGGTAGTTAATGCGATTCTGCTGATTACGGTGAACCAAATAGCACGTCGCACCAGTGAAAACAGTTTGTGGTAAAAGGAGGGGAAACACATGTCAACCGCGGTTAAGGAAAGCAGAAGCGATAAAGTGTTCTTATGGTGCAACTACATCTATCTGACGATAGCGCTCGTAATTGTGCTTTACCCGCTGTTATACATCATTAGCGCCTCAATCAGTGATCCCAAATTTGTAAGCTCCGGTGAGATGTGGTTGCTGCCTAAAGGAATTACGTTTGAAGGTTATGCCCGCGTATTTGAGAACACCAACATCTGGATTGGCTACAAAAATACGATCATCTATACCGTCTTAGGTACACTCGTCAACCTCATGGTCACTCTTCCGGCAGCCTACGCGCTCAGCCGCTCTGATTTTGCGGGACGTGGATTCTTCATGGCTATGTTTATGGTAACGATGTTCTTCAGCGGAGGACTTGTCCCGAGCTACTTGCTGGTTAAGGATCTTGGTATGGTGAACAGCATTTGGGCGCTAATTCTGCCGGGAGCTGCATCCATCTGGAATATTATCGTATGCCGTACGTTTTTCCAATCGACCATACCGAAGGAGCTGCAGGAAGCGGCCCATATCGACGGGTGTACCAACACCCGGTTGTTCATCCGAATTGTGCTTCCGCTTTCCATGCCAATCATTGCCGTGATGGCGCTCTTCTACGGCGTCGGACACTGGAACAGCTATTTCAGTGCCATGATCTATCTAAATGATTCCTCGAAGTATCCGCTGCAGCTATTCCTTCGCCAAATCCTGGTACTTCAGGAGATGGCAGCGCAGGGCGGGGGAGCTATCGATACCTCTTCAGCAACGGCGATGAATTCCAAAGCGGAAATTGCTGCGCTGGTCAAATATGCTGTCATTATTGTTTCAACCTTACCTGTGATTGCGATTTATCCATTCCTTCAGCGTTACTTTGTGCAGGGTGTTATGATCGGTTCCGTTAAGGGATGATCTTAAACCATAATCCACACTAAAAAAGGGGAGTTGTCGTCATGAAAAAGCTTCGCAAGGCTTCATCCATTGTACTCTGCCTTACCCTATCAGCAGCATTGCTAGCAGCTTGTGGTTCCAATGAAGATGGAGGTTCTGCGACTTCAACTGTCGAAGGGGTCAAAAAAGAAGGATTCCCGATTGTGGACAAACCACTTACGTTAAAGGTCATGTCCCAGGATGCGGGCGTAGCCGACTGGAACACGATGCCAGTCCTGCAAGAGATGGAGAAATTGTCAGGCATCAAGCTGGAGTACCAGCTTTCGCCGATCGACAGCTTTGAAACAAAGAAGAACTTGGTATTCGCAAGCGGCGACTTACCGGATATGTTCTATGCTGCGGATCTCAAGCCAGCTGAGCAGGTTACTTATGGAACTCAAGGCATTCTGATTCCACTGGAAAAATACATTGATGAGGGCTATGCACCGAATATTAAGAAGATTCTCGACGAAAACCCGGATGTTCGCAAATCATTTACAACGCCTGACGGACATATGTATGCACTGCCATTTATCGATACGGCTGCCGTGTGGTACAGAGGCCCGATGTGGTATAACGGGGAATTCCTAAAAGCACTTAATGTAGAAGAACCTAAGACGACGGAAGAATTATATACGTACCTGAAGCGTGTTAAGGAAGAAGACCCTAACGGCAACGGACAACAAGATGAAATTCCGCTTACTTCTGTAAAACTGGACGATCTTCGTATGTACTTCTTCGGATTCTGGGGAATGTACAACGAAGGAATCTATGCGGATAAGGACGGAAAAGTTCACTATCCTTATCAAGAAGAAGGCTACAAAGGTTATCTGACGTTCATGAACCGCTTGTGGAAAGAAGATTTGCTGGATCATGAGACCTTCTCCCAAACCGGCGATCAGAAAAAAGCAAAAGGCGAAAGCAACAAGCTTGCGCTGTTCAATGACTACCATCCATACTTCACACTCGGCGGCGAGCCTAGCACGAAACATCCGCTGATGACACCAGTGAAGAGTGAGATCGCAGACTCACCTGTATACGGTAAACACCCGGGCATATCGGCACGTGGAACCTTTGCTATTACGAGCAGCAACCCGTCCCCTGAGGCAACTATGCGTTGGATCGATTATATGTACAGCTATGATGGGGCGACCCTGTTCAATCAAGGTCCTGAAGGTCTGCTGTGGAAATTCAAAGACAAGGAAAATCTCGTAAAAGAGTGGCTGCCTGTTCCTGGCGGCGGGGATCGTGAGGAATATCGCGGTAAAATCACGCCGAACTATGGCATTTTGACACCGGGTATTAATGATCCGGATATAGCAAAAGGTCTTCGCACCGAATTTGATGAATGGCTTGACCAGCAGAATCAAGAGAAGTTGGTGCCTATCGGAAAATCACCATTCCCTAACGTTTATTTAACAAATGAAGAGCAAAGCGAAGCGACCGCTTTATTATCTGATCTGGATACGTACGTCAAGCAGATGGAAGCGAAGTTCGTAACAGGCCAAGAGCCGCTTGAGAACTGGGATAAGTATATTGCACAGATCAAAAAAATGGGCAGCGACCGTATCGTTGAACTGTATCAAGGGGCGTACGATCGCTGGAACACAGGCCAATAAGAACAAGGACTCCAGAAAGAGGTGTGAACAAGGATGCAGAAATGGTTTGAAGAGGCAAAGCTGGGAATATTCATCCACTATGGCATCTATGCTGTGGACGGGGTTTCGGAATCGTGGTCCTTCTATAATGGAAGGATCTCCTACGAAGAGTACATGAAGCAGCTGGACGGCTTTACGGCATCGAAGTTTAATGCGGAGAAGTGGGCGGACTTGATTGAGAAATCCGGAGCCCGATACGCCGTGCTGACAACGAAGCATCATGACGGTGTTGCTCTGTGGGATACGCAGTATAGTGACCTCAATGTCGTTAAGCAGACACCAGCGAATCGGGATCTCGTGAGGGAATATGCGGAAGCAATTCGGGAGAAGGGCATACATCTGGGGATGTACTTTTCGCTGATTGATTGGTCGCACCCGGATTATCCTAGCGTGTTTGAAGGTGGAAAGGTACCGGAGGATCTCAGCAGTGTCAATCGGCATTCAAGCCCTGTGGATGGTGCTCAGGATCAGGAGAAATGGAAGAAATTCCTTGAGTTCAATAACGACCAGCTGCGGGAGATCATGACGAATTACGGAAAGGTGGATCTGCTGTGGTTCGATGGGGACTGGGAGCGGAGCGCCGAGCAGTGGAATCTCCCGGAGTTCAAGCATTACCTGCAATCTTTTAACCCGGATGTCATCATTAACTCCCGCCTTCAAGGTTATGGGGATTATAAAACGCCAGAGCAAGGCATTCCGATTACAAGACCAGAGGGACCATGGGAGTTCTGCACCACGATCAACACATCATGGGGCTATGTGCCAACAGACCATAAATACAAATCGTTAAATCAGATCATTCGGATGTTCTGTGATTGTATTTCGATGGGGGGCAACATGCTGCTGGATATCGGTCCGCGCGAGGATGGCACCATTGATAAGAGGCAGGAGGATATTCTGCTTGGACTGGGAGCTTGGATCCGAACCCATGAAGAGGCCGTCTTCGGAACGGGCGAAGGTATTATGCCTCGCTATTATCTGGGGGGAAGCACTGTATCCGAGGACAGAAAGACATTGTATCTGTTTGTTTATGACGATCCAAAAGAGAATGTATGCATCAAGGGACTATGCAATAAGATCAAGAAGATTACTGTGCTACATTCGGGCAAAGAACTTAACCATGAGATTCATGGGGGTGTGCCTTGGTTCAATATCCCGGGGACAACGTGGATCAAAATGACTCCGGAGGACACACATGAGCAGGTGACGGTTCTTAAGCTCGAATTCGACGAGGAACTGGAAATGTACGGCGGTTCAGGAGCCGTTGTTACCCATAACTAACATTACGGGAGGGCATGCACTTATAGATGCATGCCCTCCCTCATGAAGCGGAGAGAGAGCGATATGAACCAAAGTGGAGTACCTGAGCCGAAGATTGAGTATGCTCCCAAACATTATATATGCAAGCGTGCGCAGGAACCGCTGATGCTGGACGGCCGCGTAGATAAGGCATTCTGGGAAGCAGCTCATTGGACGGATGATTTCGTTGATATCGAAGGGGATCTTCGTCCGAAACCAGGAAAACAGACTCGGGTAAAAATGCTGTGGGATGACGACTATTTCTACTTTGCTGCCGAACTGATTGAAGATCAGATATGGGCTACGTTGACCGAGCGGGATTCTGTTATTTTCTATGACAATGATTTTGAGATTTTTATCGATCCCGACGGGGATACCCATCAATATTATGAGTTCGAGATCAATGCGCTGAATACGGTATGGGACCTGTTATTGGTGAAGCCATATCGGGATGGTGGACCTCCGGTCAACGGTTGGGATATCAGCGGTCTTAAGACAGCCGTACATATCGATGGGGAGCTGAACACACCTGGCGCCGATAACCGAAAATGGAGCGTCGAGGTCGCGATTCCCTGGACCAGCCTAAAGGAATGTGCAGAAGGCAACCGTCCTCCTGCACCGGGTGAGTTCTGGCGTGTCAACTTCTCGCGGGTGGAATGGCAGACTGAGGTGCAGGATGGTGAGTACCGCAAGGTGGTGAATCCGGATACAGGCAAACCTTATCCGGAGGACAACTGGGTCTGGTCGCCCATGGGTATTATCAACATGCATTATCCGGAGCTATGGGGATATGTCGTATTTTCGGATGACGGAACGGATCAGTCCTTTGAGCTGCCAGAAGACGAACGAATCAAATGGGAGCTTCGTAGACTCTACTACCGTGAACGCAATTATTTTGAAGCCCATGGTGAATTTACACAGGATGTGAAGTTACTAATGGGTGAGGAAACATTGATTTGCCAGCCTGTAATTGAAACGACCCGTAGCCTATTTCAGATTAGTACGCCTTCCTCGGACGGCACTACCTTAATCTGTATTCGGGAAGACGGAAAGCTGTGGAAGGAGTGAGCTAGCGATGACCAGCCAAACCTTGGTGTTTTCGATGGATGCACAGTCCTTGGAGCGGATCGAGCAGAAGTTCCAGGAGAAGTTAAACTTTGCGGATGCCCGCAAAGATAAACTGTTTCATGTGTTTCAGCAGCCATTAACTGAAGAAGAGGCATGGGCTTTGAAATATGTGTATGCCTACATGCCGGTGAACGACCTGGCTGATTATGATGGGGAACTGTTCCTCAGTCATGTGCGTCGGGCACTGGACATTCGCAAGCGTGTGCCTTGGGGGGAACGCGTACCAGATCATCTGTTTCTGCATTTTGTGCTCCCCTATCGAATCAATACAGAGAATATTGAAGATTTCCGTGGCATTATCTTTGACGAGTTGGCCGACCGGACAGCGAAGTTATCCATGGCGGATGCCATTCTGGAGACCAATTACTGGTGTCATGAAAAAGCGACTTATATTGGCAGCGATCTGCGAACGATATCGCCGCTGACGATGATTCGGAATGCCCGCGGCCGTTGTGGAGAAGAATCCACGCTGGCGGTAGCCGCTCTTCGTAGCATCGGCATACCTGCCCGTCAGGTCTACACACCACGCTGGGCTCACTGTGACAGCAATCATGCTTGGGTAGAAGCCTGGGCGGACGGCCAGTGGTATTACATTGGGGCATGCGAGCCGGAAGCGGGATTGAATCAAGGGTGGTTCAGTCCACCAGCCCGCAGGGCCATGCTGATTAATACGAGGATATTTGCCGACTATCCGGGACCGGAGGATATAACACTCTCCGAGAAGGGATATACGGAGATCAACTTACTGGAGAACTATGCGCCAGCGCATACCATCTGCGTGAGGGTAATAAATGAGCAGGGTGCGCCCGTGCCTGAAGCGAGTATCCGCTTTGAGCTGTACAATAGTGCTGAATTTTATCCCATCGCCGAAATCAAGACTGATGCACAAGGAGATGCTTCCTTTAAGACAGGTCATGGCGACCTAGTGATTCGTGCGGTTAGTGGTGGCAAGTGGGGTGAAATTCTATTCAAAGCTCAGGACGGCGATTATGTTGAGCTCGTGTTGGATTCCTCAGAGCAGCCATCAGGGATCGTGGATTTTGATATGGTTCCTCCTCCGGAAGGGGAGGGAGAAGTAGCGGCTTCGTTACCGGAAGAGAAGATCCGGGCTCACACCCGCCGCCTGGAGGAAGGTACGAAGATTCGGAGTGGATATGAGGATACATTCCTGAGTGAGGAAGATGCATTTGCATTGGCTCATACAACTGGACTGCCTCCGGAGCGAGTACGGGATATTCTACAGAAGGCACGGGGCAACAGCCGCGAAATCGCTGCTTTCCTAGAGGAACGTTCCGGTGAATTTGGTGAGTGGCCCCTACAGTTGCTGGAGTCGATGAACGAAAAAGACTTGATCGATACTTTTCGGCTGACACTGGACGATCATCTTATAGGTTCACTTTCGCAGCGTGGACAATGGGCAGAAGAGACTTTTGTGAAGTACATCCTGTGCCCGAGGGTCTCCTATGAAATGGTGGTGCCTTATCGATCCGTATTCCAGGATGCTTATTCCGAGGAAGAAGCAGCGGCGTTCAGGGAAGATCCTTCGATGCTTGCATTCAATCTGGAACAGAGCTATTCGTATTATGAGGATCTCCCTAACCTGAAAGGCAAGGGAAACCCTGTAGGTACGTACAGCCTGATGAAGGGAGATCCACAGTCGCTCGATATTCTGTTTGTCGCTGTGTGCCGCAGTTTGGGCATTCCGGCCCGATTGCATCCGAGCGAGCAGAAACCGCAGTATCTTAGTGACAAAGGCTGGGAGGATGCGGTGTTCAGTCTCACCTCTTCTCGAAATCAGGAGAGCTCAAGCTGGGGAATGCTGCAACTTCTCAAGGATTCAGAGGCTCGGGAGGATGCGCCGTCAGCATCCTATGCGGAGAATTTCTCGTTGGCCCGTCTGGAGGATGGCGTGTACAAAACGTTGATTTATCCATATGGTCACACTGACATCTATAGCGATCCATTTGAGGTTGAACCTGGAGCTTATCGCTTAACGACCGGCATCCGTCTGAAAGATGGAACGGTAAGAGTCCGCTTCATTTACTTCATCGTTCGCGCTGGAGAAACCACGGAGGTAGTACTGACTTATCGCGAGACGGTGGTAGACATCCCTGTGCTGGGTAAACTGGCAACCGGCAATGAACTGACTCGTTTGGATGGTTCAGAGGTGGCACTGAAGGACCTTCTGGGATCAGAGGGGGCCATTGCTGCGTGGATTGAACCAGAAAGGGAACCGACCAAACATCTGATTCGTGAGCTGTGTGAGCTGGCTGAGCCGTTGGATAGGCTGGGCGTGCCAATCGTGCTGGTGATCGGAGATACAGAATGGAACGCCTCCTTTGACTCTGGGGCTTATCCGAAGCTGCCGGTACGTACGATTTTTGTACGGGATTCAAGCTATGCGGCCTTGTCCGGTTTCATTTCGAAACCTGCCGCTCACGAAGCGGGCTATCCGCATCTGTTCGTGTTGGATAATCAGGATCAAATCCGATACTCGGCCTCCGGGTACAAGATTGGTACAGGCAAGGAAGCTCTGCAGATTGCTGCTGCGATATCTCAATCATTGAATGGATCGGAGTGAAAGAGGATGACGAAATATATTGCTGCTGGTTATGTCGTCGATTCTGTTCTTCCCGACATGACGGATGAGGATCTGTTGAAGTTGACACATCTGAATGTAGCCTTTGGTCATGTCAAGAATGATGAAATCACCACCGAACATTTAAAAAACGGAGAGGTTATCCGTAATATTAAGCGGGAGCATCCGAATCTAACGGTGCTGCTGTCCGTGGGCGGATGGAGCGCTGGTGGTTTCTCTGAAGCCGCCTCAACCCAGGCGGGGAGGGACAGCATGGCCGCATCAGCGGTTAGGGTGCTGGAGGAATACCCTTTTGACGGAATCGATCTGGACTGGGAGTATCCTTGTTACGGAGAAGCCGGTATCGCATCCAGTCCTGATGATAAACGGAATTTCACCTTACTTCTCAAAACGATCCGGGAAACGCTGGATGCCAAGGGCTCCGAGGATGGCCGTCATTATCTGCTCACCATTGCGGCAGGGGCTGATCAATACTACGTAGACGGTACAGAGATGGCTGAGGTGCAGCAGTACCTGGACTTTGTGCAGGTGATGACCTATGATATGCGCGGCGGTTTTCAGATTCTGACCGGACATCATACGAATCTGTATACACCAACCGGTGATCTGTTCCGAATTAGTACAGATGCTTCCGTAAATCTGTTCATCCGCGCCGGCGTACCGAAGGAGAAGATCGTTATCGGTGCTGCGTTCTACTCCCGGATCTGGACTGAGGTTCCTGACCGAAACCACGGCCTTCACCAAATGGCCGGTAGCACAGGCGGCTACGGTCCGGCATTTGCCGAACTGGATGCGAAGTACATCAACAAGAATGGTTATATCCGTTATTGGGATGAGGAAGCCTGTGCACCGTTTCTGTTTAATGGGTCGAGCCTAATATCTTATGATGATGAAGAATCGATTCAGTGCAAATGTGATTACGTGAAGGATCAGGGCCTGGCTGGCATCATGTTCTGGGAATACGGCTGTGATCCGACCCATCGTCTGCTGGGAGCAATACATCAAGGGCTTCAAGATGTTCCGGTAGGGAAATAGAAGAAGAGAATCGGGTGCGAAGGATCGGCTTGCCTATATGAGCCGAAAACATAAAAAACCTCCCCTAACCAAAAGGTTGGGGGAGGTTTCTATTTATTTTACGAATCCATCCATTAACCAAGGCATTCCTCGTCATCGTCATCCGGGGAATCGGAGGAGTCATTGGGACGGTGCATTTTGCGGTACTGCCCTGGGGTATAACCCGTCTCTTTCTTGAATTTACGGATGAAGTTCGGTGTGTCCAGATAACCGACGCGAGTGATGATATCCTTTAACGGGTCGGTAGTATGCAGCAGTAGTCGGATGACCTCATCCATGCGTTTCTGCCAGATATATTGGGTGAAGTTCATACCGATCTTCTCTTTGAATGAACGGCTGAAATACGATGAAGAGATCGTGAATTTCGATGAAATCGTACCCAGGCTGAGGTCATAATCAGAGAAATTGGCATCAATATAAGCAACGATTTCATCCATCAGGGAGCTTTCTTCCGTCTCGCTTTTCGCCTCGACATGGGCACAGATTTCGGCGGCAAGTCCTGTCAGTTTTTTCTCCAAATCCTCCAACGAGTCGTAGGAAGTGATCCTTGGAAGTTGATTAACCACGTGATGAATGCCAAGTTCCGAGGCCGTTTTGAGCATCGTATTCAGAATATCGAAGCAGATGCAGCGTAGCAATGGTACAGACGGCATTTCGGATTTCAGGGTATTCAATGCGGTTGATACCATCTGAACCGCCACATCGTAACTGCCCTGTTTCAAGCTCTGAACCAGTTTCAGCAGCACATCCTTAGGGACCCAGAAGGAAGAATCCTCTTCACTAGAGCCGGAAAGGGCGTTGAAGAAGGTGCTGCTGCCTTGTCCGTGCAGCATGGACGCTTCCAGCGCGGTTGATGCCTCGATATAGGATTGGTTCAGCTGTAATGGAGAACTATAGCTGTTGCCGATCCCGATCGCGGGAGCAACTCCAACGTGATCTGCCACCATCGATTGTAGTGATTCAACAATAGACTCCATACGAGCATTCAAGCTGGATTCATGCCCGACTTCGGCATCAAATCCGACGATGAGGGCTACTTGGTCTGGCTGTGGAAGCTCCACGCCGTAAGCAAAAGCAGACAACTCCGGCAGTTCCATATCGTTGATCAGCTGCATAACAGTACGCTGTTCGGGATGATCCCCGCTGGGAAGATCATGCATTTCCAATCCCAAGGTCATAACAAAATAATGGGATCGGTTAAAGCGTATGCCGAGATTATCCGTAAACTCAGAGGGGAGCTCTCCGGTATGACCATGCTTCAGTAACATGAGCAGAATATGATTACGGGCGTAGGGCTCCTGAAGGTCCACGCGCTGGCTGTAATCATGCAGCGTTTTCTTGATCCATTCCAGCTCGTTGCTGGTTGTGGAAGGTTCAGGATTATTCTTTAAACGGATAAACTCCATCAAGTCTGAAATCGGATGGTATTGTCTCCGGGCCAACAAAATGGCGAGGAAGGTGCCCATCACCACCATGAAGGAGAAAACAAGAACAACAAAGGTACGAATATGGACGATTCGGCTGAAAAATTGATTGCTTGGCATAGCGGTTACATAAGTCCAGCCCGCGTCTGATTTGACGGATACAACCGAATGCGGTTCTTGATTTAAGGAGAGGCTGTGTGTTCCCGGCTCAAGTTCAAACAGAGATTTGACTTCCTGTTCGGTAATGGTTTCCCCCTTATAATTAGCGGCCAGCACCTGCCCATAATTATCGAAAATATAAGTCATCCCATGGTAGTCGCTGAGAATGGAATCAATCAATCCGGTCAGATTGGACTCGTGAATCAGGTACATGACAGTGCCGTGGGCGGGCGTATTGTTAGGTGCAATCGGTACAAGGTAGGCCAGCATTGAATTGGGTACTTTGGTTCCTTGAACGACTTGCTCGGCTGGTCGTATCGTGGGAAACTGAACGTTATTCAAATCCCGGATCATATCCGTTTTGTTCCATGTATTAAATTTGTAGCGGCCCGTGAATACATCCAGGTTCTCAGAGCCCTGAGACGAGTAGATGCTATCATCTCCGCGGAAGAACAGAAATAGCTCATCGATAATGGAACTGGTGGCTTTGTATTTGACCAAGGCAGCAATTGATTCCCGGCTATAGTAGGGATGGTGAGTCCAATAGCGGGTCAGCTGCTCATCGTAGGCGATACGAAATGCGATGTCCTGCAATTCCTTCATGCGGTCATCAATGACCGTTTTTGCTTGGGTCAACTGATTGACATTAGTCTGTTCAATCTCTGAACGGAGTGTGTCCACAGCATTGTGATAAATAATAATAGTTAATATAACAAGAGGGATAAGGAAAATGGAGATATAGGATAGTGTGTACTTAAACAGAAGCTTGGACTTGAAGTGATTCCATTTCATATCTGCAACCTCCCGTTTTTCTTTAGAGCTGCAGCGATAGCGCTCTCATAAAGACAGTGAAGTATTACCATGATGCCGAGCTGCTAGGTGTTCCTACTAAAAATATTAGGAGAACTTCTCTAATAAATCAATGAATCTTTTCTAAGTTTCAAAGCAAACAGGAAGAAAGTCACATGAAAGAAGAGAAACTCGGTGAGAATAACAGGTGTAAAGCTATGGAAGGGCTTTTTTATGAGAGGTTCATTTGCTTCAGTACATGAGGAATTATAATCGATCTAAGGATCGGCAAACCTTGATTTTTCGGCCATGGAGTAGCATGATATAGACATTCATCCCAACATAAACCATGGAGGGCGAATTGTTGAGCAACGTCTATTTTGAATTAGTTTAAAGCCAAATTCTTATCAATGTGGGTTTAACGATAGCAATTATTTTACCCGGCAGTTCACAAAGGTGTATGGCATGTCTCCCAAAACCTACAGGCAATCTCTATAACATGTCGCTGTGGTGTGATGAACAAAAGAAGGAGGGGTGAGTGTGAGAGAAACCTGTGTTCCAACTGGCATTGCGTTAAAAGATACCGGCTTTGGTTATACGCTGTCCCTGGTAAACGGTAAATATAAAATGGTTATTCTGTACTGGCTGTCTGAAAATAAGGTGATGCGACATAATGAGTTGAAGCGAAGTATTGGTACCATTTCCTACAAAACATTGAGCATCATGCTTAAGGAGTTAGAGGAACATGATCTGATTCTGCGCAAAGAGTACCCCCAAATTCCGCCCAAAGTTGAATATTCATTGTCGGAACGAGGACAATCAATAATGCCGCTGTTAGATATGATGTGTGATTGGGGAGAAGCCAATATGGTGTCTGCCCCGGGATTAATGCAACGCTAACGGTAAGATTGTGAGATTAAAAAAGCAAAAAGCAGTATCTTCCTGAATGGGAGATACTGCTTTTTTGATTTGCATGAAGTGAGTATTAGAGGTTATTCATGAAACGTAAATAGTTTTGTGCGCTTTGTTCCAATTCATTTGCCGTAGGCTCATGTTCTGCCCCATAGAAGGCAAAGAATGGTCGATAATCGGCGTTGCAGTAATAGAAGGTCGTCTCAAAAGGAGTTAACAGTTGTTCAAGGGTATAGCGATATTTGCCCTCTTCCGTGTAATCCGCTTCTTTGATACCGGCAGATACGGCCAAGGCGACTTTGCGTTGCTGCAATTTGTCTCCCTCGGAGCCGTAAGCCCAGCCATACGTAAAAACTTCATCCAGCCACTGTTTAAGAAGAGGTGGGCTGCTGAACCAATAGAATGGAAATTGCAACACAAGACGGTCATGATTTTCAATGAGCTGCTGTTCTTGCTGCACATCAATATGTCCATCGGGGTAAGCTTTATATAGTTCATGTATCGTATATTTTTCCGGATGTTGTTGGAGTTCTTCTATCCACCGTTTGTTGATGACCGACGTTTCCAGGTTGGGATGTGCTACGATGACAAGTGTTTTCAAAATGAATTCTTCCTCTCTAAGCTATAATGTTTCTTGAGTATAAAGGGAGAATTGCCAGGATGTAAGTATGCACTTTTAGTACAGGTACTTACCTTAAGGTAAGCACCCTTCCTGAAGAACAGCATGGCGAGATGGGGTGAATGAAATGAAAACAGCCGCCAGTTTCTCAACTGGCGGCTGTTTTAATGCTTTGTTTTATGTGATGACAATGACTATTCGTTGATCTATTCTTCTTGCACATTATAGAGAACACGGGCAAGCAAGTTCTGCCCGTAATTGCCGAAATTTTTGCCAAAGATCGTCAATCCTCGTTTGTTCACTGGTCCGTCCGTTACAGCGATTCGAAAGTGGATATCGCTTTTGTAATCCAGGCCAATCTCGTCTAGAGTTACATCGGAGATACGGCATCCATCTATATAGCTGCCCTCTTGGGTGATACGGATCAGTTTCAGCATCCCGTATTGATTCAGATGTGGCGGCCACCAGTCCGGATTGAACGTACCCCGGGTATTGCCAAAATCTCCTGGGCTCGTCCAACAACCAATCTCGATGCCGTTAACGTAGAAATAAATATCCGAAGGGTAGTTGTCGCAAAAACCTGGTGCCTCCGAACCCAATTCCATGGACAACTGGATTTCGCTGAACGTCTGGTTAGGCTTAAGGTAGTTGGGAATACGATATTCCAGATAACCTTCGGCCAGCCAAATCATCTCCGCATCAATACGGAGTGGATCAGCAAAGTAGCGCGGGTCATCGAACTCACCGACAATGCTGTCTCGGGTAGCGAGACCACATGTAGGAGCTGCTTGATAATCGCTATAATGACCTACCTGAATTTCAACCTCGTATCGGTTATAAATCTCCTGTGAACGCAGGTCCACCATTAGTTTTTCTTCATTGAGATAACATATCTTCTGAATTCCATGTTTGCCAACTGCGGTATTGATCTCAATCAGGCCGCTTTCTTCCAATTTCTTAATATGCATTGTAATGGCGCCATTGCTGAGCCCCAGTTTGGTTGCGAGATCATTGAGGTTAAGACTCTGGTTCTTGGCAAGCAGTTCAATAATCTGGATCCGAATTTCTGAACTGAGTGCCTTGAAAATATTAACGCCAGACATCAGATCTTTAATATAAATCATAGGTGGTTTTCCTTTCCACGTTCTGAACAAAGCCCTGCTGATCCAGGCTTCTGCACATTTATATGGTTTGTTTTAGATAATTATAAATGATTACCCGATGGAAGGGAAGGGCGGAGTACAGGAAGCCAAATCCCTTATATACATAGCATAATTGAGCGTATTATTCATAAATTGATGAATATTTACTTTAGAAAATAACTTAAATCATTTCATATATATTTGAAATATACCATTGAAATGTGATGTAACCGCTTTTATAATCCTAGTATACCTAAATTGATTTAATACTTCATGAACCAAATTAACTATTTGATCAGGAGAGGTGGATTCGATTTGGAAAAGGTCAAAGGAATGACAGGATTCAGGAAGAAACGTTGGGCATTACCTGCACTACTTGTACTTGTGTTGCTATTGGCGGGTCAGTCCCGGGCATTCGCGGCATTTTGGAATCTGAGCGGAGATATTGCCGTCCACGATCCATCCATCATCAAAGAAGGAAACTCATGGTATACCTTCTCAACAGGTCCTGGCATTCAGGTACTGAAATCAGATAACGGGTCCTCATGGTATCGCGTTCCGCAGATTTTTCTGAGCAAGCCATCTTGGTGGGCCTCGGCCGTTCCGGGACAGAGTGGTCTGGATGTATGGGCACCTGACGTGGAGCAGTACAACGGAAAAGTGTGGCTGTATTATTCCATCTCTACTTTTGACTCCAATAGATCTGCGATCGGGCTTGCGTCTGCAACCAGCATTGGAGCAGGTCAGTGGAAGGATGAGGGGTTAGTACTTCAAACCACAACCGCCAACGATTATAACGCTATTGATCCGAATCTGGTCATCGATGCTTCAGGCAACCCGTGGCTGGCTTTCGGTTCTTTCTGGAGCGGTCTGAAGATTGTGAAACTCGACAAAAACACAATGAAACCGACCGGAAGTATATCCTCCATTGCGGCGCGTCCGAATAATGGCGGGGCCATTGAAGCACCAAGTATTGTGTACCGTAACGGTTACTATTACTTGTTTGCCTCCATTGATTCTTGCTGCCAGGGCGTAAATAGCACGTACAAAATGGTCTATGGACGTTCAACGAGTATTACAGGTCCGTATGTGGACAAAAACGGTGTGAGCATGTTGAATGGCGGAGGAACTATATTGGACTCGGGGAACGTCAAGTGGAAGGGACCCGGTGGTCAGGATGTGTATAACGGTAATGTGATTGCGCGCCACGCCTATGATGCTGATGATAATGGCAATCCGAAATTGCTAATTAACGACCTGCTGTGGGATTCCAACGGATGGCCAACCTACTAGTTTATTTTAAACAAATATAAAATGTTTTAATAAAGTATTGACTAAAGTGATCTGGATTTGATAAATTTAACAACAGAAATCCTATTTTACTGAATTGAATACGGTTACAAATCCAGATCAGGAGGGGTTCAGATGGTAAAGAAAAAAAGATTGGTCACACTTATGCTTCTAATGCTGGTAAGTGCACTCGTGTTTGCGGGCTGCGGAGGAAGCAGCGGATCAAGCGGGGACAAGGAATTGACATTCATGTTCCGGGGGGGCACGGATGAACAGAAAGCATATCAAGCAGTTGTTAAAAAGTTTGAAGAAGAGCATCCAGGTGTCAAAGTCAAAATTATCGTAACAGCTGCGGATCAATATGCGACAAAATTGAGAGCTGCCATTACAGGCAACAGCTTGCCGGACGTATTTTATTTTAACCCTGGTGATATAAAAGCCTATGTAAACAGCAATGTGCTAATGAACCTGACACCTTACATTGAAAATAATGCGGACGTAGATCTGGATAACATCTGGAAATATGGTGTGGACCTGTACCGTTATGATGGCAAAATGGCAGGTCAGGGTGATCTCTACGGCATGCCGAAAGATCTGGGTCCGTTTGCACTCGGTTATAACAAGACATTATTTGAAAAAGAGGGCATCCCATTCCCTGATAAGGACAAGCCTTACACATGGGAAGAATTCATCAAGGTCAACCAACAAGCAACCAAGGATACGAATGGAGACGGTAAACCGGACGTATTTGGTACAGGCTTCAACGTACAATGGGCGCTGCAGTCCTTTGTATGGAGCAATGGTGCAGACTGGTTGGATGATAGCAAAACAAAGGTAACCATTGATGATCCGAAATTCGCGGAAGCACTGCAATTCTTTGCGGATATGCAAAACAAATACAAAATCACGCCTTCCATTGAGGAAGCGCAAACATTGGATACGTACCAACGCTGGATGAAAGGGGAAATGGCTTTCTTCCCAGTAGGTCCGTGGGATATGAGTACATTTGAGAAACTGCCTTTCGAATATGATTTGCTACCTTTCCCAGCCGGCTCTACCGGAAAATCCGCAACGTGGATCGGTTCCCTGGGTATCGGTGTATCGGCCAAAACGAAACATCCGGAAGAAGCAGCAGCATTGGTTAATTACCTCACAGCTTCCAAAGAAGGCATGCAGCAGTTGGTTGATGCCAAAGTGCAAATTCCGAATCTGCTTGATATGGCAGACGAATGGGCCAAGGATACTTCAACGAAACCGGCCAACAAACAGGAATTCATTGATATCGTAGAAGATTACGGCCGCGCACTTCCAGGTAACTACACGTACAATGCGGAGTGGTATGACATGTTCTTCACCGACATTCAACCTGTTCTGGATGGCAAGATTACAGCCGCAGAATATGTGAAGCAACAGCAGCCAAAAATGCAAAAGCTGTTAGACAAAGCGGTAGAACAAGAGAAGAAATCTCAGAAATAAAACAATTAGCAACATGCTGAAATAATGGGACTGAAAAGATTGAAGGGTAGGTTCTAGAGAGAAGCAGCCTACACCAAATGGATAGAGCAGTAGATTCCGTGTTCAAAAAAAGGCGGTGCCAGCAGCCTGCTATCACGCTGCTGGCATCATTTTGGATTCCATACGGGCATGTTGCATGAATTGATTAAGAATGCAGGCATCCATCGATTCATGCAACATGCTGATATTAGAAACAGGGGTGAGCGCAGTGATTACAAAATCTAGTTTGTATCGCAAAGAGAGGCTGTACGGATATTTGTTTATTTTGCCTCCGGTTCTTGGTTTGCTGATCTTTGTTTTGTTCCCTTTCCTTTATTCCTTGTACGGTTCGTTTACGGATTGGGATGGATTGGGACAAATGAACTTTATCGGTTTAGCCAATTTTAAGGATTTGCTCACAGATGATTTGTTTTACAAAGCGATGTTCAACACCTTTTATCTGATGCTGGGTATACCGATTGGTTTGTTGCTTGCGTTACTGCTGGCGATGGGTCTGAATCGTAAAATTCCCGGCACAACGACGTTCCGTGTAATCTATTATATTCCGGTCATTTCTTCCCTCGCAGCGGTGTCCATCATGTGGAACTGGGCGTACAACGGGGATTACGGATTAGTGAACCAATTCCTTGATCTATTTGGTATTGAGGGTCCTAACTGGCTCGCAAACAAAGACACAGTTAAACCAGCCCTGATTATTATGACGGTGTGGAAAGGCCTCGGTTACACGATGTTATTGTATCTGGCTGCATTGCAAAGTGTATCACGTACATATTACGAAGCGGCAGAGCTCGATGGAGCGAACGGGTTCCAGATCTTCCGCAACATCACCTGGCCGATGGTGAAGCCGGTTACCTTTTTCCTCGTCGTTACGAATATTATTGGTGGTTCCCAAATCTTCACCGAAATGAACATTATGACGCCTACGGGTGGTCCTGAATATTCTTCCGCATCTATTGTCTTCTACATCTGGCAGAAAGCATTCAGTAACCTGCAAATGGGTTATGCCTCTGCGATGGCCATGATTCTTGGAATTTTCATTTTTGTCATTACCTTGGTGCAATTCAAAATGAACGAAAAATCAGCCTATGATGGGGATTAATGGTCTAGGAAAGGAGTGAACCGGAGATGTCTTACAGTCAAAAGAGGAAATTAACGAACTCTATCATTTTTATCGTTTTGGCGCTTGGTGCGATTGCGATGATTGCACCACTGATCTGGATGTTATCCACTTCCGTGAAGGAGAAACAGGATGTGTTCGCACTTCCGCCTGTGTGGATACCTGAAGTGTTCCAATTCGGAAAGTATAAGGAAATCTGGGAAGCAGGTCCGCTTCTCAGCGGGATCAAAAACAGCTTGATCGTGGCGGTCAGTGTTACCGTTGTCGGGACGTTTACGTCGAGTATCGCTGCCTTTGCTTTTGCCAAATTGAGATTTCCGCATAAAAACAAACTGTTTCTAGCATTGCTCGCATCAATGATGATTCCGTATCCGACAGTCATGATTCCGCAATTCATCATGTTCTCGAAGCTCGGGTGGGTGGACACACTGTTACCGCTTATCGTTCCAGGATTATTTGGTAACGTGGTCATGATCTTCTTCCTTCGTCAATACCTGCTTAGTGTACCTGATGCCATTATTGAAGCAGCGAAAATTGATGGCAGCTCCTATTTCCGACTGTACTCCAGCATTACGTTCCCGCTCATTAAACCGGCGATTGCAGCTCAGCTGATTCTCTGGTTCATGGGCATCTGGAACGATTATCTGGCACCGATTATTTATCTGAATTCACCAGAGAAGCAGACCTTGCAGCTCGTTATAGCGAACTTTAATGCCACGTATGCGATTCAGACGGATTATCCGCTTATTATGGCAGCGTCCATTGTTGCTCTGTTGCCAGTATTGATCATCTTCCTGATCTTCCAGAAACAGATTATTGAATCGGTAGCGATCTCAGGAGTGAAGGGATGAACCCGCGGAAATTGTTCCGGGGCTGGACGAATTCAGGAAAAGGAGTTGTTGCTTCCATGTTGCTTATGCTGCTGGTTGGGGCTACAGGCTGTTCTGGAGATGGAGCAGGGGAATCAGTTTCCCCGCCAGTCTTTCCGGATGCTCCCCAAGATACTCAATTGTATGACACCTCCATTCTGGACGACGAATCCCGTTGGACGGTGAACAATGCGCATGATCCGGCCATTATCAAAACAGATCAGGGATATTACGTTTATTCCACAGACGTTCGTGTAGCAGGGGAAGCGAAACCTGGCGTCATGGTACGCAAGTCGGATGATCTGATCAACTGGTCATGGATAGGTCAGGCTTTGCCGGGTATTCCAAAGGAAGCCCTCGATTGGACAGGTGCAGTTAACCTGTGGGCACCGGATGTGATTGAGGTTGGTGATACCTACCGAATGTATTATTCGGCTTCAACCTTTGGCAGTACGCGTTCGGCTATTGGTTTACAGACATCCTCGTCTCCGGTGGGTCCTTGGACAGATGAAGGGTTGGTAGTTAAAACATCCGAGAATGAAAAGGATAAGTTGAATGCCATTGATGCCAATCCAGTATTGGATGCCGAAGGCAATTCATGGATGGTTTACGGTTCCTTTTTTGACGGAATATACATTGCACCTCTCGATCCGGAAACCGGAAAGTTCAAGGAAGAGGGGTATGGTACACGCATTGCCGCCCGTGATCGTGCTACGGAAGAAGGTGCGGTCGAGGGCCCATATATTGTGTATAACCCGGAGTTCAAAAAGTATTACCTATTCGTCTCGTATGATTCCTTATTCGAAGATTATAACGTGCGTGTAGCCCGCGCTGATTCCATTACAGGCCCCTACACGGATGTAAATGGTATGAACATGCTGGATACGGAGCATCTGCCTCAATATGAAGTTGGAACCAAAATTCTGGGTGGCTATCGCTTCACCGAAGGTGAGGGCTGGGTTGCACCAGGACATAACTCAGTCCTTAAGGATGGCGACGATTATTATATCGTGCATCATGCGAGAGGCGAGACGGATAAAAACTGGCCGTATCTGCATGTACGTAAAATGCTGTGGACCAAGGACGGCTGGCCTGTTGTGTCACCAGAACGTTATGCAGGTGAGTACGTACAGGACATTCCGAAGTCAATGATCGCTGGGGAGTGGGAAGGCCTGGCTGTTGACCCATCGGTGGACGGACAGGTGCAGGCAGTGCCTTACACTTTGCAAGCCAACGGCAAATTGAAAAGCGAAAACGGTTCAGGCAAATGGACGTTTGACGGCAAACAAACACTGACGCTGGAGTGGAAAGAAAGCCCGTGGGGCGGAGCTTCCACAGAGGAGCTCAAGCTGCTCCCGTCCTGGGACTGGGAGCGAAGCCAGCCTGCGCTTGTAGTTACCGGCCTGAACGACCACGGCATTGCCGTCTGGGGCAAACAGATTAGCGCAGCGGAGAAGTAGAGAGCCGTAGATATGGCTCGAAGTTTGGAATTGGAGCTGGCCGAGAAAGTACGGCCAGTCATGCATTTAGTAGGGAGAGCCGCCCGAGCGAAGCGGGCGACCCCATAGATACAGAGCCACACCGATGGCTCGGAGTTTGGATTTGGTTCAGCGAGCGCGGTTAGAGCGAAGCTCTTGCTTTTAAGGTGCACAAGCAGCGAAGGGGGAGGAAGGAGCCGAAGGAGCGTCTTTGGCATCCGATTTCAACCGCCAAGAGCGGTGTGAAAGGAAATCGGAGGACAAGAGAGCAACAAGGCCCTCCGACCCCGGAGCGTCCGCGGTGCACCAAGAGCTGGCCCGAAAAAAAAGTCCAGCCAAGCATTTAGTGGGGAGAGTCGACCAAGCGAAGCGGTCGACCCCATAGATACAGAGCCACACCGATGGCTCGGAGTTTGGGTTTGGTTCAGCGAGCGCTGATAGAGCGAAGCTGTGCTTTCAAGGTGCACAAGCAGCGAAGGGGGAGGAAGGAGCCGAGGGAGCGACTTTGGCATCCGATTTCAACCGCCAAGAGCGGTGGGAAAGGAAATCGGAGGACAAGAGAGCGACAAGGCCCTACCACCCCCGGAGCGTCCGCGGTGCACCACCAAAATAGTCTTTGCACTTTATCCGTCAGCTTTTTCAAACCTTCACTCCGAGCCATACACACACATTTGAAAGGGGAGCATTCCCATGACTGATTCCATTACATTTACCAATCCCATCCTGGAGCAGCGAGCTGATCCGTGGGTGTACCGTCACACCGATGGGTACTATTATTTCTCAGCTTCCGTGCCAGCCTTTGACCGGATTGAGATTCGTCGTGCACAAACGCTGGAAGAGTTAAGAGATGCTGAGCCGGTAACGGCATGGCACAAACGTGATACAGGACCGATGAGTGCCAACATATGGGCACCTGAAATTCATTTTATCGATGGAAAATGGTACATATATTACGCAGCAGCTCATACCAGCGAGACGAATGAAGGCCTTTTCGACCACCGGATGTATGTGTTGGAGAACGATTCTGCGAATCCACTGGAAGGTGATTGGGTGGAGAAAGGACAGATTCATACGCGCTGGGAGACATTTGCATTAGATGCAACGACTTTTGAACATAAGGGAATTCGTTATCTGGTTTGGGCACAGAAAGATCCGGACATTGTGGGTAACTCAAACCTGTACATTTCCGAGATGGAAAATCCATGGACGCTGCGTGGAGAACAGGTCATGATCGCTACACCTGAGTACGATTGGGAGATCATTGGCTTTAAGGTAAATGAAGGGGCAGCAGTGTTGCATCGCAATGGCCGGATTTTCATTGGCTACTCTGCAAGTGCGACCGACTATAATTATTGTATGGGTTTGCTCACTGCGGATGAAAATGCCGACTTGCTTGATCCAGCGAGCTGGGTGAAATCGCCTAAGCCGGTATTCCAAACGTGTGAGACGAATGGTCAATATGGTCCGGGTCACAACAGCTTTACGGTATCACCGGATGGCAAAGCGGATATTCTGATCTATCACGCACGAAACTACAAGGACATCGAGGGAGATCCTCTCTATGATCCAAACCGTCATGCCCGCGCGCAGGTAATTCACTGGAACGAAGATGGCACACCTGACTTTGGAGTCCCTGTTCCAGATGGGAAGGCTGCGGCTGAAGCGAAATAATAATACTGCTAGAGTTTTAATATAGTAAGCCCTTAGTCAGCGAGCCATGCTGATTAGGGGCTTTTACTTATGTACACATTGAAAAGGGAGACATGAAGACGGATACGAGGGGTAGCATAGAAGCAACCATCCTCTGAACTCTGCGTATGAGGAGTATACAATTCACTATACACATAACATTAGGAGGCCATATATGGATTCACGCGAGACATTGGACCGGGAGCTGGAACAGATTTTAAAATGGGAAAAAGGGCAGAAGGACTTGTTTATTTGGGACAAAATTGGACGTTTGCCATTTGCCATGCTGGATAAAGTTATGCCCAAAGCGCTGAAACAGAAGATTGGGGACTCGCTGAACGAAGTCGGTCTGTATGTGCAGAATGGCGGGAAATTTCTCGTTCAGAAAAAGAAGGTGGCCGAGCTGCTCCAAGAAGAAGCGATCCAATCCGGTTATTCCATGAAGGCCGATACCTCTTACGATGAACAGGATGGAGAATCAAAAGATACGACGAAAATTCACAGTGTGGAAGGTTTACCGCTTAAAGTGCTGGATCGCACTGCCGATAACATTACGGACAGTCGAACGAGGTTTGCTGCCGCACAAGGAGCTGCAACAGGCATCGGTGGCATAGTGACAATTGCGGCAGATATTCCAATGGTGATGGGGCTTTCCCTGAAGGTGCTGCAGGAGATGGCGTTATGCTACGGATATGATCCTGACGAACCTCAAGAGCGCATATTTATTGTCAAATGTCTGCAATTCTCCTCTGCCGATATTGTGGGCAAGAAAGCGATAATTGATGAACTCGCCGATTACGATAATCCGGACAAGCAGGTTGAGGTTATCTCTCAAATGCAGGGCTGGCGGGAGGTTTTTAATTCCTACAGTGAATCGTTTGGGTGGAAAAAGCTGTTCCAACTCATTCCGATTGCTGGCATGGTATTCGGTTCGGTGAGTAACAAAAATACGATTCGTGATGTTGCCGAAGCCGGAAAAATGTTGTACAAAAAACGGCTGATACTTCAGCGCCTTTCGCAATGATGTCCATCACCAAAACTGGCAATGAAACGACAGATACGAGGCTCTGATTCTAACGCTAACGCTGACAAAACAAAAACGGGATGAAGCCCTAAAGGTACAGGCTTCATCCCATTTGCATATGCTGGCGTTAATTCTAGCTTGGTTAACCATCTGACGTTACTTTTCATTAGGCTGTCTTAACAGCGTACTTTTGTTTCATTGTATATTGGAGCTTAGATTATATAGGATCTGTTATTCTTCGCTACCGTTCTCTTCCGCCCAACGGTTCAGCAACTTATCCGATGGAAGCAGGAAGGTGAAGATACCGATCAGTGGCAGGAAGCTGCACATTTGCATGACTGGAGATACGCCGAACACGTCGATCCAGTTCCCCAGCACGAGTGCCCCCAGACCGCCCATACCAAATGCAAGACCAGTAATCAGACCGGAGACGGTCCCAATTTTACCTGGAATCAGCATTTGTGCATACACAACGGTCACCGAGAAGCTGGACAACATGATGAACCCAATAATACTCAGCAACACGGCTGTCCAGAACAGATTCGCATAAGGCAGCAGCAGCGCCAGTGGAGCGGCTCCGGCCATTGACAGGAAGATCATGTTACGTTTACCGAAGCGATCCGCGAGTGGACCGCCAAAGAACGTACCAAGAGCCCCAGCCGCCAGGAACAGGAAGATATAGATCTGTGCGTCCTCTGTGGACAAGTTAAATGTATCCTTCAGGTTAAACGCATAGAAGCTGCCGATCGAAGCGACATACCACGAACGGACAAAGACGAGCAGAATCAAAATGGTTATTGCAGCAGCAATCTTTTTACGTAATGCTGGATTGGGAGCACGACGAGCTGCAGCCTGTCTGCGCAAATATCCTCCCGATTGCAGCATTCGTCCATACCAGCGAGCGATGTAGATTTGAACCGCGATTCCCGCAGCTGCAATGCCCGTGAATCCGATGGCACCGAACAAACCAAACGGGATGAAAATCCATCTGGTGAGCAATGGAGCCAGAGATTGACCAGCGTTACCGCCCACCTGGAAGATTGACTGAGCGAGACCCCGACGAGGCCCTGCGGCCATATGAGATACCCGTGAACCCTCTGGATGGAAAGCCGCCGAACCGAGCCCAACAAAGATGACAGAGATCAGGACAGCCATATAGCTGTCGGCGAAGGCAAGCAATAGCATACCGGTAAACGTAAAGCCCATGCCAATGGGCAGAATGGATGGTGTCGGTTTTTTATCAGCAAACCAGCCTACAACAGGCTGCATAATGGAAGCAGTAAAGTTAATAGCAAACGAAATCCATCCGATCTGCGTATACGTGAGATGCATGGAGTCTTTCAGAATTGGAAAAATAGCCGGAATGACAGATTGGATTGAATCGTTGAACAAATGGACCAGACTGATGGCAATTAAGATCCGGTAAACGGTACCTTGAGCATCCAATCCGGGTGGAGCTTTCGAACGCGCAGCGGCGTCTTTGGATAATGAATTTTGCATGGACATGAACAGTTCTCCTTTGGTCGCGGTCACGAGGGATCAGCGCCTGATGATGTGATGTGCCTAAGCATATTGTTACATAATAGGACAGATTTGAAAGGTCGACAAGGGGAACAGGTGAAATTAACGTTCTCTTTATAATGTAAACTATTAATATACTTTAAAAATTCTACTATTAAAGTTCTACTAAAACAGAAATGATAAAGGACTGATCAATATGAAATCGCTATCACCATATGTTCTTGCCAAACGTAATTTGGCGATGACCATTCTATTTATGGCAGTCATGACTTTTCTGACTATCTATGTTGCATCGACGTCTCTGTACTTTGCTATCGGATTTTTTGTAAAAAAGTAAAAGCCGAACTTCTTCAGATAGAAGAGTTCGGCTTTTGTGCGCTCTATAATTTTATTTCATACAAAGCATAATTGGTGTGTCTACCCAATTAACGATTATCAATAGTCTCTGGATACATATCATGATTCATCATGCGATGCTCAGCCATTTGTTCATACTTCGTACCCGGTTTGCCGTAGTTGGTGTACGGATCGATGGAAATGCCGCCGCGCGGCGTGAATTTACCCCACACTTCAATGAAGCGTGGGTCCATCAGCTTAATCAGGTCGTTCATGATGATGTTCACACAATCCTCGTGGAAATCGCCATGGTTACGGAAGCTGAACAGGTACAGCTTAAGTGACTTGCTCTCCACCATTTTCACATCAGGGATGTAGCTGATATAGATCGTTGCAAAGTCCGGCTGACCTGTGATTGGGCACAGGCTGGTGAACTCAGGGCAGTTGAATTTGACAAAATAATCCCGGTACGGGTGTTTGTTATCGAAATTCTCCAAAATTCCCGGATCATATTCAAACGTATATTTTACGCCCTGGTTTCCCAGCAACGTTAGATCTTGCATCTCATCAGGTTGTCTCATGGATTCGTAAACGCTCCTTATTTCCGGCGACGCACGAAGCTTACCGGTATATATGATAGGCCATCTTAGCCTCTGGTTGTTCCCAAAATTACATCATGCCGCCCATTATTCCATCCAAATAGCCCATCAGACGCCGCGTTTGTTGCCCCACACAAGGGTATGCAGCTGTGGTAGCACACGAACGTTGTTCAGATCATCGGAAGCACTGACTTGATCAATCAGCCACTCATAACGGGCAAGCAGCGAAGACGCCAGATCTGGCGTATCAGCAGAAGTGACATCCGGGTTTCCGGTCTGCAAAAATAAATCCGTGCCCGGATACCGTGCATGCACACGGCGGGCATAGTCCAAGTCTGTCTCATCGAAAATCACGATTTTCAGACTGTGGCTTCGTTCCACCGGGCGTGCAGCCAGTTGGTGGATCAGATCATCCAGCACAGCCCAGTCAGTGTTCATGCCTGAGCTGGGAGGCTTGGGCGACACGGTGACTTCGTCAATGTCCGCCAGCCAAGACTGCCAACGGGAGCCCTGCGTTTCTACCGCGGTGCGGATGCCGTTCTCCTGAAGCAGCTTAACCAATCCCCCCAGCGAAGCGAGCAGGGCAGGGTTGCCGCCGGAAATCGTCACGTGGGAGAAGCGCGAGCCGCCAACGCGGCGCAGCTCCTTCCACACGTCCTCCGGCGTAATCATTTGGATCAAATCCTTGCCGCTGCCGTCCCAAGTAAAGGCCGAGTCACACCAGGAACATCGATAATCGCAGCCCGCGGTGCGGACGAACATCGTTTTCTGCCCAATAACCATGCCTTCACCTTGAACCGTAGGACCGAAGATTTCCATCACAGGAATGCGAGTCTCTTTGCTGCGTTCCACACTACTCATCGATCATCCACTCCCGTCTAGCCTCGGCGTAACTGGTCGGTGTCTCGTATAAGCGGACAAACTCTGTTCGACCACCTTCGGTCAGTGCGGCATACGGTTCGGTCTGCAAGGCTTGTTCCATCTGCTCGAACAACCAGACGACCATATTTTCAGCAGTTGTGTTCATGAGGGGAAGGGTTTCGTTCAGATACTGATGATCCAGATACCCTTCTATTTGTGTTTTCCATATCTCCTTGATATGTCCAAAATCAACCGTAAGTCCGGTCTCACCCGGATAACCGCTAATGCCAAAAACGACTTTATACGTATGCCCGTGCAAATTCTTGCACTTGCCTTCATAACAATGCAAATGATGCGCAGCGTCAAACGTAAACTCCTTGCTGACAAGCACACGTTTACGATGATAGCGAAGCTGTGCAGGGAGGATGTCTTCACCAATCCGCTGCAACCGTTCCACAATACGAAATGTTCCCGGTTCTCTCATCGTACGTCCGCTCCCGCAGCTTCAACAGTAGCAGAATCAGTGCGTTGCTCCAGATAGCGATCCAGTCCGGCTTTGCGAAGTTTGCAGGCAGGACATTCTCCGCAGCCATCGCCGATAATCCCGTTATAACAGGTCAGTGTGCGCTCACGTACATAATCGAAGGCACCAAGCTCATCCGCCATTTTCCATGTTTGGGCTTTGTCCAGCCACATCAGTGGGGTGTGAATAACAAAGGGATAGTCCATGGACAGATTCAGCGTTACATTCATCGATTTCACAAACGAATCCCGACAATCCGGGTAACCGCTGAAATCCGTTTCGCATACACCTGTGACGAGGTGACGAGCCCCTTTTTGCTTCGCCATAATGGCTGCAAAACTGAGGAACAGCAAATTCCGTCCATCGACGAACGTACTCGGCAGTTCGCCTTCTTCATGCGTAATCTCTACATCCGTACGGGTGAGTGCATTGGGCGCGAGTTGGTTTAACAAACTCATGTCCAGTACCGTTTGCTGTACACCCAGATCGCGAGCGATCTCTGCGGCACATTCAATCTCCAGCTTGTGACGCTGGCCGTAATCGAAGGTAACCACCTCGACCTCAGCAAATTGCTGTTTGGCCCAGAACAAACAAGTTGTACTGTCCTGACCGCCGCTGAATACAACGACTGCTTTTTCTTCGTTCAACATAAAAAAACCTCTCCATCTTCTTAAGATCAATCCATGCACATAGGCACAGAGCGTCGGAAGAACAGAGAAGTTCATGAACTGGCATCCATCAAAAAACACACCTTCTCGTAGGCTGCTTCAAAAAAAGCAGGCACGATCTAGTGTCCTTAGTTTTTTACGTACGCTGTTACCTAAAATGTACGCAAGACTTATTGACCTTACTAAAGGTCGAGTCTTATAGAGGGAGTTCGCGAACCTCTCCCATGCCATAGGCATGGATTTTCTTCTTCAATTGTCCGGTTCAGTATATCACATTTCCAATACGGTGAGCATGCTTTCCATGAGAACCCATTTATAACCGAGCCTAACGTCATCTGGACTTATTTGATCAATACATTTCCAAAAGGAATGACTTCCTTCAGAATGCGCTTAAATAAGCCTTCATCGTTCATATCCTGTTCCAGTCTATGATTTTCACGACCAGCCTGAAAGAGTACAGAGCCATGTCCTGTCATCTTCCAATGATAATTCATATGCTGGCTGGCAAGATTGTTCCCGTATACGGTAAGTTCAAGCTGCGCGTTCTCAGGATAGGCGATAATACTGCCTGCATCCACGTATAGTGGTGCGGTAGGGTGCAATTCCTGTTGGCAGACCTGACCTTGTGTCAGCAATCCAATTTTGCCTTTGCCCGAAAACTTCATTTTCACGGCATCCCGAGTGATGAGCATGTTTTTGATTTTCTGAATTTTGGTGTGCATCGTGACGCCGTCAGAGTAGAAGAACAGATGGCGGAAGTCGTACAGTAGATCACTGTTCTCACTCAGTTCAACTTCCTTCATAGTGAATCCGGGAGGCAGGGCGGCCACAAATTGACAAGGACCGGTAATTTCGGATTTGATCAGCTTTTTTTTGCGATAGATACCCGAAATATTCATGAATTTATCATGGCGACTGCTGCTGGGGCCGCGAAAAGCGACAATTTGCTGGGGATGGAGAATATGCAGGCGGTCGTCCTGGATCAACGAGAACGTGACCACTTGTCCGGCTCCGCCAGCTTCGGCATTATTCAGGTGTATGTGCATGCGGTTGCTCCTGTTCTTTTATACTCGGCCTGAACGGCGACGCATTCCCCAGCGCATCACCCGAATCAGAATAAAGTATCCCAATATGAGTGAAACGGCTGTGATAATCATCGTTTGAATGCGTTTGGCAGTTGCCGTTTTGGCATCCTGATCATTTTGCAGCTTACTCACCATGTCGGTCAGTTTTTCGTTTTGCGCCAGCAGCAACTCGTTCTGGGCCTTGAATGCTTCGACATTTGCCTGGGCTTGTCCCAATTGGGCGGAAGTCTGATTCAACTGCTCCAGCGTCTGTTTATAGCTTTCCTGCAAGGCGTTCACTTCTCCAGGAAGCTCGGAGACTCGTTCCCATCCACTATAGATATCGGAGAATATATTGGCATTTGCTGCACTGACTGTAGAAGTCAAAGAAACAGTAAATAATACACATGTGGTGAATAACACCCGAATGAAATAACCCTGAATGGATTTTGGCATGAATGGCACCTTCTTTCGGTTACATAATCGTTTGCCGATTTCGTCATCATTTGTTGAAATACGGCTCTTACATTATACGTCAAAACCGGGACAATGGGTTCAAGATGATGTAGTTTTAATTACCCTATATGAGAATAATTCAATACATGTAGACAGGTGTTTAATTTCTAGGCCGCCGGGGTAATAGAAGGACAGGGCAGTACTGCGGACGATCTTGACATCATTCTTTTACTTCAGCTCATGGTGCCTGCTATTCATATTAACGAAATTTGTAATTTAATGAGTGAAAACAATATATCCGATTTTTATGAAGATCGTGAATACGAAGGGGTAGAAACGTATGTACACAACTAAACAAACTGCAACAACCAAAACGATTATGATCACTGTAAATGGTGAGCCAATCGGGCGTGAATTGATTATCGACAGTATTACTTATGCTCCGATTACAGAACCTGATTCTATACAAAATTCACACAAAATGGGAATAAATACTTCTGCGATTTAAGTTAGGACTTGTCATATGAAAGTGGTCTAAAAGCTTGGCATACTGCCAAGCTTTTTCGTCGTTTATTGTCGTAATTACACGGATTTAGGGACGAGAAACTAATATTATGGAAAAATTTCCTGCGAACATATGTTCCGTGACAATATAGTGTCCATTTACCCTGATAACTTAGAAGATAATACATATAAATCGGGGGAGAGACTACCAGTGAACTCAGTCTTTGAAGTATCTTATTCGTGGAATAGAGAGGCCATACCGACAGGGGGAGCGGACCCCGTATATATGATGGTAGAGTGGCGTAACGGTGCCCCTGCCAAAAGACTCAGGAAAATAGCACCCAAAATTGTGTCGCGAGACTTGGAACTTTTGCTCAAACCGGAATTTGGAATTCAGCTTAAAGGCATCTACGGCTGTCGTTCCAAAGAAACGGATATCGGTTGGGTTCTAAGACTTGGAGATGTATACAAGGGAGAGAGTAAACAAATTTTACTCGAATTCGCCATGGGACCTCGTGTATCGGGGAAAAGTGCCGTATGTTCAGCTTATTGGAGTACGCGAAAATTGAAACAAAGCCAGAGAGTACTGCTGCGCAGAGAACAGTTGTACATTCAGTACACCAGTCATCTGGGCATGCTGCGCCAGCCGGAAGATCCCAAGGTAGAGAAGACAATCAAATTAAACGAAACAGTTCCTCTGATTAAACAAGCTTTGCGCGCTTATGAAAGAGGTCGTACACAAGAGGGCAGCGACATGCTGCGTCGTCACGCAGATGCTCTGTTAATTGAAGCGGCACGAAAACAGGATCTGGATTATTATGCGGAAGCCGAAATTGTGGAGAAACTTCGGCACCATTACGGGATTACTTTTAATTCCATGGTTCGTAATCGCGGAAAAACGATGTTAGGAGAATAGGGATAAAGAACTAGGGATGTTGGTGCGGAAAGGAATATTTCTACATAATTTTTTGAAGGTGAAGTCAAGGAATAAGTCGAATGTACTAAACAACATAATAATAAAAAAATGGATGGAGTTGTATCGAATTTATTGAAACAACATCGTGGAGGGTCCGGCAAAATGACAGACCGACTGATCCGATTAATGCGCATTATAACTCTTGTGCAGGCCAAGCCGGGTATTCTGGCCCGTGAGCTTGCCGAGCGGTGCGAGACAACGGAAAGGACGATATACCGCGACATGGAGGCCCTCAGTGCAATGCATATCCCCATCGCCAATATGGGACACGGGAGAGGATATATGTTTATCAGCCATTTTGCCATGTATCCGCTGAATTGGTCTGATGAAGAAGCTCAAGCCTTTATGCACCTGGCAGAAGTCATGGAGAATATTCGTCCGTTGCTGAAGCCTGCTTTTGAGAGCGCGTATGAGAAAGTGGTTGCTTCGAGTCAGAAAAACAAAACAGAGCGAGTGGAATGGTCTGAGCAAATTGGCGGGTTGTTCAAGGTGGGTACTTCTGCTTGGCAAAATGAAAGTACCGAACTTCTGAATCATTCACTGGTGACCTTGCTTCAGGCCGGAATTTCCCAGAACACTATTGAAGGAGAATATCTGTTTCAAGGTAAAAAGGGGACTGCACGAATGGACCCCTACTGTCTTATTCCTCGTGAATACCGATTTGATCTGTTGGCGTATTGTCACCTGTCAGAGAAACTGAGAATATTTCAAGTGAACCGTTTGTACAGGGTTCGGATTTTGCCACGCACGTTCCGCAAAGATGACTACCTTTTACAATCTCACTTCCGTACGCCACAGGAACTTAGCGGCAGTACGGAGTGGACTGCATTCAAAATCAGATTCTCACCGCACGCTGTGGAGCGTGTCATGCAGGAGCAGTTTTTTGCACGCCCCATCTTGACGATTGAACCGGAAGGCACGTTGTTGTTTGAAGCCATATTGAGTGATGAAGAAGGGTTTCTAACGTGGTTGTCTCAATATGGACCCGATGCCGAAATTCTGGAACCCGAGAAATGCCGCCTCATGATGAAAGAACGTCTGGAACGTTGGAGAAAGATCTACAACTGAACTTCAATGCAGATCATGGCTGGTCTGCCTTTGTTCAACATGCAATCGTAGTCCATTATTCTTTGGTCTTGAACAGGTGTGCAAGGTTACCGAAAGGGGAATCTTTCTCGTCATCTTCAACACTACTGGAATAGACCACTTTGGATGTGATGCCCTCATCATCTGCGGCGCAATTGGTTTCCAGTTTGAACTGATCAAATTGATGTATGAATACTTTGGCTGTATTAATCGCATCATCCAAAGCGCGATGCTGGGTGCCATCGAATTCAATACCACACAGTTCAAGAGCCTGAGCGAGTCCAAGCTGACGGAATTTTCCTTCCTTGCGTACTGTGCGTGACCATTGCTGCTGAATATCATTGTGGTTGATGATCCAGGCTACATCGAGTTGATGAGTGCGACAATGAGAGATCAATTTGGCGCGGTCATCCGGTCCCCAGGAGCACATGTAATAGGATTCACTTCCCATCCAGACAATAAATTGATTCAGTGCCTCCGGAAAAAGAGGGGCTGCGTCAATGTCTTTCTGCGTAATACCCGTAAACTGAATCGTATCGGCGGACAGCACCGATTTATTGGAAGGACGAACATAAGTATGGAACGTGTCCGATACATACAGGCCGTTCTCACCTTCCGTTACTTTGACGGCACCGATATCTATAATTTCAGAAGAGTAACGTGTATTGCGACTTACCGTGAATTCAAGATCGTAAATAATATATGGCATAGGACAAACTCCTTTATCAATTAATACATGGTTTCTATTTCTCTATATTACAGGGAACGCACGGCCATGTCAGCCATCGCCCAGCAATTCATTTTAACGTAAAGCTGGCAATAGTGTGGTTGACAACTTCTTGTAAATACACTATGGTGATCAAAATGATAACAGCGATCAACGAGGACATAATTACGTCAGCCAGCTTCTACAGAGAGGAAACCGCTTAGTGCAAGGTTTCTGTTGCTGTTTCGTTATTCCTACCTCGCGAGCTGCGGAGGAGAAGGCCCGAACGGCCTGTAACCTTCGCCGGATGGGCCCGTTATGCCCTGAAGGACTGCGCGTTCACGTTTTGCATAGGTTGCAAACGGAGAATCGGCTTATGGCCAATGCCTTGATGATTTGATGGCAGGGTCGACCGGCAAAGTGCAGTTAAATAAGGGTGGTACCACGACACATTCGTCCCTTGACGGATGTGTTTTTTTTGCTGTTTATAACCTGATTTACAATAATGAATAGAAGAATAAGGGGTGTGACAAGATGCGTCAAAGTGAAATGCTTGTTCCAACATTACGTGAAGCACCAGCAGAGGCAGATGCAGCAGGGCATCGCTGGTTATTGCGCTCGGGAATGATTCGCCAAATTGCAGCAGGGATATACAGTTACCTACCCTTGGGACGTCGTATCTTGCTGAATGTCGAACGAATCGTTCGAGAAGAAATGGACCGTGCAGGATGTCAGGAAGTATTGTTGCCAATCATGCAGCCTGCTGAGTTATGGGAAGAATCCGGAAGATATACACAGTATGGCCCTGAGCTGATGCGTCTGAAGGATCGCCATGCACGAGAATTCGCCCTGGGTCCAACTCATGAAGAGGTTGTGACTGCACTGGCTCGTGACGAGGTTAATTCCTATCGGAAGCTACCGTTTACACTTTATCAGATTGGTACCAAATTCAGAGATGAACGTCGTCCAAGATTTGGATTGCTGCGGGGACGGGAGTTCATCATGAAGGATGCGTACTCTTTTGCTTCCGATTGGGAAGAGCTGGATCGCACCTATCAGGCCATGAATACGGCGTATTCGCGTATTCTGGAGCGTTGTGGACTGGAGTATATTCGAGTGGAAGCCGATGCAGGCACGATTGGTGGTCAGGGGGAGACCCACGAATTCATGGCACTTGCTGATGTGGGAGAAGATACGATCGTAACCTGCAAACATTGTGGATATGCCGCAAATCTGGAGAAGGCAGGATATCAGACTTCTAAATCTTCTGCTAAGAATCTAGGACAAGCGGAAGTTTCTGCTGACGTAAAAGCGGTTGATCAAGCTGATGGTAAAGCCGAAGGGGATACCTTGGTTCGTATCCAAACGCCAGGAGTACGTACGATCAATGAGTTAAGTGCCTTTGTGGGTGAGGATGCCCAGCATATGATCAAAACACTGCTTTATCAGGCCGATGGTGAACTGGTCGCTGCACTTGTTCGTGGGGATCATGAAGTGAATGATATTGCGCTGAAGCAGGTATTGGGTGTAGAGGAGCTGATTCTGGCTGATGAAAATGCCCTTGCAAGTCATCCGAAATTAACTGTAGGTTTCCTGGGGCCCATTGGACTGGATCTGCCGATTGTAGTAGATGCGGATGTAGCTGCAATGGAACGTGCCATTACAGGAGCGAATGAAGTTGATGTACACTATTCGAATGTAGTTCCAGGTAAAGATTTTGCTTTGGACAAAGTAGATCGAATCCGTTTCGCTGCTGAAGGTGACGGCTGCCCAACCTGTGGAGAATCGCTTGTATTCACAAAAGGAATAGAAGTCGGGCATATCTTCAAACTGGGAACCAAGTACAGTGACGCTATGGGAGCATCCTTCCTGGATCGCAATGGACGGCAGTGCGCACCTGTAATGGGTTGTTACGGTATCGGTGTGTCTCGTCTGATGGCCGCTATTGCTGAACAATATGCCGGAGAAGATGGTATCCGTTGGCCATCAGCCATCGCACCTTATCATGTACATCTGATTCCAATGAGCTGGAAGGATGAACATCAACGCGAACTTACGCTGGAACTGGAACAACAACTATTAGATGCCGGATACAGCGTACTGGTAGATGATCGTGATGAACGGCCAGGGGTGAAGTTCAAGGATTCGGAATTAATCGGTTTGCCTGTCCAGATTGTTATTGGCCGAGGTGCGGCAGAGGGACAGGTGGAATTTGGATCGCATGTTCTTGCAGCACAAGGTGAATCCAAACGAATCAGTCTGTCGGCACAAGAGGCTGTAAGTCAGGTGAAGGATCAGCTATAGTCCGGAATTGAAAACATATATCCATATGAAACCGTACTACGTGCCTCTATATAATAGAACGATGTATAATAGGTCCGGATATTATGCGGTAAGAGATGTTTGTGGTTATGTAACGGATTAAAGCATTAAAAAGAGGGCTATAGTCATGTAAGGATGCAACACTATTTGCGTATTGTCATACCAAATAACTAGAATTTGAAAAATTGTATTCTGTATACAGTCGGTTTGTCCATAAGAGCTTCAGGCGTACCATGTCAGGAATCTATGCATGTGCAAATACGCAAATCACAGAACGAGAAATATAGCGTTTTGATTGTGAAATAACTGCATGAGAGTGGCAATTTTGGAGATATCTTCTATAGTCCATGGTAGAGGGCGTGGGATGAAGGGATTTCCTAAAGTGGCTTTGGGGATTTATTTTTGCAGCAAAGCTATATTCATGTAAAAGTAGAGTGTACATCTCAGCAGGTAACTACTGAGTGATGTAATATGTAAAATAAAAAAAGGGTGTCCATCAGCCGATTATGGCTTGAGGGACACCCTTTCTTTGAATCTTATTGATACAATTATCTGCGCTTCTCAGAACTTAAGAGGCTGTAGGCAGTTTCAATTGTTGCCCTGGATAAATCCAGTGTGGATTTTTGATCTTATTCAGCTTTTGCAGAGCTTGCCAAGTGGTACCGTATTGTTTGGAGATGGAATATAAGGAATCTCCGGATTTTACAACATGCACTTTGGCTGGAGCTGGTTTGCTTGGCGTCGGTTTCGACGGTGCTTCTGGTTTCGGAGTCTCTGGTTTCGGTGTAGTTGGAGCTGGAGCTGGTGTTTCCGTTACTGGAGCTTCCGGTTCAACCACAGGAGCCTTTGCTTCCTTGATTCGCCCGTCTGTTTTGATATCTACAGCGCCCAGTTTTTGCATGTAATCGATCAACGCTTCATCCATAGCACCGTACATGCCGGACGTTGTGTATTTTGCAAACATCGAGTACTCGTCACCGCCAACAGCAGTGAAATCATTCGTAGCCATTGTGTACGTTGCTTTTGGATCAAGGGCTTTATCTCCGATCATGACGGAGTGTACACGGCTGCCTTTTGCAGCGGAAGAATCAATACTGAATGTCATGCCGGATACTTGTGGGAATCCGCCACTTGGCTCTGGATAAGATCCCACACCGTTTTCAAGGGCTGCGAGTACATCGGAGCCTTTTACTTCAAGCGTTACAACCTGATTACCAAAAGGAAGGACGGTAATGATATCACCTTTAGTTACGATACCTTTTTCAATGGAAGAACGAATACCGCCACCGTTTGTGAGTGCGATATCGGCTTTGCTGACGTCACGGATGGCATCTGCCAGCAGGTCACCCAGGTTCGTTTCACCTGCACGTACTTGTTCACGCTTGCCGTCCAGCAGAATCGCCGTATTGGCTACTTCTTCTTTCAGAATGGGTTCTTGTTCTTTCTGAATGGAGTTTACCAATGCGGCAACTTTCTCATTCGGTTTGATGTCTTTTGCTTCCGTTTCATCAATCAGTGTAGCTTGTTTTTTCGTTACTTTGCCGCCGTCAACCCACAGGTCGATCACGCCTACAAAGTTTGTATATTCTCCAGCGCTGGCGATCAATGTTCCGTTATCGGATACAAGTCCATCTTGCAGAACCGTATGGCTATGACCGTCGATGAATACATCAATGCCAGGCACTTCTTTTACAACTTTGAAGCTAGTATCGGTGCTGGAAGCGTCTTGTCCAAGGTGTCCCAATACAACAACAACATCTACTTTGCTGCGAATTTCGTTCACGAGAACTTTGGCTTCCGCAGTTGGGTCTGTAATATCAAGACCTTCCACATTTTTCGGATTCGTTTTATACATCGTTTCCGGTGTAGTCAGCGCAATGATACCGATCTTCACGCCGTCTACTTCTTTAATGAGGTAAGGATCGAAGAGACGAGTTCCGTCTTTCTTTTTCACATTGGCACTGAGCATGGGGAAGTTCATCATATCCGCAAGTTCGATGAGGCGCTCGGAACCGTAGTTGAATTCGTGGTTACCCGGTACAATCGCCTGATAACCGATTTCGTTCATTACTTTGACAATGCTCTCACCGTTAACGAGTGTAGCAAAGGTTGTACCATGCACTGCATCTCCGGCATCCAGCAGAAGGGTATTTGGGTTTTCGCTACGGTATTTGTCCGCAATTCCAGCAACTTTGGCGAAACCCATCGCAGGTGAGGACTCAACTGCGCGTGCGTGCGTGTCATTCGTATGTAGAATAGTAATGTGCTTACCTGTGCCCGGAGTGGTATCCGTTGCAGCAGCGGCAATGCCTACACTGCCAAACAGTAAACAGAGCGTTAGCACAAGCGAAACATAAGTCTTCCAGATTTTCATATGAATCAGTAACCTCCCCAAAATAATAATCTACGTGAGCGTTTACACAACTCATGTTGTATTTTACCAGACTATTATTAGGAAATCTCGTGATTCACGTAAAAATAGGTAACCTGAAAGTGACATCTGATTTTCATAGTGGAAGATTAAGAGAGAATTTCATTCCAAAGGAACGTATGTTCTTAAAAAGGCTAAAAAAAATGCTGCACTTCACGTGGCAGTCCAGTACGCAAACAAAATTTCTCCAGTGATTCATCCGGCTCTGGCATCACCCCTGAAGTTAGAAGCTGTATGGCAAAACGATTGGCCTGTCTCTCCAGCTTGCCTGGGGCAAAATAGGAGTGTTCCTCCAGAAAGAACCGGTTTATGCCTTTGTGCAATCGGTCATGTCCAAGTTCATGGGCACACACGAAACGCTGCCATTCCGGCGGTAAATCATTGTGAATGACGATAAATCTGCGGCGGAGCTTTCGGAAATACAGTCCTTTGGTAGACTTGCCCAGATTGGTGAACCGGATCTGTATTCCAATGGCTCTGGCAATGCTGAAAGGGCAGTTGGTCCGGTGTTTTCGAATCAGCTTTGTTACAATGTCATCCATATCATCTCACCTGCTGCTTTAGTTTATTCAGCTTGAAATGCTTCATGGGCGCTCGTCCGGATCATTCGTTTTTTTGCGTTTATTCATCTGTTTGGCTTCCCAGAACAGACCTGTCAGGACATCCTTGATTCGTTTCTTATCCTCATTATCCAGCGGGATGCCGTCAAACATCAGATCATCCTCGTCCTCGAGCATCTTTTTGAAGTCTCGACGGTCTTTGTAAGTTGCCCATTCTGGAGCGTCATGGAGCTGACTTGCTGTATTTCCGGTTTCCAGATATCCGGCCTGTTTCATCATATCCGCGTAGGGAACTGAGAGTGCATCGGAGATTTTGCGGATGGTAGCAGGCTTGGGAACTCCGCGAACCCCATTCTCAATGCGTGAAATTTGCGAGTTGCTGATTCCTGCTGCTTCGGCGAGCTGATTGATGCTGTATCCCTGTTGCTCGCGCAGTTGTTTCAGATAAGGACCAAAAGCGTGCTCCACAATTCATGCCACTCCTTTGATTCGTACAAGTGCTTGAATTATATATTAAGAGAACTTGTCTCACACGAGTCACTCCGATGGCAGAACAACCTTCCGATCACTGTTATCCCCAGATTTCTTTGATTCCCTTCTCAAAAGGGAGAAATCCGGTGATAAAGGTGAACGCTACGCTTCTCCAGGTTTTTTCTACCCTCTCCGTAGACGTGCAAATCTAGCATTCAATCTTAAGATATAAAAATCAAATGACTTATACGAGGATCTTTAATTATCTGTACTATATCGTATATATACCATTAGGTAAAGGGATATGAAACAATTATGCCAAAAGGTAAAGGAAATGAGAGTGCGGGTTTTATTTTATAGTTAAAACGACCCAAAATGAAGGTTTACGCCGATCCCCAGAAAGTGGTATCCTCAAATAGAAATACGAACAAAATACGAACAAAATGTAAAGTTGAGACAAGTTGGATGATGGGGAAAATGAATTATTCCTGCTTCATAGCTGACTTTAATTGATTCCAAAAGGCAACAGAAAAAACTTGAAAAATGCCGTTACTATTTCAGAGAACTGGATAACTCTAATAAAAGGAGTATTTTGTATTCATCCAGAGAGCGATTCAAATCAGCAATAGGTAGATCGAAAAGCTTCTATTCGTCTATCTATTGTACCCGTAAGCGACTGGAACCGAATAATACAAAATACCAAAGATGAGATGAATGCGAGTTTAACTGACCCTTTAAGGAGGAGAATGAATATGGAACTGATGCTGCCCGAATTGGACCGACGCAAAACACAGACTGCTGTTGAAGCCGCGCTGGAAAAATACCGGATTTATAAAACGATTGCTTTTGAAGAACGAGAGGTAATGGTGACGGCGAGTTACGCAGAGCGTTTCCATGGTGCAACGAATGTGACCGGGGATTCCACTGCCAGAACGGCAATCTATAATGTGGATGTACAGCGCGCACGTCAGGCGTACTGCGATACAATTGATTTTGTGGTATCTCGACTGAGCGAGAAGGAACGTGTACTTGTCAGAGAACGTTATCTGAAGGATGACGATGTATTTGACTATAAAGTGTATAACCATGTGTTTGACCCGCCTGTCAGCAAGGATACGTATACGAAGATTCGAACACGTGCTTTCTATAAAATGGCGCTGGCTCTGTCGGATCGGGGTCTGATTAATATGGAGCCTTTATCTGCATCTCGCAAAGAACGAAAGAAGCTGGGATAGAGGTAAAGCAACAAGTTCATCCTTTTATATCCTTCGCTGATTGTATACAATAATTGAAAACAACACTAAGGATCAGTCAAAGGAGAGGAATCCGCATGACGGAACAAGCCGGAATGCAGGAGATGTACACACTGAAGACGATCGCGGAGACGCTCAACACATCCAACGACCTGAATCTGATGCTGGATACGGTACTCGGTAAATTGTTGGAACTGACGGGATTGACTACGGGCTGGGTGTTCCTGATCGATGCTCAGGGAGAGTACTCCTGTGTTGCTGATTACAGTCTGCCTCCTGCTCTGCTGCATCATGATAAGGAGCCGATGCGCTGTGGGTCTTGCTGGTGCGTGAATCGCTTCCGGGACGGGAGATTGGATAATGCCGTCAATATTATTAATTGCAAACGCCTGGAGGAAGCCGTCGATCATCAATGGGGAGATACCCGTGACATCACCCATCATGCAACGGTTCCGCTCCGCTCGGGGGAGAAGATGCTGGGACTGCTGAATGTTGCTGCACCAGGAAAAGAGCATTTTAGTGATAGTGAGCTGGCGCTTTTGCAGGCTGTAGCTTATCAGCTAGGTAGTGCAATGGAGCGGATGCGATTATATAGCGCAGAGCAAAGGCGAGCGGATCTGTATGTCAGGCTGGGGGAGTTCAGCCGATCGCTGGGCGTGACGGTCAACGATTGCAACAGTGGAGACGATATGGCCAAGACGGTTGTAAAGCTGCTTGGACATCATTATGACTGGCCATTTGCCACACTGTTATCCCAGAAGAGTGGAAGCTTTATGGTACAGGCCGCTTATGCTCATGGCAAGTCCGAAATGATGACACCATCTGGACTCTCTCCAGAGGTGGAGAATCGCATGCATCGTGTGATTGACTCTCATCGGGCTGTGGTATTGTCGGCAACGGAAATCCAAGATGTTTCTGCCATTTGCAATAATCAGTTCCCTATGTCCGTTTTGGCTTCGGGGTTGGCTGCACCCATCCCATTAAGCTCTCCTGGCGAAACGGCAGTACTGGTGGTTGGATTGAGCTCGGCCAATGATTTCCTTCAGGCAGATCGTGAGGTTTTCGATGCACTCTCTGAACATATTACAGCCTCGTGGGAGAGTCTGAGACTGGTATACAAACGGCGGGAATTAACCCGACTGGAGGAACGAAACCGACTGGCTCGAGATTTGCATGATTCGGTGAACCAAATTTTGTTCTCCCTGTCCCTGACAGCCAAAGGTGCAGAGAGCATGTTAGCCGGATCACAACAGCTGCATCCGGCTGCGGAAGCGATGAAGGATATACGTTCCTTGTCACAGGAAGCATTGAAGGAAATGCGCGCCTTGATTATGCAGCTTCGTCCGGCGGGGTTGGAATCTGGACTGCTCAGTGCCTTGCAGGAATATGGTACAGGACAGGGATTGCAGGTCGTTGTACATCGGACGGGTATGCGCTCCTTACCTCAAAGTATTGAGGAAGGCTTATGGCGTATCGGACAGGAAGCGCTGAATAATGTACGTAAACATGCGGGAGTTCCTTCCGCTGAGATATCCCTCCAGCTAAGCGATCAGGAAGCGGTCTTAATCGTTACAGATCGTGGAAAAGGGGGAGCCAAAAGGCGTGAGGCCTTGCCTGCCAGTTCACTTGGTCTGTCCATCATGAGGGAGCGGGCCCAGTCATTGGGCGGCAGACTTGAACTTGTGAGTTCATCCCGTAAGGGAACATCGGTAACGGTCGTCATTCCACTTCCGTCCGAATCTGTATAAAATCAGGGGGAAGAAGACATGCCGATTACGATTTTACTCGCGGACGATCATGCAATGGTGAGGCGCGGGTTGCACGTTTTTTTGTCCACACAGCCAGATATGGAAGTCGTCGGAGAATCCTCGAACGGACAGGAAGCACTGGAACAAGCAGAACAGCTGCACCCGGATGTGGTATTAATGGATCTGCATATGCCCGTGCTTGATGGGATTGAGACGGCGAGAAGGCTTCGTGCGATCTTGCCTGGAATCCGTATCATCGTGCTTACGTCCTTCTCGGATCAGGATCATGTCGTACCGGCCGTACGCGCAGGAGTGAAGGGATATCTACTGAAAGATATTGAGCCAGAGGATCTTGCCGTTGCCATCCGTAATGTGCATGCAGGTCAAGTTGAGCTTCATCCTGCAGCAGCAGGACAATTAATGCATGTGATGGCTTCGTCTGAACTGTCGATGAATGAAGCGCATGGGCATGCAAATCCGCATACGTCTACTCGGCTTCCGGAGCAGGAGCGGGTTGGGCTGGGAAAAGGAACTTCTCATGGCCCGGACATGCTTACCCGTCGGGAACGAGAGGTTCTGGGGCTGATCGCACAAGGATTGAGTAATAAAGAGATCGCCATCAAACTAATCATTACCGAGAAAACGGTGAAAACCCATGTCAGTCATCTGTTGGACAAATTGGGACTGGCAGACCGCACGCAAGCTGCGCTTCATGCCGTAAGAAATGGTTGGGTCGTCTGATCCAGCTTCCAATATTCTCAGACTAAAGTCGTAGAAACTCAACCCAAAGGTTGAGTTTTTTTGTGCTGCAAGTTAAGTCTATCTGCTGACGATTCCGTGGTAGAAGCAAGGTAAGATGAGAGTAGAGAAAGTTGAATCGAAGAGATGGAATGTTTTTATAAAATCGAAGGAGAGTGACATAGATGAATATTATCATTTTGGCAGGCAGTAATCGGAAAAATGCAACCAGTACACGTTTAGGGGAATATGCCGTGGAGGTGATCAGCGGTCAGGGGCATGAAGCCAGCTTGTTCGATTTATATCAGACACCGCTCCCATTCTATGCACCGGATGAAAAACAGAATGAAGATCAGAATCTGTCTGATCTGAACACACGTATGCTCGCCGCAGATGCCATTATCCTGTCTACGCCAGAGTATCACGGCAGCATCAGCGGTGTACTCAAAAATGCATTGGATCATCTGAGCCAGGCTCATTTCAGTGGTAAACCGGTATTGTCCATCAGCTCAGCAGGAGGTGCGGTCGGCGTAAGTTCGCTTTTGCAGCTGCAGGCTATTATTCGCAATTTGCACGGTATTAACGCGCAGGAGTGGATTTCCATTGGTGGTGCACAGCGCAGAAGATTTGAAGCAACGTTTGACGGATACGAAGAATTTGAAGGCAGTCAGGACATTGAGGATCGGATCAAACGTGTGATTGGTTCATTTTTGCACCTTTCCGAGACGTTAACTGCAGTACGGAGGCCGTCCGAGAGTTAAGAGAAAGAGGTTTTCATCATGATTAAAGGCATATTTGAGACTCATCTGAACGTAACGGATCTGGAGAGATCCCATCATTTTTATGAACAGATCATTGGATTGCAGCACGCTTATGGGCAGAAGGAACGTGGGAACTCCTTTTACTGGATTGGCGATGAAGGCAACGCGATGCTCGGACTATGGCAAAAGGACCCTTCGGAGGTGCAGCGACAGCATTTTGCTTTTCAGGTATCGTTGGAGGATATGAAGCAGGCTGTCACTTATCTTGAGGAGAAAGGGATCAAGACGCATAACTTTTTGGATGATGATATTGGTGAGTTATATGTATTTGGATGGATGCCGGCTGTGTCCGTGTATTTTACTGATCCGGATGGTCATTCTCTGGAGTTCATATCGATGCTCCCGGATGAAGCGAAGCCAGAACTTGGCATGGTGCCATGGAGTGAGTGGGAGAAGATGCACGGTCGGGTGAAGGAGGACACAGCATGATTTTTGATGAGGTCAAATTATATACAGCACGATTGGAAGACATCAAGCACTTTTATATCAACACTCTGGGGTTGAACATGGCTGAAGAGTCCGAGCATTCCTTCACGCTACAGATTGGTTTAACGAAAATGATATTCATGCGTAGTGAAGCTGATCAGAATCCGTTTTACCACTTTGCCTGGATGATTCCAACAAATCGTTTTCAGGAGGCCAAAGCGTGGGCAGCGGCACGTGTCCGTCTAAGCAGGCATGAAGGTGAGGATGAGACTTATTCAACCAATTGGAACTCGAATTCGCTCTATTTCGAAGATCCTGTGGGTAACATTCTGGAGCTGATTGCTCATCATACCGTTCATAACGAGAGTGATCGCCCCTTTTCGGAGAAGGATCTGCTGCAGGTGTGTGAGGTGGGACTTGTCACGGAAGATGTGCTTTCTGCGGTAGATGAACTTGAGCAGATGGGATTGAAACGATGGAGAGTGATTAGTGATACCTTTGCCCCTGTTGGGGATGTGAACGGTCTGTTTATTGTGGTGAAGAAGGAGCGAACCTGGTTCTTTTCCGAGCAAAAAGCAAACATATATCCGCTGGAAGTGTCCATTCGTGAAGTCGGGAGACTTCGAATCGGCTAAAATACGCGGAACAGCAGGCAAAACGGTCATATGTGCACCATTTGAATCATCTTATAGAAGTAAACGCTTTATAAAGAGTGTTTTGCTAAAAAACTGTTGCTGGTCGTGTGTGTATCAGGGTTCGCATCGATGAAGGGTGGTGGCATGTTGGATCGACGTTTGTTGGAAGAAGGGCTGGCTGTTATTGTGTCCAGTCGGGAGCGTACAGGAGATTTGTGGCACGCCCACTATGGGGCGGGAGCTATTGCGGCTTATTTTTGGGTGCGTGAAAATCGTCTCACTGCCCTTGCAGCGGGCAGTGTTACGGCAGAAGCGAAAGCCATGCTTCGCCAGCACGGATTGAACGATGGCTTGAACTCCAGGGATGGAGAGATTTTGCCAAGGGAAGAGGCCGAAGCGCATATTACAGAAGCGCTGGATCGAACCATCGGTGAGCTGCACTGGGTTGGTCATCAGGCCATCTATGGTGCCCTTAGTCTGAAAGCCATTCGAGAACTGGATGGTTGGGGCACGAAGCATGACATGAATCAGATGGTTGAACTTATTGATTCTTTTGAACGAACCATTCCAGGTAGATCTTGGGTAAACACAACTGTGAAAGAAATTCGCAGCTTGAAGTTAAGTGAGGCAGACGGATTCCCTGATATAGAACGACCGGAACAATTGTCCCGGCTGATTCTGGATGAGCTTGGCGCATTTCGTACCATCTATCAGGCAGAAGCACATCATGATCTGATCGGCCACATGCTAACCTACGGGCACGCGCTTAATATATTATTTGAACTCGATTATCCTGCTTTGTTCCATAAAGGCATTCCGCCTTTTCTCAGGATGGTCAAGGCGCTGCGACTGAGCCGGGATGTGGATGTTGAACAGGAGATGCCAACGCTGCAATCTCCAGTTGACCGTCTGCCATTGATCCGTGCAGAACGCTCTGTTGCACTTCCACATGAACTGGAATACTGGCTCACCGACAGACGTTCCCGCGATTGGCATGGAGGTCATGTGTTCAAATTTCCATTCAGCTTCTACCATCATGCCAGAAACGGAAATTCGGTTCCGGAAAGCTGGGAAAACTTCCGCTATATTATCGCGTGAGCAAAATACTTTTAAGAGAGCACAGCCTGAGAAGGCCGTGCTCTTTTTTTATCTTTTTAACGGGACCAAATTTCAAGAATAAACAGGATCAGAATGACTCTGGATACCAGCATGTATGGTGATTTTCGCATGGGCTGACGCGCTGTCCATATTCCCCAGGAACTCATAAGTGCAATACTTCCCCAGAACACCCACAAGGGAATGCCTTCGGGCGTAAATGGAAAGGACAGCGATGGCAGACCTGTGTTGCCAGCCCCAAGAAGAACAGTGGTCATATAGACGAGCACAAGGAAAAGTAACTCAAATAGCAGGGTTTGCAGCCAGAAATAATAGATGTGGAGCACTCGAAGCAGAATGACTGTGACCAAGATAAACAGGATACCAACGGAAGAGAATGTTGCAGCGGTCCATCCAATGAGTGAAGTAGTTAGAACATCTGTTTCCTGATAAAAGGTGTACATTGTCAAAGCGTACATAATGGGGCCTGCCATATAACTGGTAATAGCGATCCACAGATAGAACCAGAGCTTTTTTTTCATGATCGTATCCATCCTTTATTGTAAATAGGGTTAGAAAGGCCACTTATATCATATAAACAGTATCAGGAATGGATTTGTTGGGTTGTCCGGCAGAAGTCTCTGCAAGAAACCGACATTTAATCGCCAAGATGGCAACAACAAATAGACGTAATCCATACGGATAACCATCAGCGCGACCGATTTAAACATGTAAGATTGTATTATCGGATCAGTAGCAAGAGACATATCCCGATAAGCACATACGCTAATGTACAGACCGGCCAGGGGCTGGTTTTTTTATGCGGTGATTGCACACTTGCTCTGATCGGGTACTAAAGGGAGACTGAATATATCATTATAAGTTGAATTTAATTTTTACACCAAAACGGAGAGTGCAGAACCAATCTGAAGAAGCGAAGTTAAAAGCTTTCTGCAAGAAAGCTACTTCGTAAGCATACTCTCGCCTTTAGCACCGGATTTTACCCTTGAACTAAGGGATCAAGAAAATCTGGGGATAAGAGCGATCGGAAGATGGTACTGCAATCGCAGTGACAAGGTGTAACATCTCTAGTTCAACTTATCTAACAGGAGGTTTTCGGATATGAAAACAGTATTGTATGTTCCACTGGATGATCGTCCAGCGAATCTGGATGACGTCGTTGTACAAGGAAAAGCAGCCGGTATCCATATCATTACACCGCACCTGGGTGACATTCAAAATCGTCTGGATTCTGAGAAAACGGTAGAAGGCACCACATTGCTTGGAACGTCTACGCCTACGTACGGTAAACCGTCCAACATTCATGATTTCATTTTGAAAAATGCCGCCAAAGTGGATGGATTCATCATCTCTTCGGATATGCTGGCTTATGGTGGTTTGATTGGCAGTCGTCAGCTTCGTGAAGATGGAGGTGGCACATATCCTGATTACGATCAGGACACCACCCGTTTGCTCGATGTGATTAAAGCCATTAAAGGGAAATATCCACGCAAACCGGTGTTTGTAATGGATACCATTATGCGACTCGCCACCACCTCATTTGCAGATGGTCTCGCATTGGATGCCTACAACGAGTCACGTGCACTGATGCAGCAGCCACGCCAGTCCTTTACGGCATTCGAGGATATTGTGAACGGGTACAACCTATCTCCAGAGTCTACGGAATATGGGGACACGACGTATTTTAATAAAGAACAGTACTACAACACCAGACAACATAAATTTAAAACCAATCTGTACATTCTGGATAAGCTTGCTCGAAAAGGATATATTGACTTCCTCGCCGTAGGCGTCGACGATGCGAATACGCAAGGTGTTCAGATTAATGAGATCAATTATGTGGAAGCACGAATCAATGAATGGCTCGCTGGGACGGATGGACAAAATCCCGATCGGGCGATTATCCTTCCAGATGCGGATGGCCTGGGTCACGCTCTGGTGGCACGTATGGCTAACCAACTGCTTCGTGGTGGGAAGAAGACGCGTTATGCAGTGAAATATTTTGGCCCTCATGGTTCCACGATTATCAATGCCTACGAATATATGAATTTGCACGAGAATGTGGTGCGTCATGTGGATATTGTTGGTGGTGTGGTTGTAGCGGATTCCGCTTATCCAGGGCCCGATGTGGTAACGGATACAAATTCCGATGAGGAAAATGGAAATCAATTGATGAATGCTACATCTGTCGATGAAGCTTCTTCGTTTGATATGGCGTCTGAGCTGGATCGCATGACGAACCGGCATCCAGGCAAACCGGGTAAAAAACCGGTGGACATTGAGATTATTGCCATTACTGCCTTGGATCAGGTGCAGGCGGCTGTGGCGCAATTGACGAGCAATAGTGAAGAGGGTCTGCCTTCGGTGTTGGTTGATTTTGTAGGAAAAGGTCCGGCCAACGTCGATGTAGCCGAAGCACTCTTGAACAGTCCGTATACGGGCCGGGTCCTGGGTTACAGTGCATGGAATACGCCGGGGAACAAAATCGGTATGGCTGTGGGTATGGGACAATCCCGTTATGCTCTGATTACAACAGAAACACATGCCCACGCGTTGCGAGATGCGATGAATGCACAGGGGGCATTGTTGTTCAAACGTTTCCTGAAAGATTACTACTATAAAGCAGTAGCGATTGCAGATATCCGCACGTATTCCAGAGCGCATGCGCTGTATACCAATGTGGCAACCCTTGCGGATCAGAATATGGTGTTGTTTAACTCAGAAGAAGATTATGCTCATTTGCAGACATTACTCAGGGATCTGATGCAGACCCACACCACGGCACTGGCGAACAAAACAGCCTTTGCTCAAGGCAACGTAGCGATAAAGCAAATTTGTAATGGCGAAGCAGCTTATGCGGAGTATTGCAGTGCACTGCTGGAATATGCGAACCCCGATTTCATCTGGGGACGTGCGTTTGAGATCACGTTGAATCCGAAGGTTACGCTGAAATAGGGTGTTAATGGCATGAGCCACGCTGAGCCGTCTTTTTTCCACCCCAGATGCACACTTAATTGCACCTAAGTCGTACGAATCACCATCCGCACTAGGGATGAAAGGGTGTAAGATTGTATTATCGGATCAATAGCAAAGGACACACACCGAAAGCACATACGCTAATGTACAGATCGGCCACAAGGGGCCGGTCTTTTTGTTGCGGTGAATGGTGTCCAGCTTTGGTGCCGGTAGATACGCAGAGGCTGAGTTAAAGGGGGAATTCGCTGCTGCAACATTGTTGCTGCACAATGCGGGCAGATCTCAAACTTGCAGCTGAAGGGGGCGAAATGAATGTGTCTATGAGTAGTGGGTTAAACAACACCGCCAGCACAGGGCAAGTGAGCAACGTCATCAGGCGAACGCTGAAGCAGAAGCTGGAGGCTCTTGTCCCGGCATGGAATGGCCGAGTACAGGATATTCCTGCACCGGGAGAAGTGTTAGCTGGACCCTGTGCCGTGATTGCTTTTGCAGAAGAAGTACCGAAATCTGCTTGGGCGGGGTATAGGAGGATCATCAAAATCTCTCCTTATGCACGCTCCGAAGATGGAGGTGCTGAACAAGTAGAAGTATGGTCAGCAGCGCTGATGGAAGGACTGCATCAGGTCAGGCTGGAGGATGAAGAAGGCGGGGCATTTACCTGTATTTATCTGGGTTCTTCGGATTGTGATCGTGTGGATGCCAGTTCTGGACTGGTTACGCGCAGCCTGCGGTTTGGGGTGTATGTTCCAGTAATGCTGGAATACACTCAGGCTGAAACCACAGATTCGTGGATGGCTGTACTTCAGCGCTGGACACGAACTCAGCTCGGACAGGAATGGTCCGTATATGGGGATGTGTGGCCTGGAGGTTATAAGGCCAAGTCCATACTGTGGCGATTGACGGGATGCAGCACAACCACCGCAGGGACTTCTGCCCTGGAGATTCGTAAGCAATGGATTGGGCATGTACTGGCTGCGAATGTGGGAGATGTCCGTCAAACGGTCACACATCTGGTTGAACAACTGGCTGTGCAGACCCGTATTGCTTTGACGGATACAGACGGTACGCGATATGTGACGGTGGATGAAGTTTCTGCCGACTTGCAGGCAGACGCTTATTTGAACGGGCAGATTCGTCTGACGTTGCAGCAGCGTATTCGCCGTCCGGGTACGGATGTGCCATTGATCCGTGAGATTCACCATAGCAAAGGGATAGAGTAAGCGCTAGTCGAGAGGAACTCTAGATGGGGTTCCAGATGAGAGATTCAATATCATAGTTTTAGCTTCAAATTTATAGGTTCATAGGGTCGTAGGTTCATAAGGACAAAAATTCATAGGTCAAAATTATAGTGCAAAGATCAGGTTCAACGAATTCAGTAGTCAAAGAGGTGAGATGGCCATGGCAAGCGCAGTAAAAAAAAGCAAACAGACTGCCCCGCAATATACGCGGGCCGAGATGATGAACCATGCCGAAGCCCTCTTTGCCGTTAAGGCAGAGGTGCTGTATGGTGCGCTGTACGAAGCAGCGCAAGAAACGTTTTCCATTGAGGAAGCGAAGGAACGCATCAACCAATTTATGAAAGCGAAGGTGAAGGGATAATGGCAGGCGGAACTTGGGAGCAAACGAATCGTCCGGTACTTCCGGGCTTATATATGAATTTTCAGGCGGCAGCGTCTTCGGCCATTCAGGCTGGTAATCGCGGAACGGTTGTTGTGCCAATCAAGGCAAACTGGGGTCCGGTAGGTACTTTTGTTGAAGTCGGCAGTGAAGCTGCAATTGAGCGTATTTTCTCGGCGCATGCCCTGGATAATGGAACAGCTTATACATCCTTGAAGCTCGCCCTGCTAGGAGGACCGAAAAAGCTGCTCGCTTATCGGGTAGCCGGAGAAACGGCGAAAGCAGCCACACTTACGCTGAAAGACAGCAGTGATGCAGCCGTTCTGCAACTGGACGCCAAGTATCCGGGTGACCGAGGTAACGGGTTCTACGTCACCATTCAACCGGGTGTAATTGATAATACAAAGCATGAAGTGCGCTTGTTTGAAGGCAACCGGATGCTGTATGCACTGCTGACTGCAGATATTTCGGCAGCGTCGCTGGCGAAAGAGATCAACGCGGATGAAAGCAACATTTGGATTAACGCGCAGGCGATTGGCGATGGTACAGGTGTCGTTGCAACCGTTGCGGGAGCGGCGTTCAAAGGTGGTGCAAGTGGCAACGATGGATTGACCAATGCGGAGTATATTGCCGTGCAGGGCGCGCTGGAAGGTGAGCAATTTGATGTTTTGGCACTGGATCATGCGGCGGATGCACCTTTGCTGGCGAGCTTTGCAGCATGGGTAAAACGTGTCCGCAGTGAGGGTAAACCTGTGATGGCTGTATTCGGCGGTTCTACGGCAGACGACACCTCTGCTACCGCAGCACAGAAGGCGGCGGCACGTTCACTCACGTTGAATCATGAGGGTGTAATCAATGTTGGTACGGGTGTGCGTCTGGGAGATGCGTTCTACAGCTCGGCGGAAACGTCTGCTTATGTCGCGGGTCTGATTGCTGGACAACGTCTGAATGAATCCACAACATACGCTCCTTCTCCGTTCGATGACGTGACTCGTCGCTGGACTCGTGCAGAACAGGAGCAGGCGGTACAGAATGGCGTATTTATTTTCTTCCATGATGGACGTCAGGTGAAGGCGCTTCGCGGAGTGAATACACTCGTAACCCCTGCCGCAGGACAGAATAATGCCTGGAAAAAAATCCGTTCCATTCGTGTTATGGATGCGATTAATACGGATTTGCAGCGCTCTGCTGAAGATACGTATATCGGTAAAGTGAACAATACGGAAGAGGGTCGTCAGGCGCTAATCGGTGCGATGAAAGCCTATCTGGCACTGCTCGCACAGAGCAATGTCATTGAAGCTGAGGGATACGATGTCGTTCTCGATCCGGCGTATTATGGTGCTGCACCCATTCTCAAGCCAGAGGCAGATCAGGTATTCCTGCAATGGAATGTGAAGCTGACGGATGTGATGGAGCAGCTGTTTGGAACGTTTTACGTGCAATAAGGTTTGTGTAGGAGAGAAGATCGGTTATTAGATTGATTAAAATTATTTGAGCTGGTGTTTTACACGATAACGGAGAGGGCAGAAAAAATCTGGAGAAACAAAGTGCTCGCTTAAAGCTTTCTACAGGAAAGCTGCATCGGAAGCATATGCTTATCCCCGGATTTTCCCTTTTGAAAAGAGGATCAATAAAATCTGAGGATAACAGCGATCGGAAGATTGTTCTGCCCGCGGAGTTATACCGTGTAACAATGATCAGCCAACCATTCCAAGGAGGAATTGTTATGTTGGATGCGTCAAGAGTAATTCTCGGTACCCATGGTCAACTGCATATCGATGGTGTGTGGCAGACGAATATTAATAAGCTGGAGGCCAGCGTTGAAATTGAGAAGCGTGAGCTGAATCTGGTCGGCAACGATTGGAAAGTACACAAGAATGGTGCGAAAAAAGGAACAGGTACGATGACGGGTTACAAAGTCACTTCGGACATGATCCAGCGCGGCTTCACCAAGTTTCAGATCATCTCGAAGCTGAACGATCCTGAATCCTATGGACATGAGAGTGTCTTGTTGAAAGGTTGCATGGTGGACAAAATCCAGCTCGCTAACTGGACAGCGGGTGAGGAAGTTCCAGAGGAAACGAGTTTTACATTTGAAGGATTTGAATTGTTGAATCCAATTGTAGCGAACTAAGGATGGGAATGACTTCGAACTTCGGAAAGACCTCGTAACGAAGCTTGTCTAGTAAGGCGTACAGGCAACGAGACTTAACAAGAAAGGGACAAACATGCAGGCTGGGAGAAACTCGGTCTATTTGTTGTCCCCTTTTGTTGAGATATATTAACCCAATTGTGAAATGAGAAGGAGATCGCACCCCATGAGTATGAACGAGAATATGTCTGAAGAACAAATTTTGGATCAGTTGTTTGAAGCAGCAGAACGTTTGCCGGAAGAGAATGTACGCATTCAACGTTTGGATCTGTTGTTAACCTTGCGTGGATTGACATCCTCCAAAGTGGATCAGATTCGCGAACGCTGTACCATTCGCAAAACGGTCAAAGGACGCACCGAGGAAAAGGTGGATACAGAAACGTTTAACGCGCTGCTGATCTCTGAAGCAACGGTGAAAATGAATGTACGCGGACTCGAACTGTCCGGCTGGGGAGACAACCGTATTACTGGACGCATGAAGCTGTCCGGTGGGGAACAAGCGGTTCGCCGCATGTTACTCGCGGGTGAGCTGGATGCCGTTGGCGACAAGGTACTTGAGCTTTCCGGCTTCGGTGTGGAGATTGAAGACCTAAAAAACTGATTCACTCCGGCGGGATGACTACGTTCTTATATCACATGTGGGTCCGTCATCATCTACGGCCCGGAGAATTTTGGTCTTTGCCGCGCGGTGAACGCTCGCTGTTGATTGCTTTTTCGGAAGAGGAAATGGCAGCGATCACCTCGCAAATGAATCGATAATTAGATCGGACAGGGGGTGAGAGAAATGGCAGAAATGATTGTGGGTTTGTCCAAATCCAATACGGAGATGCGAACGACCATCCGATATCTGGATCAGATCCAGCGCTCAACGGAACGTCTGGGCAGAGTTCGCTATCAGAGTCTGATTAAAGTGAACAATGAGCTGAGGACAACCGGGCGTAGGCTGGAAAGTATATATAGTACGGCTGTTCGCTTGAGCAGGTTGCGGATCACGCCCAAGATTGGATTGGATGACCGGTTAAGCCCAGCTTTGGATCGCGCTTTGGCAAAACTGAACAGTTTCCGAAATCAGATGGTAAAGGCATCAGGAACGGTATCAGTTGAGGTGAAGCAAAAGGTTGAAGTGGCGATGGGGAAAATGAATCCGGCATCGAGCGGGCCTTCGCTGTCTCTGAACATTGGGAACAATAATAATACGGTAAAGAATGTGGCGAAGGAAGAAGATGCTAAGGGATTCTGGGGGAAAATGCAAGAAGTAGTACAGAACGTAAATGATTATCTAGATGCAGCAAATAATGCAACTGATTTGATTGGAAAGCTTAAAAATAAGTTCGGAGGATCCAAGGGAGATAAGGGCTCTGCCTCCCAATGTTGCTGCTGCTCCGGCGGAAGTTTGGTAGGAAGGCTTTCAAAAGGCGGAGCTAAAGGTGGTAAAACCAAAAGTGCAGGTGGCAGTGCTAAAACTGTAGCCACAACAGAGGGAGGAAAAAAAGGTCCTTACAAGAGTGGTTCCAAGTCCTACCAAGAACGTGCGACTGCAACTGTGAAAACGCCTGCTTCCGATCCTACGAAAAAAATCATTACCAACATGCCTCATGCAGAAGAGAAAAAGCTGAAAATGGACTTTGATCAAAAATTGAATCCGAATCGACATGGCTTTAGCGCAAATTTGCCTGGTTCGCCAATGTCCAATATGTTTTCGGGTAATGGTATGTTCGGCAAACTGAGCGGGGGACTTGCGAAGGGAGCGGGTAAACTGCTTGGACCGATTAGTATGCTCGCTGATGTAGCGAATGTTGCCACTGCTCCTCCCGAGCAGCGTGGGAGAGCTGTTGGATCCATGATCGGTGGTACTGCTGGTACCGCGATTGGTAGTGCCATTGGCAGTTTTATTTTACCTGGAATCGGCACGTATATTGGTGGAGCTTTAGGTGGATGGGCTGGCAGTTCGGCGGGAGGCTGGATCGGGGACAAAGCGAAAGATATTGGAAACTTCATGTCCAATGCCACGGAAGGTGCAGGCAAAGCGTTGTCGACTGCAGCCGATTTTGTTTCTGAAAAAACGAAGAACATTGCAAGTGGCATATCCAATTTCTTCGGCTTTGGTTCCAAAAAAGAAGAAAAAACCGTCTCGGCAACAACGGCGGTTGCTAATCCAACACCAGTACCCACTGGTCCGTCAATGCCACCTGCCTATATTCCATTTGTGCTCACAACAACTGGGCCTAGGGCTTATGCGAACAGCAATGGCGGTCAATCTACGACAGCCGCTCTCCTGGGAACAAGCGTGATGCAGTCCCAAGCGATGGCGCTCGGTAACGGATCCCAAACGAATGCCAATGGCAAATCGTCCACGATGACGGTACAAATATCCGAAGACCAGATGAGCAGTCTGTCCGGTTACCTGAAGGATTTTAAAACCGAGACGACCAATCAGATCTCCGTAAACGTACCACAAGGAGCTGTGCAGGTGACTGTCCGTGAGAACGCCATCGACTACGATGCGATCTCGCATCAAGTTGGAATGAGATTTGCAGGCGAAGTGCGCCGTGCGATGGAGAATCGCAAAACCATTATGGCCTAAGCAGAAAGGAGGCCTGTCATGACTGTATTTGAAGATAACGTGGAAGGTATCAAAATGGAATTCACCCTGATCGATGGGAAAACGAAGTTTCAATTTCCGGTGAAACCGGAAGAACTGACGATCTCCCGATCCAAGGGATACGAAACGATTAATATGCTGGAGTATGGCGAATTTGATTTTGCGCAGGGGGAGAAGGTGAAGGAGATCACCTTCTCTTCTTTTTTTCCAAAAGAATATGATGTGTCCTATTGCATGTACGAGCCTTTGCCTGATCCACGTGTAGCGATGAATATGCTGAATACGTTTCTGGTATCGAAAAAGCCGCTGCGCTTCATCATTACCAACACGGGGGTGAACGTGCCCGTGTATTTGATCTCGCACAATACGACCTTCCGAGGCGGTGAAAGCGGGGATATTTATTTTGACATTACGCTGCGAACGTGGCGGGATTCCAAAGTGGAGAAGGTTGGCGGTGCAACATCTGCAAGCAAGTCTGGTTCCCGTACTGATCTGAAAACGAGCAGCAAGACCTACACCGTCAAATCTGGCGATTCCCTGTCCAAAATAGCAAAGCTTGAGCTGGGCAGCAGTTCCAAATGGAACGAGATTTACAAGCTCAATGTGAAGACCATCGGCAGTGATCCCAACCGGATCAAGCCGGGACAAAAGCTGGTGATGCCATGACCTACAAGGTCATTGTCGACGACAAATATGACATCACCAAGCTGGTGGAGACGATTACGTTGAAGGACTCGCTCGACCAGATTGCCTATCAGGCTAACATCCGGCTGGCGGTGTCTGCGTCTTCAGGTCTGCCTGCGATATTACCGGGTATGGTGGTGCGGATCAGCGGGATTCCTTTTGGCGAAAAATCAATGGTTCACTTGCTGCACCCTGCGGTCATCTGGGAAGTGGAAAGCTCAAACAGCGGCACCAAGCGACTGTCCCTGACCGTCTACGACCGGATGATTTATCTGGAAAAATCAGAGGACGAGTTCCTGCTGCCGAAAGACCAGACTGCCACGCAGCGACTCAAAACGTACGCCAAGGAATGGAAAATTCCATACGCCGCGCTGCCGGATACCAAAACGAAGCTGAGCAAAGCGGTGTATCGGTCGCAGACGATTTTTTCGATGATGTTTGCCGATCTGAAGGAAACGGTGAAATCCGGTGGGGATATGTATCATCCGCGGATGACGCCGGGCGGATTGCAGCTGGTCAAGGTAGGCAGTAATGCGAAGGTGCACGAATTGGACCGGCTGATCGATCTGACCCAGATGCGTACGCTCGAAGGCGCGGTCACCAAAGTTAAAGTAATGGCGGCCTCGGAGTCCAGCAGCGGCAAAGAGGTTCCTTCCAAGGTGCTGGCAATTGAGCAGGAGGGTGTAGCCGAACTAGGCACGCTGCAAAAGCTGATCGAGGACGATCAGGTGAAAACAGCAACGGCCGCCAAGAAACTGGCGAAAAACCGTCTGACGGGTATTCAGGAGACCTTTACCGTATCTGCACCAGATGTGAATACGATTCGTGCCGGAGACGCGGTGCTGCTCAAAGGGCTGAAACTGATCGTCATGTCGGTTAGTCGTGATCTGTCCGCTGGACCTGGAACGATGACATTGGAGCTCGGTACGGTCGAGATGGTGAAAAGGAGGGTTTATCTTGAATAAAGAAGATCCGTACGGGCATTTTGCGGAGGTCATGCGGGGTGCGATGAGCACACAAACCCGTCAGGCTGTGAGTGGCCTTGGCGCGGTGTTGGGTACGATGACTTCATCTGGCGTGAAGCTGGATGATTTCAAGCACGAAGTGCAGGACTATCTCGTGGCCGAGTTACCGGGCACGCTTGGGTTGCCGGAGCGCGAGGCTGCTGGTTCGATTTCCGGTATACCTGACGTGGCAAACGGCGGAACGACGGGCACGGGACGGTTTCTTTTGCAAAAAGAGGAAGTGGAAGAAGCAGTGTGGTCTCTTGGTAAGGGATTAAAAGCGGGAGATCGCGTACTGGCGATGCGGGTGAATGGCGGTAACGACATTGTGGTGCTGTGTAAGGTGGTGAGTGCGCATGCCTAGTTTGTTCCCGGAAACGGGTGTGGTCTGGGGAGATGAGGAGGATCTGTCGGGGGCAGCTTCGGAAGAGGTGCGCTTTGGGCGGAGCTGGCGATTCGATTACGATGCAGGGGATTTTGTGCTGACCCCAAGTGGCAAAGTAACTGAGGCGGATGCACATGAAGCCTGGGTGCAGTGGTGCATTAAGTCCGTGAAAACGCCACGTTACAGACATGTGATCTATTCTCGAAACTATGGCTCGGAGCTGGATGAGTTGGTTGGTCAGGGGGACAGCCGGGGTGTGATGGAAAGTGAGATCGCCCGGATGGTTACGGAGACGCTGCTGGCTGATCCACGCACGGATTCGGTGGACCAATTTACGTTCGATTGGAATCGGGAGCAGTGCATGTTCTCGTGCAGGGTGGCGAGTGTGCAGGAAGAGATGTTTATTTTGGAAAGTGAGGTGATCTGACGGGATGGCTGAGATTCCGCGTTATTTGGAGGACCAGACGGAGGAACAGATTATGCAGCGCATGCTGGATCGTCTGCCCGCGGATCTGGATAAGTCGGAAGGATCTTTTCTGTGGGATGCGGAGGCTCCGGTTGCGTTTATGCTGTCTGAGGCGGCTTTGTGGGCGAAGGAATTACTGCGGCGCGGGTTTGCGAGTACTGTGGCGAGCAGCGATTCGAATTTCCGTTCGGAAGAGCTGGATCTGCGGGCGGGGGAGCATGGGCTTACGCGACGGGCTGCGGTGGCGGCACAAGGTACGGTTAGATTCGTGGGTACGCCGGGCAAGGTGATTCCTGCGGGTACAGTTGTGGCTACTTTGGCGGATGAAATCTCCGGTGAAGCTTCGCTCGAGTATGAAACGGTTGGTCGTGTGGAGTTGGGAGAAGATGGTCTGGGTAGTGTTGGTGTGCGGGCGCTCGTTGCTGGAAAAGAAAGTAATGTGCCTGCGGGCACCGTGACCGTGCTGTCTACACCTGTGAGTGGCGTTACTTCCGTTACCAACGTTGAGGTGATCAAAGGCGGTGCGGATATCGAGGCAGATACGGCGCTGCTGGAACGATTTTATGCCAAGGTCCGCAACCAAGGGACAAGCGGTAACAAAGCACAGTATGTGCAGTGGGCCAGTGAGGTACCCGGTGTTGGTGCAGCGCGGGTTATTCCGTTATGGCAAGGTCCGGGCACGGTGGGATTGTATTTGCTGGATACGGACAAACGTGCGGCGGGTAGCGATCTGGTGGCAGCTGTGCAGAAATACGTGGACCCAACGCAGGATGGACAGGGTGAAGGCGTTGCACCGGCAGGCCCGGTGGTGTCGGTCATGCCGGCAGAGGAAGTGCCGATGAACATTCAGGTGAAGCTGACGCTGGCAAGTGATGCGACACTCGTCGATGTGCAGGCATTGATCGAACGCGGGGTGACTGCGTATCTGAAACAGTTGGCTTTTGCCGATCCGCTTGTGCGCTACACCCGTATTGCCGCAATCCTACTGGACATTCCGCCGATTATCGACTATTCGGAGCTGACCGTGAACGGTGTGAGCGACCAGAATATCGAGATGAAAGCGAGTCAGGTGGCGGTGCTGGGGACGGTGGATGTGCATGAGTAGTCTGCCGGGGTTTATGACTTCTAAAATCACAAGCCCGAAGGGGAAAGAGCTGTTCTCGTATCTGCCAAATTACTATGAAACTTCGCATGTCATGCAGTCAGATATGCAGACCAAAGGGACCGAGATGGATCTGCTGTATCAGGCGCTGGATGAGACATTGGATCAGTTTTTTGTCCGTACGGCAACGTGGGGACTGGAGTTCTGGGAGCAGGAGCTCGGCATTGAGACGGACCGTCTCAAACCCGTGGACCAGCGACGTGCCGTGGTCGAGTCGAAGCTGCGCGGTGCCGGGAAATTTTCAGGCAGGCTGGTTGCAAATGTGGCTGAGGCGTATGCCGGAGGGAAGGTGGATGTCACGTTTCAGCCGGAGGAATGGAGCTTTACGGTGAGCTTTGTGGATACGATGGGCATTCCGCCCAATATCGATGATCTCAAACGAGCAATTGATGAATTAAAACCGGCCCATATGGCCGTGGAATATGAGTATCGCTATCTGGTGTGGGACGACTTGGACAGTAAACAGATGACCTGGGATGAACTGGACGCCGCGTCCCTGACGTGGAATGAACTGGAGGTGTGGGCATAATGCCAAAAGAAACGAATCGACTGAAATTACCTCTGCCCTTGGGGAATGAGAATGTATCCCGGGAGAGTATTAATGGAATTTTTGAAAAGATTGATGCAGGTGTTGCGACGCAGGCGGATTTGGATACGCTTCGTGAAGCGGTAAGCAAGATGGATATTCCTGATGCTTCATTGACGCAGAAAGGGAAGGTGCAGTTGTCGAGTGCACTAGATAGCAGTGCGGAAAATATGGCTGCTACTCCCAAGGCAGTAAAGGCTGCAATCAGTGAAGCTCTATCGGCAAAGCTGCTTGGAGTTGAGCAAAAGAATAATGTGGTTGCCGCTCTCAACTCCATAGGTGTAACGGCATCCACATCAGAGACATGGGCGCAACTCATTCCCAAAATGGCCGGAGTGATCCGCGCTACAGGCAATGCCATGGCGGCGCAAGTGTTGTCTGGATTAACATTTAGTAACGCTTCAGCGAATGGATTGACTGGAACAATGGCGAACCGGGGTGCGGGTGGGTCCGTTACACCTGGGACAGCGAACCAAACGAAGGCTGCCGGGTATTACAGCAGCGCCATCACCGTCCTGGGTGACACAAACCTGGTGCCAGAAAACATAAAGCAAGGTGTAACGATTTTCGGGAAGGTCGGTACAGTCGCCCCAGGAATTGCACCGGGAGACACACCACTATTCAGCTTCACAGGTACGAATATGATTAAGTGGCCAGCAACCGATGTATGGACAACATTTTACAGATTGACCTTTGCCCATGCTGGTAAATACCGGATATCCTATACACTTCAAACTGCTGGTGGGGTATCGTCCGTTAGGTACAGAAGCAATCTCTATTCTGGTGGTGTTCCGATTTCGACCGAAAGAGTAACTAGTTCGGACCAGTCGGCTATTATATATACCGCTGACTTGGATGTGGTGGCTGGTCAGGTGATTGATTTCATGGGTCAAAACAATTTCGGAAGTATGGCAATGACCATGAAAGATATCTATGTCAGATCAGCAATTGCATTCAGTGGTCAAGCACTATAGGAGGTTAGGACATGTTTAAACACCAGTATGTAGATCAAGAAGAACGCCAGCGTATTCTAGATAAGTATAAAGATAAATTTCTGATTGAAGATCAGGTTTTACTTGATGGGAACTTCTTGATATTTTCAGATACTAAACCATCTCCGCCTGTTGTGTATGTGAATATACCTAAAGAAGAGTTTGAAACACTGAAGCAAGAAAGCACACTCCTTAAAGCTCAAAGCAGTGCCTTGTCTGAACGCGCGGATTTTGTAGAGGATGTAATCGCTGAAATGGCAACCAAGGTATACACATGATCCGGCGTTTAATCACATGGTTATTCCTGAAAGGAGGTGACACAGACATGATGGCTATGTTCTTCGCGCAGCGTGTAACCTTGGGTAAAACCGAGTACAAAGCGGTACCCACTACACTGAAACCAGACGTTAAAGAGATCCTTACAGATAGCGGACTTGAATTTTTGATTACTGAGTAACCAGCGTACCCAAGTGGTGCGCTATTTTTATGCCCTCTGGAGCAGCTGGTATTTAAAAACCAAAGGAGGTGAAACCATGGAACGATGGGACACCCTATGGAAATGGCTACTTGCCCTCCTAACCAGCTCAGCAACATACTTCTTCGGAGGCTGGTCAGGAGTGCTCGGTGTACTTCTCGTATTCGTCATCCTCGACTATCTAACTGGCATCGCAGCCGCGGGGATGGGCGGCAAACTGGAGAGTAATGTTGGCATGTTCGGCATCGCCCGAAAGGTATTTATTTTTGCAATGGTATCGGTGGCTCATCTGGTGGACGGTGTTCTGGGAGACGGACATTTGTTCAGGGATGCGGTCGCCTTTTTTTATATCGCGAATGAGTTGTTATCCATTATTGAAAATGGGGGCAAGCTGGGCGCACCAATTCCGCCTGCGATCCGGCAGGCTATTGAAGTACTCAAGGGTAAGGGAGGAGACGGGGGTATTCCGGGTAACTATACTCCTGATTCCAGAGAATCTTTTGTACAGTCAGATCATGAGGACGCTGATCAACAGACCAGAGATGAAACGAAGTAAGACTTAGCATTCATTCAAATGTGCCCAGTAGCAAGAGAGAGAGCAATATCGAATCGATTGTCCGATCCATTAGCTACAAGTAGTGAAGGAGACGGAATCGATTCTGAAGAAGCGGTAGCGGTCGCCTTTGTCTCCGAATTTCTAACCTTTAAGAAAATGAATCAAGGAAATTTGGAGACAACAGCGATCGGAAGAACGATCCGTATCTGGAACGGTCACGTACCGACTCGGTATTTTTCCTTAGTGAGTTGATGGAAACCCAATAGACTATCAATAGAAGTTAAATAGCACCGACATAGAATACGAAGCAGATTGACCAAGTAACACCCAATCTTACCAAAATAGCAAAACCCACATAACCCATAGCGATCCGAATGTAGCTTTAACCAAAGATCAGGACACGCACACAAGCAACCCCTGACCCCCAAGCATTAACTATATACAAACGGCAATTTGCCGCATAAAGGGTGTGAGAAACATGCAAACGAGAAGCTCGGGCAACACGCAGGGCATTGACGTCTCCCGGTATCAGGGCACGATCGATTGGGCCAAAGTGAAGGCAAGCGGTATGACTTTTGTGTTCATCAAGGCCACTGAAGGGCAGACGTATACCGATCCGAATTTTCAGAAAAATGTAAGCGGCGCATTGGCGGCTGGCATGCTGGTAGGGACGTACCACTTTTTCCGCGCAACGACTACCGAGGGTGCCAAGGCAGAAGCGGCACAATACGCCAGTACACTTAACAAAGTTGGAGGCGCCAAGGCGCTGCAATTACCTCCTGTCATGGACTACGAGAACAATCCGGGTAACCTGAGCAAAGCTCAGATCAACACGGTAGCCAAGGCTTTTTTAACGGAATTGCAACGTCTCACGGGTGTGAAACCGATCATATACACGGGCAATTCATTTGCTGGCAATTTTGAACCTTCGATGAGCTCATATGATCTATGGATTGCGCGTTACAGCAACACGCGTGTACCGGATGACCAGCCTGCCTGGAAACGTTGGATATTCTGGCAGTATACGGACTCGGGCAAGGTGAACGGGATCAGCGGCAACGTGGATATGAACGAGTTCCAAGGATCGGCAGCGGAATTGAAAGCAAGATATGCAACAGCAACACCAAAACCGCCAGAGCCATCCGAACCGACCAATCCTACGAATCCAACCGAACCACCGAAAGGGGGCGAACCTATGACAGCCGAAGAGAAAGCAGCGTTTGATGCGCTCAAATCCCAGGTCGATAAACTGCAGGCGCGCCAGCAGATGGAAGTTCCAGTCTGGGCAAAAGCTGCCGTTGACGCAGCACTGGCATATGACACCCAAAATCCATTGTTCAGCATCGATAGTGGGGCGAGTTATGATTTTTACCGTTTTATCACGGTCATGTACCGCAGAGGTTTATTCAAAAAATAAGCTGATCTAACTTATAATATACGTTGGACCCGGTTTTAAAAGAGGGAACACAACAAGGGACACACGACGCTTTTTGTCGAATAGTGTTCCTTTTTTGTGTTTTATGTAAATGATATTAACATATATAATAAAGTTGAAGACTTATGTCCGTAAATCTCTTGTCTAATTGATGAATGTGATGTAAAGTAAGTTACACGAAATCGATTTTCACCACTGTTTATTTACACAATCCTCCTCATCATGACAAGACTTTAACATGAAAAGTTATTGTAATGTCTCCCTGTTGTAAAATCCAACATCTCTAGATCAATTTCACAAACAATCCAATCCAACCTGCTTGAGAACCACTAAAATGTACTGTTTACCAACTTTCTGTTCCAGCTAATTACCATCATTAGACGTTGCCAATTACACTTTAGTCATGACGTTAACTCCAAGTCAAACCTTAAGCCAAACTCCATACCAAACAATACCACCGTTCTCTCTAAATCAGCCTTTTAAGCCGCCACCAAGTTGGTACCATTCTGCTGTTGCTTATTGACCTAAGTTCAATTATTACGCAACGACCATAGGCATTTTCAACTCGTCATATCATCCGAAAAAACTAACAAAATGTGTACGGTTACATCCGTTTTACATTTCATATATACTCCTCAAAATTATCTAAACCTCCATCACAGGTATCAAAGGCTTCTAAAGCCTTTCATATGATATAAGGCACCAAACCGATCGATTGTAATCATTGGAGTTTTTTCACGCCAGTATCACACACATTATGAGACAGGGAAGGGTGTTGTACGTATGCGAATGAGAAAAAAGTGGTTATCCGGAGTCATGGCAATGGCCATGAGCACAGTGTTGATTCTGTCAGGTTGCTCCAGCGCTAGTAACGAGGGTACAGGCAATTCCCCCGCTCCGGCAGAAGGTAGCGAGCCTCCGGCAGAAGTGGCAGCACAGGATACGATGATTATGGGACGCGGCGGAGATTCCGTGGCGCTGGACCCGGCAATCGTTACAGATGGGGAGTCGCTGAAGATTGGACATCAGGTATTCGACTCATTGCTGGACTACAAAGAAGGTGGAACCGAGGTTGTTCCGGGACTGGCTGAGAGCTGGGAGATTTCGGCGGATGGACTCAAGTATGACTTCAAGCTGAAGTCCGGCGTGAAATTCCACGATGGTACTGACTTCAACGCAGAGGCTGTAGTGTTCAACTTCAACCGATGGAGCGATCCGGCCAGTGAATATAAATTCGAGGGAGATTCCTTCGACTATTATGACTCTATGTTTGGTCCGGAAGACGGACGTGTGATCAAGGAAGTAAAGGCGATTGACGAGACAACGGTCGAGTTCACCCTAAACCAGCCTCAAGCGCCTTTCCTGCAAAACATTGCGATGACGCCATTTGGCATTGCAAGTCCAACTGCAATTCAGGAGAAAAAGGAGAATTTCAAGAGCGAGCCAGTAGGCACAGGCCCGTTTGTATTCAAAGAGTGGAAGCGGAACGACTCCATCACCTTGGAGAAAAATCCAAATTATTGGAAAGAGGGACTTCCGAAGCTGAACAAAGTGATTGTGCGCTCCATTCCAGATAACACGGCTCGCTTCAATGCGCTGCAAAACGGCGAGATTGATATTATGGAGGATCTAAATCCGGATGATCTGTCCATCCTTGAAGGAAATAGCGAGTTGCAAAAAATCGAGCGTCCACCATTTAACGTTTCATACATTGGCTTCAACTTTAAGAAAAAACCGTTTGATAACGTGAAAGTAAGACAAGCGCTCAACCACGCGGTGAACAAACAGGGCATTATTGATGCTTTCTTTGCCGGACAAGCGCAGCCAGCGGTAAACCCGATGCCGCCAACGCTTTGGGGGTATAACGATAGTATTGAGGACTATGCTTACGATCTGGAAAAAGCAAAAGCATTACTTGCCGAAGCCGGCTATCCTGATGGATTGCCTGACCCGGTAACATTCTATGCAATGCCGGTATCCAGGCCGTATATGCCTGACGGCAAGAAGGTTGCCGAAGCGATCCAGGCCGATTTTGAGAAAATCGGAGTGACCGTCAACATTGAATCACCAGAGTGGGCAACGTATCTGGATGATGCCAAAGCCGGGGAGAAAGACGATATTTACATGCTTGGCTGGACCGGTGATAACGGTGACCCGGATAACTTCCTGTACACGCTGCTCGATAAGGATGCAATCCCGGGCAACAACCGCAGCTTCTACGTAAACGAAGAATTGCATACGTTGCTGACGAGTGCGCAGAAAGAAACGGATCAGGACAAACGTGCGGAACTGTACAAGCAAGCGCAGGTGATTATTAAGGAAGATGCTCCATGGATTCCACTTGTGCACACCACTCCTATTTTGGCTGGTAAAGCGAACCTGAAAGATTTCGTGCCGTCCCCATTGGGTACGGAATCCTATGCCAATGCCTACTTTGAATAACTTATACACGAGCTGAATTTAGTATTATCAGGATCCATTAGTTCAAAGCGCTGGCGTACACGTAATGCTTGGCAGAACCCACATCAGGATGTAACGATCTAAAGCATGCATGTCTGCCAGCGCTTTTTATACGTTAAAGGCAGGTGAATGAGGAGTGAACAGTTACATCGTCAAACGTGTACTCGTGTTACTGCCCGTGCTGCTGGGCATGACCCTGATCGTCTTTTCCATTATCCACGCCATTCCGGGTGATCCGGCCGAGACCATACTCGGGCAAAAGGCAACCGAACAATCCAAGCAAGCTTTGCGTGACCAGCTCGGACTGGACAAACCATGGTTTCAACAATATTTCGCTTATCTGGGTGACCTGTTTAAGGGAGATCTGGGCACATCCATCCGCACCAAGGTTCCCATTGCCCAGGAAATTGTGCCCTATTTGACAGCGACCCTCGAATTAACAATGGCGAGTATGCTGTTTGCGATCATCATTGGCGTGAATGCTGGGATTGTCAGTGCGTGGAAACATAACTCGTGGTTCGATTACTGCTGTATGGTCATTGCATTGGTGGGCGTATCGATGCCGATCTTCTGGCTTGGTCTCATGGAGCAGTGGCTGTTTGCGAATAAACTGCACTGGCTGCCATCCATCGGCAGGATGAATGCGCGTGATCCCATTGAAGCCATTACGGGCTTGTATGTGCTGGATACGATGATTGCCGGACGTTGGGATCAGTTGTGGACGGTTACGAAACATTTGCTGCTGCCAAGTATCGCTCTCGGAACAATTCCAATGGCCGTTATTGCCCGGATGACGCGTTCCAGCATGCTCGAAGTGATGAGTTCGGATTATATCAGAACGGCAAAGGCGAAGGGACTCGGCCCGTTTTTTGTCATATATGGGCATGCGTTGAAAAATGCGTTTATTCCCGTGCTCACCGTCATCGGCATACAGACCGGATCTTTGCTGGGTGGAGCCGTACTGACCGAAACGATCTTTGCGTGGCCCGGTGTAGGTCGCTATATATATGAAGCAATTAGTTCGCGGGACTATCCGGTGATCCAGAGCGGCATTCTGATCGTGGCATTTTTCTTCGTAGTGATCAACCTGATTGTGGACTTGCTGTACGCCGTATTCGATCCGCGTATTAGTTATAAATAGGAAATTCATCATTTGGGTTGATGAATGGAACTTAATATAAGATCTTTAAAAAATTACACGACACGAAGAGTGCAGAAGCAATCTGTAGAAGCGAAGCGTTCGCATTTATCACCGGATTTTCACCTTTAAATAGGTGGATCAATAAAATCTGGGGATAACAGCGATCGGAAGATGATACTGCAATCGTAGTGCTTGAGTGTAATAGAACTCGTTGATCTTGTATTTCATTCATATCCAAGAAGGGAGACGCCGCATGGCCAAATTATCGACCAATACTGGAGCATCCGTTGACGCCGCGTCGGCACCTACATCAGGTCCATGGCGTGAAGCCTGGAGAACGTTTCGGAAAAATCGGCTTGCGCTGGCAGGCTTGATTATTATCGTTTTTTTCATCCTGCTGGCCTTTGCTGCCCCGTATATTGCACCGTATGATTACAAAGAGCAGGTACTCGCAGATCGTCTGCAAGCCCCTTCGGCAGAGCATTGGTTTGGTACCGACGATCTCGGGCGTGACGTATTCTCCAGAGTGCTGCACGGAGCGCGAATTTCATTGTGGGTTGGTTTCTTTTCTGTTATCGGCTCTATTATTGCAGGCGCGTTGCTTGGTCTGATTGCTGGATATTATGGGAAGTGGGCAGACATGCTCATCTCACGTTTGTTTGACATCTTGCTTGCTTTTCCCGCTATCCTGCTGGCAATCGCCATTGTGGCGATTCTCGGTCCGTCTTTGCAAAATGCACTACTCGCAATTGCAATCGTGAACATCCCGACCTACGGACGACTGGTGCGTTCAAGGGTACTTAGCTTGAGACAGGAGGAATTCATTACGTCAGCGCGTACGCTGGGGGCTGGCAATATGCGAATTCTATTCCGGCACATCTTGCCCAATAGTCTCACCCCGCTCATCGTACAAGGCACACTGGGGATTGGAACAGCAATTATTGAAGCAGCTGCACTTGGATTTCTCGGCATGGGGGCCCAACCACCTGACCCGGAATGGGGCAAAATGCTGTCCGATTCCCGCCAGTTTCTGCAAAAAGCGCCGTGGACGCTTATTTTCCCCGGACTTTCCATCATGTTCACCGTGCTTGGTTTCAACTTGTTGGGCGACGGCCTGCGCGACACCCTTGATCCAAAGATGGCCAAAAAGTAGAGGTTTGCATAAAGGGACTAATTAACGTCTGTAAGATTCCTTAGCGTGGATTTTCCATTATCACCCACCACCTACCCAAGCTAGTCAACCAGTGCGCCTGTTGCTACACAGCAAGGTTGATCACCCTTCGAAATACATTAAATGGGAATGATGTGATACTAGCTACTCTTCCACCATACTTATTACAATCTGTCTCCAAGCCGGTTCGAACTTTGGTTCGGGGCGGCTTTTGTGTTGCATGATGTATTGAGCTAAAATGGGTAGAGATGTGCAAAACTAGAAGTGTTATTCGATGATTTTGTTGAAATAACCCCTTTCGTATTGACACCCAATTTTCCCATATGTTATATAAAAGGAAAGGGTTTAGCACTCCGATCATCAGAGTGCTAATAAATGATATTTACTACACGACTACATATGGAATGATTGTGTTTTTGAATATGGATTAAGTTAACCTTGAATAGGACATGAGAGTGGAATGAGCTAGAAAAGGCCTCGCACGCGAAAGAATGATCACTAGATTTTCAATTGATAAAAATCTCAATGTTTAAAATCAGTTCCTGATTAGACGCAAAAGTAGTGGAGGGGACGAAATCGATTTGGAGGAAGCGAAGCGTTCGCCTTTATCGCCTAATTTTACCCTTTCTAAGGGGGATCAAGAAAATTAGGAGATAACAGCGATCCGAAAAACGATTCGTAACCGGAACGGCTACATTGCAGAACGTCATGCACTTATTTTAAATGAACGATAGAGTGAATCAAAATAATCTCGGGATCAAAGCGATTGAAGTCTTTTCTAGTATCTTCATGGGTATTCAAAGGGTTTACTTTCTATATTCAACCAAATCATTCTATATCCAAATTTGGAAGGAGACACCCATTCATGGCTAAAAAAGAATTCCAGGCTGAATCCAAACGCTTGCTAGATATGATGATCAACTCCATTTACACCCAAAGAGAAATCTTTCTGAGAGAACTGATCTCCAACTCCAGTGACGCCATTGACAAAATATATTACAAAGCACTGACGGACGACACGCTCGTCTTCAACAAAGAGGACTACTACATCAAGCTCACCATCGACAAAGAGAACCGTACGCTTACGCTCACTGATACAGGAATCGGGATGACCCAGGAAGAGCTGGAGAACAATCTGGGGGTTATCGCGAAGAGCGGCTCACTGGCGTTCAAGAAAGAGAATGAAGCCAAAGACGGCCACAACATCATCGGACAATTCGGGGTTGGTTTCTACTCCGCATTTATGGTGGCGGACAAGCTGACGGTAACGAGTAAAACGCTGGGCAGCGATGAAGCATGGAAATGGGAATCCGAAGGCGCGGATGGGTACACGATCTCTCCAGCTGAGAAAGATTCCGTGGGTACGGAAATCGTCCTGACGATCAAACAAAATACCGAAGAAGATTCGTATGACGAATTTTTGGAAGAGTATCGCCTGAGATCCATCATCAAGAAATACTCTGACTTCATTCGCTACCCGATCAAGATGGATGTGACAGGTCAGCGTGCAAAAGAGGGTACAGAGAACGAATTCGAAGAGTACAAAGAAGAGCAAACCGTGAACAGCATGGTGCCGATCTGGCGTAAAAATAAAAGCGAACTGACCGAAGAAGACTACAACAACTTCTATATGGAAAAACGCTACGGTTTTGACAAACCGCTCAAACATTTGCACATCAGCGCGGATGGCGCAGTGGTATACAATGCAATCCTGTTTATCCCGGAGAACACACCATTTGATTATTATACCAAAGAGTATGAAAAAGGCTTGGAACTGTACTCTAACGGTGTATTGATCATGGACAAATGCGGTGATTTGCTGCCAGATTACTTCGGATTTGTAAAAGGGATGGTGGATTCGGAAGATCTGTCCCTGAATATTTCCCGTGAAATGCTGCAACACGACCGTCAGCTCAGTCTGATCGCGAAGAACATCAAGAATAAGATCAAGAGCCAACTGCAAAGCCTGCTCAAGGACGAGCGTGAGAATTACGAGAAATTCTATCAAGCGTTTGGCCGTCAGCTGAAGTATGGTGTATACAGCGACTATGGCGTGAACAAGGACACTCTGCAGGATCTGCTTTTGTTCTCTTCTTCCAAGGAGAAAAAGCTGGTTAGCCTGGACGAGTACGTTTCCAGAATGCCTGAAGATCAGAAGTACATCTACTACGCATCGGGTGAATCCATTGAACGGATTGAGAAGCTGCCACAGATCGAGGGTGTACTCGACAAAGGTTATGAAGTCTTGTACTTCACCGACGACATCGATGAGTTTGCAATTAAGATGATCACGAACTACAAAGAGAAAGAGTTCAAATCCATCTCCAGCGGTGACCTGGGTATCGAGGACAGTGCAGACAAAGAAGAAACAGACGCACAGGACAACGACAACAAAGAGTTGTTCGAAGCGATGCAAGCGCAGCTCGGTGGCAAAGTAAAAGCTGTTAAAGCTTCCAAACGCCTGAGAAGCCACCCAGTATGTTTGTCCACTGAAGGTGAACTGACGATTGAGATGGAGAAAATCCTGAAAGCTATGCCGAACAGCGAAAATGTACAGGCAGATAAAGTGCTGGAGATCAACGTAAATCACGATGTCTTCAAATCTCTGAAAGACGCATTCGCACAAGATAAAGAAAAACTAAGCCTTTATACAAGCTTGCTGTATCATCAAGCATTGCTGATCGAAGGACTGCCAATTCAAGACCCGGTAGAGTTTACCAACGATATCTGCAAGGTTATGGTCTAAAATCCGCAATACTGCAGTGATATAACGGTGTAACAATGAAGCAGGGTTAAAACATTTTACGCAACGTAAGGGTTCAAGGTACGGTTCATTTCTTTCTGAAATCTGCAACCTCCTAATCCTTACATCCACCATCTCCACTCCGACAGGGTATTTCCGCCCTGTCGGTTTTTTTATTTTAGGCATCAGGATTTGTTAATAAGAAACAGCGGAAGTAGTGAAGGGGATGGAATTGATTCTGGAGACAACTGTGATCGAAAGGGCGATCTGTAACTGGAACGGCCGCCAATGCACATTAAGCAATAATATTTCATGTATTTGAATTGTCTGAATATGAACTTTCATGGAGGAACTGTCGCACCTAATTTTACAATTCTTGATAATAAAAAAGTGAGTCTATGTAGGTAAGTCATTTGTTATAGATAATGGTTCCTCCAGATGTGATTATCAAAAAAAATGAATGAAACTATTTATACACGAAAAATTCCTTTGGTATTGATACATACTATTCTCCGTGATACAATTTGTATCAAAAGCGATCTTGAGAGGTGAAAGTATATTAAAGCATTATCCCCACCTAAACCTTTTGATAATTATTTTAAAATATGGGCCATTGTTTTACCTATAAATTCTTGGGTTTTAATGCCTTCAAATCCAGGAACAACGCCTGGGCTACTTTTCTCCTTGTTATCAGTTGCTTTTGTGCTTTTATTTGCTATTAGTCTAAAATTCAAAAACAATATGGAAGTTAAACAGGTAACCAATTATTTTTATAGAGACTTAATTATTTTCGTTTATGTATTAACGCTATTTAACGGTTTAGCACAATTAACTGTCTTATTCAAAATGAATGGAGGATATGACTACAATTTCGTGCACAATGTTATATTAGTTAACGAAAATGGCCATGTTTTTTTAAGATCTAGCCTATTTACTCAATCCATTTATCTTATTGCTGCTTCAATAATTTGCTTTTACACTAAGTATTTTTACAAGAAAGAGTGGAATAAGTACATATTCATAGGTACTTCTATATTTCTTATTTATGGGTTTTACGAATGGATTTATTATTTACTATTTGGAACAACTGGAGACTTTTTAAGTAACAGAGTATTTGCTTTAGATATTAACGGTAATCCTAGATTGGGGAGCATGAGTCAGAGAACTGATGCTTTTGGAATAGATACACTCAGAATGAAGAGTCTAACAGGAGAGCCAAGCGCTTTCGCGCTAACTGTATTACCTCTCTGGATATTCGCAATACATTTACGGAAACCTTTATTCCACATTCCCATGCTAATAGCATTAATTTTATCTACCTCTTCGACCGCATTTTTAGGAATATTAATTTATTTCATGTATAGAGTTTTGCGTTATCATTTAAGAGATAGATATTGTCAAATACTCATATATTTCTCCACAATTTTAGTTATCCTAAATTATAAAAGAGTTGCATCTGTTCTTGAATTCTTACTATTTAATAAGATTGATTCTCACTCTGGAATTCAAAGATCCTCTTCTATGTTCAAACATCTAGAATATTTTTCACATATGCCATTTTTCAATAAGTTGTTCGGGGTTGGATTTGGATATGTTCGGTCAACGGATTTTTTCTCTACATTATTGGTTAATAGCGGTATTTTTGGATTTATTTTCTTTAGTATATTTTTCTTATATCCAATGTTTAAATTAAAGAGAAACTATTTTAATGATGGTCTTAAAATTTCTTTGCTCATAATTTATGTATCCTTAATGTTATCCGTCCCGGAATTTTCCTACTTGACTACATGGTTATTTTTAGGGATAAGTTACAATCAGCTAGCGAGAGAAAAAAAATCAACAATTCTTCATAACTTGAAACTCGCAAAATTTCAATCATCAAAAGTAATGTGAGTATGTCGGGACTTAGAATTAAATGTTCGGTAAAGTAGATTTCTCATTCTTTGAGGGATACTTTACCGAACATTTTTTTTAGGAGAATTTAATCAATGGAATACGTTGTGCTTTAACTCAACTTTCGTACCTAGAATGTTAACTTAAACCCTTAAGGCGTAAGTAAGAATTCAATTTAGTTACTCCTATTGACTTTAGTTCATGGAAGTCTTGAGCAACCATGAAAAAGAATGGTGTATAACCCTATGAACAACAACACTCCTTGTTCAAACAATCTCGTTTTTCTAAACTTTTTGCTACGCTTCACATCGGGAAAGCTCTCAGGCGGGTATTTCCAAATCGTTTGGCCTTTCGATTTTAGCCATTTTTAGAGCTGAGAAAATTTGAGTAAATTATATTTTCATTCTTGATCATTATCATTTAGGTGCACGGATGATAGTCTGGCAGGGTATAATAAGAGAAGACGACTGTGCATCACAAGTTGATGTGAGAAGAGATGACAATCGCAGACAGGTTTTGCTTTTCGAAACTGCAGAATATGTGTATAATCACTCAAAATAGAGACAGTCGGCTAGGAGTGATCAACATGCAATGGAACGATCTGAGAGAACATAGACAATACCCTGAACTAACGAAACTGGATGGAGCTCGTGCAGCCTATGAGCGTGACTATTCCAGACTGATACATTCACCGACTTTTCGTCGGCTGCAAGGCAAATCGCAGGTGTTTGGTGCAGGAACGGGCGATTATTATCGCACACGATTGACCCACTCCTTGGAAGTGGCGCAGATTGCACGAGAAGCGGCAAGAAGTTTGCTGCGTCGCTACCCGGAGGTGGAGTTGAACCAGGCGGACAGCCCCGGACTGATTATTGATTCGGAAGTGGTGGAGTGTGCCGCGATTGCGCATGACTTCGGCCACCCGCCTTTTGGGCATAAAGGGGAAGAAGTGCTGGATGGCATCCTCGATGATCTCATCAACACAGAGGTCAAGAAAATCATGAAGAAAAATCGCGGGGCCAAATCGCCTCAACCGGAACCGGAGATTCGTGCAGAGCTCAAGCGGAAGTATGAGCACTTTGAAGGCAACGCGCATAACTTCCGTCTCATTATGTATTTGGAAAAACGGGAAGATATCGATGGGCTGAACCTGTCGGATGCGGTGCTGCTTGGCATCAATAAGTACCCGTATCCTGGCACGGAGAGCAAGAAAGGCATGTATCATCATGAATGGCAGTATATCCGCGAGATTCGCGATCGTTGGAACATTCCTGCTGGCAAAAAGACGCTTGAAGCGCAGCTTATGGACCTCTGCGACGATATTGCGTATTCCGCACATGATCTGGAAGATGGCATCAAGGCAGGCAAAATCGAAGTACACGAGCATTTCCTGCAAGATCCGCATATCAATCGATTGATTGTGGATAAGATTACGACACTGGAGGATCTGTTCTGGAACGGATGGACAAGGGAAGCGATTGGCAAAAAAGTTGAAGAAGTCCTCGCTTCGTTCCTGCGCATCTGGAATGAAAAGATGCCGTTCTGCGAGCATGATTACTCACGTACCCGCCGTGAGGTCAAGGCTTACTGGGTCAGCCTTTTTGTCGCTAGCCTGGGGGTTATTGATAACGGAGACTGGAAAAAGGTGACGTTTGTCCGTGAAGGCGCCGAGGATCTCGATATGCTGCGTACGGTAAGTGTGCTTAAGAGCTTTGCCTGGGTGACCATGATTCGTGACCTGCGTGTGCAGAGGTTGCAAAAGCGCAGTGAATGGATGATCAAGCGTCTGTGGGATGCTTTTCTTGACCCGGAAACATCCAAATCTATAATTCCGTCCGATTGGCTGCAACGTTATGAGAAGGATCAGGCGAAGGCGAATCCGATCTGGACTTGGGAGCATATGGTGATTGATTATATTGCCGGGATGACGGATGCTTTTGCCGAGAAAATATACAATGAACTATACGGCCTCAAGGTCGGTTCCATTTACGATCTGGATTAGAGATAAGCGAGACGAAGGGAGATGAGACGCTTGGGTGCGAACATCAGTGGAAAATACAATCTGGGCGTACTTGACCTTGTTCCAAGGTTGAACGGCGCCACAGCAGAGCAGGCGCTGCAACAATCCGTTACACTTGCGCAGCATGCTGAAGCATGGGGATATTCAAGGTACTGGACGTCTGAGCACCATGACATGGACGAACTTGCATCAGCATCACCGGAAGTGTTGCTTGCCCATATTGGCGCGCGGACGAATACAATCCAGCTTGGATCCGGTGCTGTGCTATTACCCCACTATAGCCCGCTTAAGGTAGCGGAGTCGTTCCGACTGTTGGCGGCGCTCTACCCGGGGCGCATTGAGTTAGGCTTGGGACGTGCTCCTGGGGGCGGTCCCCATGCAACGATGGCCTTGAGTGGCAATTACTTGCAGCATGTGTCCAAGTTGCCTGAATCGCTCGCGGCACTGACCGAACTACTGGAAGATCGATACACTTATGAGGAACATCCGGTGACGGCCCGCCCGATTCCGGAGCTTCCATTATCCTTATGGATGTTGGGTACCAACGTGAAGAGTGCTGAGTTTGCCGCTCGCTTCGGTATGGGGTATGTATTCGGACAATTCATGAGTGATGCGGATGGTACGGAAGCTGTGCGGCGTTATCGGGAGGGCTTTACCCCCAGCGCCAATAGGAAAGAACCGGAGGTTATGGTTGCTCTAAGTGTGCTGTGCGCGGAGACGCAGGAAGAGGCGTTGTCCTGGAGTAGCGAAATGGCGGAGAGACGCAGAACCGTCGGAAAAGAAGTTTCAGCGCAGTCTGACCATGTCAGCACAAGTACCGGCACCAACGACATGACCGATGCCAATGAGAATGAGGTACAACGGCATTATGCCGGTACACCTGAACAAGTCTCGAAACAGTTGCAGCAGGTGTGCCAAAGGCTGAATACGGATCGGCTGCTTGTAGTGACAACTGGACCAGATTACGAGAGAAGGTTGGCTTCATACAAGTTGCTGTTGAACGCATAAGAGGGCGGCTGCTAGCCGTTATGATACAAAGAATGGCGGGTTCCATACCGCCATCTGCATGGATTCAAATCGTAAGAGCTGCAGATCGGATATTAGCCGTATGCTGCAGCTCTTTTTTGCTTCATTTTAGTCTGAATTTTACATCATTCGATTCTGTTCAACAGGTGATGTGAAATAATCACAAGATTTTACAAATTAAAGCATGACTAAAACAAAAGAATGTTATAATACTTTACGTCTCTTTTCCTATAGATATAATAAAGAAAAGAGTAATTTGCAAGATGCCAAAAGAAGGGTAAAACAACGACAAAAGCACCTAAAATACGGAAGTGGCCGAAGATGGGCACAAGGGGGAAATCATATGTTCAGCAGATTCAAGATCAAGAGTATCGGTCTGCGTATCAGCATCGCGTTCTATCTATTAATCCTCTGTTTAATTCTTCTTAGTGTCACGATTGTTACACAAATGAACTCGATGGAAAAAAACACGAATATGATCACCAATAATTGGATGCCCTCCATCCAGCATATTAACCGATTGAATTATACAACAGAACACATTTTGTCATTGAGCTATCGTCACTTTGATGCACAGGCAGGGGCCAAAGCGGACCTTGCTGAAGAGCGCACCAAATACATTCGCGAAACGGCTCAGGCTATTAAAATATATGATCAACAGGAGAAGACCGATGAAGAAAAAGAACATTGGGAAGCTTTAAAGACAAAGTGGGAAGCGTATCTCAAAATTAACACGCAATCCATCAAGCTGAGTGATGAAGGTCAGGAACAACTGGCTAAGGAAGTATCCGAAAAAGGGGCAGCCTCCTTCGATGCCATGCAAGTTCATCTGGACTATCTAGTGAATTACAATCAGGAGCAGTCCGATCTCTCTGCGGCTCAGACGATCAGATCCGTCCAAGATGGACGAATCATTATCGTCATTGGTGTTCTTGTGATGATTATCATTACAGCAATTGCGATCCCTATTATCCGTTCACAAGTCGTTAAACCACTGCTTCGGGTGATCAGTGCCGTTAAACTGATTGCGGAAGGTCAATTGAATGTCCAGGACATACATACCAAACATGAAGACGAAGTTGGTGTTCTTGCCAAAGCCGTGAATGACATGAAAGGTAATCTGACCTCCATGGTACTGAATGTCAGACGAATCGCTGAAGCCGTCAACCGCCAAAGCAGTGAATTGGCCATTTCCTCTGAAGAGGTTAAGATCGGCAGTCGCCAAATTGCCATAACGATGGAAGAGTCGGCAAAAGCGGCAGAGAGTCAGGCGGAAACGGCTGTGGAATCCGCCCGTACCGTCGAGGGACTGAATGCAAACATTCAGCAACATTCGGAGCAGGGGCACCAGCTTCGGCTAATGTCAGACCTGATTCTGAAACAAGGACAGACCGGTCGCGAGTCCATGGAGCAATCCGTGAACCAAATGCTACAGATTGCAGGTGCAGTTTCGTCTTCCATGAACAAGATGGAACAGCTGGACCGCAAAAATGAAGATATATCGCAGTTGGTTCAAGTCATTCATGACATTGCGCGCCAGACCAACCTGCTCGCATTGAATGCTTCCATCGAAGCTGCCCGTGCAGGAGAGAGTGGACGCGGATTTGCAGTTGTTGCAGCAGAAGTGCGGAAGTTGTCTGAGGCCGTTCGGACTTCTGTAGAAGAGATTACCGTCATCACGGAGGATATTCAGAAGGATTCTCAGGGTGTTGTTGAGGAATTGCGAACAGGTGTACTGGAAACAGAACGAGGGCAGCAGCAAGTACGTAATTCCGGCAATCTGTTCCGTACCATTAGTGAGTCGGTAGAGGGTATGGTCCAGGTCATTGGTACAATGACGGATGGACTGGAAGGCATGCAGGAAGCGAGCGGACGCATGAATGATTTCAGTCAACAAATTTCGGCAGTATCCGAGGAATCCGCAGCAAGTGTAGAGGAAGTGTCTGCATCGGCCGAGGAACAGGTGAGTTCGATGGAAACAATTAGCGGCAATATTCAAACCTTGAAAGACCTGTCTGAAGATCTGCTTTCTTCCATTGAAAAATTAAAAATATAAAACCTCTTCTTATAATAGAAGAAACATGAAGGACGGCTACCATATTGAGCTCTACAAACAGCAAAGATTCAGTTGTCGGAAGTTATGTATATACCTTCGCTTGCCATGAGAATGAACGTGCCCTATGTGAATTGGAATTGGGAATGATGCTCGTACCTGGGACAGATATTGGTTCAGGAGATCACGCTTATGTTCGCTCCAATATTTGCATTCCACCAGGTAGAAGTCCGTTTGTCCGGGGCAGACTGGATGTGATGGCCGAAGCGGATACAGTGGCAGGTCTGAAATCTGCCGCTTCACAAATCAACCTGTCATCTGGTGAAACGTTCAAGGTTGTCTGCTTGAAAGATGGCGATGACATGCCGGATTATGCGCATTCCCGTCTGTTGGAAAAAGAGCTGGGTATGTGCATTCAAGGCAAAGCTATGATGAAACAGCCTGACGTGACTTTTGGACTAATGCATGTGAATGGAAAATGGCTCTTCGGTCAATGGACTGAAGCTGATCGCTCGTGGCAAACCCATCATCAGAAGCCGCAGAATTACTCCACAGGCCTTGGTGTTACGTTAGCCAGAGCGTTAGTCAATATTGCTATTCCGCAAGTGGAGGGACATCAATTGCTCGATCCATGCTGCGGAATGGGAACTGTTGTAATTGAGGCATTGTCGATGGGAATTGAGGCCAAAGGAAATGATTTGAACCCTTTGGCGGTACAGGGTGCGCGCATTAATCTTCCTCATTATGGGTATGATCCAACCAGAATTACCCTCGGGGATATGAATGATCTGGAAGGTTTCTACGATGCAGCCATTCTGGACATGCCATATAATCTCTGTTCTATTCTTCCGGATGAGGAACAACTTGCTATGTTGACGAGTTTGAAGAGACTTGCAGGACGGGCAGTGATTGTTTCCACCGAAAGGGTGGAGGGGCACATTCTGGATGCCGGATGGAACATCGATCATTATCGAACGGTGAACAAAGGTACGTTTATACGTCACATTTGGCTATGCACTTAGAACGACTGCGCTGAAAATAACAGAAAAAACCTCCATACCGGAAAAAATCCATTTTCCGGTATGGAGGTTTTTGATTATCGTTGGGAAACTACCTTACATGAATTTGTACAATTTCACATAGGAACATCTGGAATTTTTAGTATTTATGACTATAATTCACCAGATTGAGCGGAAGGGTTTTTCCGGCGATATATGCTTCCAAATTTTGAACAAAAATATCAAGTGCCCGCTCGGTGTATTGCTCTGTACTGCCTGCAATATGCGGAGTAATCAAGACGTTATCCTTACCCCATAGTGGATGATCTGCGGGGAGCGGTTCCTCCTCGAATACATCAAGTGCAGCAAAGGCAACCTGTCCACTGTCCAGTGCACCCAGCAGAGCTTCCGTATTCACGCTTGGGCCACGTCCCACGTTGACGAAACAGGAACCGGATTTGAAATGCTTAAATGCAGACTGATTATAGATATGATACGTTTCATCTGTGAGTGGCAAAATATTGATGACGTAATCGCCTTGCCCCAGAGCTTCGTGTAGGCCGGACATATTGTACATTTGGTCTACATTTGGAACGTCTTTTCCGGAGCGCCGAACCCCGATGACGTTCATGCCTAGCGCTTTGAGAATACGTGCGGTTTCTGATCCAATCTCTCCCACACCGACGATGACCGCTGTTTTGCCATGCAATTCCGGAAGTGGTTTGCTTGGTGATTTCCACTCCGCCTGTTGCTGGTGCAGCATTGCCTGTCTGAGCCAGCGACTGTGGGACAACATCATGCCCAGAATAATTTCGGTTATGGGAATGGCATGTACGCCATTAGCACTGGTTAGCAATATGCTTTTTTGTTCCAAATCTGAGAAAGGAAGGTTGTCCACACCTGCGGACCAGACCTGAACCCATTTCAAAGGGCTGTTTTCTTTCAGTGCATGTTCGGTTACCAGAGGAGACCAGCCTAAGATAATTTCGGCTTCTTTTAACTCCGATGTGTCAATCTCTTTGGCTTTGCCAACCGTAAGTGTATAACCTGGTGCTGCATCCAGAATGCGTTGCTGCTGCTTTGTCGACAATGATGGAAAACATACAATTTTACCCATAGTTTAGTGGCCTCCTGAATTGAAATAAGTTGTGGTATTAGTTTAGCAGAAAAGAAGGTGATGTGCGTAAAAGGCAGGAATACAGCCTCATGTGCAAATCCCAAAAATTGTGTCACTCTATACTTAACCAGCTTGAAACCATAGAGACGACTGTGAAATAATAAAACGAACTTTAGAAGAGGTGTATACCATGAATAACTATTCACATTCACATACGGATCTTCCATCCCGACGGGAACGATTATTTATTGCACTCCGGGTGCCTGCACATATTCAGAATTTACTTCGGATGTCTGCGGAACAGGTGCAAGGAAAGCTTGATTTTCGCAAATGGACGGACTACCGGGATTATCATATTACATTGCAATTTCTGGGAGATACCCTTGTTAGTGACATTGGACATCTGCGGAAAGCGCTGCGTTCGGTAACGGTTGGGTTCCAGCCTTTTGAACTGCAATTATCCGGATGGGGAACGTTCGGTTTGGAAGAGGCACCAAAGGTGCTGTGGAAAGGTGTTGAAGGAGAAATGGATCAACTTCATCTTCTGCAAAAACAGATCGTGGGCGCAACTTCTTCCCTTGGATTTGAGGCCGAATTAAGACCTTATTCTCCTCATATTACGATTGCGCGTAAATTTCTGGGCCAGAACCCAGGAAATGAAGATAAAGGAATATTTGGAGTGCTTCCAGGACAATTTTCAGGTGTTAATTCTTGGATGGTCCAAGATTTTGTGCTTTATGTGACACAGCCAGGTCAGGCGCCGATGTATGAGGTTGTGGATACGTTTTCTTTTTCCTGAAACTCATTGATATGACATAAAATCACATTGACATAACGTTATTCCCTATGTAATATTAGCCATCGTTATTCAAATTCTTTTTTTGTGGTTACTTAGATTAGGGAATTGTTTCGACAGGAGGAATCTTCGAATGGATATTATAAGCAAGAATCGTTGGGTAGCACCGATGTTATCTGTGCTGCTTGTATGTATAGTGGGGGCTAACGTCGTTCAGGCGACTGGAAAATGGAATGAGGCAAGTGATAGCAAACAGATGACCGAACTTGCGGCATCTGCAGAAAATAGCGAAAATTCTTTTAGCGGAGACAGGCGTATGATGGAAGACGGGACAAGTCTATCTTCTGATGCGTCTACACAGACTGATAACTGGACCAATTCGCTTCCGGCCAAGAACTGGCTGACGGCTGCCCAGGAAGAGCAGGAACAGAAAGAAGCCAAGGCTAAACATGCGGCCCGAGCTGCAGCAGCGGCCAAAGCGAAGAAAGAGGCTGCACTGAAATTGGCTAAAGTAAAGCGTGCCAAAGAGGTAGCTGCAATTACGACTCCCCCCCAAAAACTTTACTTTACACGGACCAAACTCCTGAACCAGGAAGACTCGAAACTTGCAACCTGGTCTTACAGTGTGTCCGATAAAGAGCTGCTTCTGCTGCAAAAAATCGTCATGGCAGAGGCGGAAGGTGAACCGTACGAAGGCAAAGTGGCAGTTGCCAATGTTGTCTTAAACCGGCTGCGGTCAGCCAATTTTCCCGATACCATTTACAAAGTAATCTACCAGAAATCTCAATTCAGTCCTGTAGCGAACGGGCGCTTGAAACGTGTTACTCCTAATGAGGACAGTATCAAAGCAGTTAATGCAGCGTTGAATGGGAAAAAGGAAGTCGCCGATGATACGTATTATTTCTTGTCATTGACGCTTGCGGACGATCTGACAGTGGCTCGCTCCCAGAAAAAAGTAAAAACGATCGGGCATCATACTTTTTACAAGTAATTGACCTGTAAATTCTGCAAACAGGCAGGGTAGTTAACTATGTATTCGCTACATAGACCTTGAAAAGCCCTGTAATGCAGTTTTATTTCGTCGTTTTTAATTTCATTGGTGATGATAGTTTCTTATTTAAATTACCCTTTTTTGCAGCAAATCATACGGAGATATGAATGAAATAAAAGAAGGTTCCCTTCCGGATTAATGGAGGGGAACCTTCTTTGTACATGTCTTTAAGAGATGAAACGCCTTCGTAGAACGATTAGAAGGGGTCATAGAGCTACTAGAATGGAATTCTGGTACCTGACAGCGAAGTTGCCCCAATTCCGGCTGTGAAGCGCTCCTTGGGCGCCGTTGTGACTTCCGCTGTAGCCGGGAACAATAAATCATGGACAGCCTGGGCACAACACGTTGGATCGTAGGTGTTTCTGTTCCCTGGTTTGTGGACTGATTTCAGCTGGCTTTCAGCTTCACGTGGTGCATAGATCTGCTCACACAAATGCCTGAAGCGATTGGTAATAACGTCAGCAGAGTGAATGATCTGGCCGTATCCGGCTTGTACAAAATATTCACAGTTCTCTTCTTCCTGTCCCGGCAATGGAGGTACGAATAACATCGGCAAGCCTTTAGCCAATGCTTCTGTACAAGTCATGCCACCTGGTTTCGTAATGAGCACATCGGATACGTCCATCAGTTTGCTGACCTCACGGGTATACCCAAGAATGCGTATATTCGGATGTTGGAAGCAGGACATTTCCTTCAGCTTGGCAATCATTTTCTCATTGCTTCCCAGACAGAACAGCAGCTGTACACGATCCGCCCATGACGTGAGGGTCTTCATATGCTCTTCATCAAAGGAAAGTCCCCATCCGCCCCCCATTAGCAGAGCAGTGGGCATGTTCTGAAGCCCCATTTCCTGTCGGAGGCTTACCTTGTCTCCTGCTTCCCAGAAGTCAGGATGAACAGGAATACCGGTAATTTGGATGCGAGAGGGTTCAACACCCCTGATCTCAAGCAGAGCCTTTACTTGTGGCGTGGATACCAAATATTTGTTGACCTCGGGATTAATCCACGTTGCATGTACGTCGTAGTCTGTGACCAGTGTATATAGTGGAATATTAAGTCCCTGACGTTTCAGTCGTGAGATGACCGCATTCGGAAATGGATGAGTACAGATCACGGCATCGGGTTTCAATTGGGATACGACCTGAGCCGTCTGTGTATAGAAAATCCGATGCAAGGCCAGTTTGGTAAATCCGTTTAGTGATTTGTTATATTGTGTCCGATACAGAAGACTGACCAGCTTGGGCTGAACGGTTAGTGTCTTGCGGTATGCAGACAGAATAAGCGGAGCCATGGTTGGATTTAAAAATTTGCCGAGCTCAATAACCCGACTATGCACATGTGGACTGACTTTCTTAATGCCGCTTGCGAGCGCATGGGCGGCCTGGGTGTGACCGGTGCCGAAACCTTCGGATAACAAGAGCACTCTTGGTTTTCGCATGAGTTCACCTTTATTCATCAATTTAAATTTAACATTCACAGTCATACCGCACGTTGCATTACTACATGAATATACAGCGAAGCGGAAAATCATGTTCATTCGTTACATATTTACACTATAGTTAATGTTCTGATACATCAAAACTTCGTTTTTATCCGTGTTATTGGAGTCATCATACACTATAGACGACGATAGAAGCAGTTTCCACTGCATTTCGGTTAAAAAAAATTAACACAATTTTTTAATGTTAGGGTTGCAATCTGATGATGAGAGTGGTAATCTTGGTTTTGACCGAATGACTGAATTGTATTTTTGGTCATTTAAAGAGGACGATCAACGAAAACGAGGAGGGATATGATGGCTCCGATTGACAGGAGACAGCAGGTCATTCATGCAGCCGCGCAGTCTTTTGCCATGTTTGGATACAAGGCAACCACGATGGATCAGGTAGCGAAGATTGCGAATGTTGGCAAGGGAACGATCTACACGTTCTTTACGAATAAGGAACAATTGTTTGATCAGATTTTGGTGGAAGTAATCCAGGAAATGAAAAACATTGCTCATCGTGAAGTTCATCAGGAAAGTGCTTTTTTTGATAATCTGTTTCGTGTGCTTGATTCATTGCTGGAGTTTCGCCGTGATCACGATTTGCTGGTTAAATTGTCCCAGGAGCTTAAGGATTTTGGAACTCTTCAGGCCAAGGAAGGTTTGGAGAAAGTGGAGAAAGTCATCTCCGATTTTCTGGCACGGGAGCTTGAGAAGGCAAGAGACAACGGAGAAATTCGTGATTGTGATCCACAAGTAGTAGCCTTTATGATGATTCGTTTGTACATTGCCCTCACCTCAGACTGGAGCAAGCTACACGAGCCGCTGAGCAAAGAGGAAATCAAGAATTACTTTCGCCTTTTCTTAATGGAAGGAATTGCTGCAGCAACGTAACCCGAATTTATTCTTACTATAATATGGGTTAGTCATACGATTGAAGGCAGTGAGGCTTGTCGAGAGACAGGTTTGTTTTTTTGCTCTAAAGTGACCGTTTGAGGAAAGTAGTCACTTCGTGTTTCGGTAAATTTACGAAACGCCTCAAATTAATTTCATTATGGTTATTCTGCTTAGGAAGCAGAGAGAACAAGGGGAGAAAATGACATGAAATCTTTATCCGTGTTTTTCAAGGATGTGGGATCGGCCGTGAGAAACCCGAAGGTGTTGATCCCCGTTATTGCAATTTTGTTTATACCGATTCTATATAGTGGTATCTATTTGGCGGCCTACTGGGACCCATATGGTCATGTCGATGAAATGCCGGTTGCGGTTGTTAACCTTGATAAAGGTGCAGAGCTGGAAGGCAAATCATTGCATGTCGGTAGTGACCTCGTGGATGAACTGAAGAAGAATGCAGATTTTAAATGGGACTTTGTCAGTGCCAGCCAAGCCAAAGAAGGCATGGAAAACGACAAGTATTATATGCAAATTACGATCCCGGAAAACTTTTCATCCCAGGCAACCACATTGCTTGATGACAAGCCAGAACCGGCTGATCTGATCTATGAACCGAATGGAAATTACAGCTTCGTGGGTGCGCAGATTGGCAAAACGGCCATCAAGGATCTGAAAGCTAAGGTTTCGGCCAAAGTAACGGAATCCTACGCGGAGACCCTGTTCGACAAGTTTTCCGAAGTGTCGGACGGATTGGCAGAAGCTGGCGAAGGCGCAGGAGAATTGAATACGGGCGCAGGCAAGCTGGATGATGGAGCTGTGAAGCTCAAGGATAATCTGGAGAAGCTGGCATCTGGTACTTTGGAACTTCAGGATGGCTTGTCTCCACTAAGTGATGGCGTCAATGCACTACACACGGGTGCAACCAAACTTGAAAGTGGAACATCGAATCTGGTATCCGGTTTGCAGCAGCTTCAAGCTGCGGCGACAAGCCAGCTTCAGAGCGGTGCAGACCAGCTGAAGGATGGCAGTGCCAAGCTGGAAACTGGACTGAAGTCTTCCGTGGACGGAGCAGGCAAGCTGCAAGCGGGTCTGCAATCGTCAGAGCAAGGCAGTGCGAAGCTGTCTGAGGGTCTGCAAAGTGCAGTCCAAGGCAGTGGCACCTTGGCCACTGGCCTGCAATCGGCAGTAGATGGCAGCAGCAAGGTTGCTGACGGTGCTCAAGGCGTTGCTGACGGGTTGAAGCAGCTAGCTGCATCCAACCCTGAACTGGCAGCCAGTGAAGACGTACAGAAGCTGCTGGCAGCCAGTGCAGCAGTCGCTGAAGGCAGTAAGCAACTGCATGAGAGCGAACAAAAGCTTGCGCAGGGTGCAAATCAATTACATCAGGGCAATCAGCAACTGGCAGCAGGTGCGTCCGAGCTGCATGGAGGCCAAGAGCAGCTTCTGACAGGTGCGAATCAGTTGGTGGATGGTCAGCAGCAATTGCTGGCGGGCGCTGGACAGCTTAGCCAAGGCGGAGCGAAACTCTCCGATGGTCTGAAGCAATTTAGCGGCAAGCTGGGCGAGGCTGCAAGTGGCGGCACATTGCTGGCAGATGGAGCCAAGCAACTGGGCTCCGGAACTACAGCCCTGCAAACGGGTGTGGGTAAACTGAGCGGTGGTGTGAGTTCGCTAACGGACGGCTCCAAACAACTCGGTGACGGAGCAGGCAAGCTGGCAGACGGTTTAACTGAGCTGAAAGACGGCTCAAGCGAACTGGCTACCAAGCTGAACGATGCGGCTCAGAAAACGTCAGAAGTCAAGAAAACGGACGATGTGGTGAATATGTTCGCTGAACCTGTGAATACGTCCGAGAACACAACAGAGAACGTGAGCAATTACGGTACAGGGTTGACGCCGTTCTTCCTGTCCATCGGTTTGTTTGTTGGATCGCTGATTTCAACGATTGTTTTGAAGATGCGGGAAACATCCGTACCGGGTGCAACAGGTTGGAACCGTTTTGTCAGCCGTACACTCGTATTCGGCTTTGTGAGTATTATCCAATCCGTAATCGTGGCAAGCTTCATGCTCTACGGTCTTGGACTGGAAACGCACAGTGTACCGCTGTTCTATCTGTTCACGATCTTTACGGGACTGACCTTTATGTTTATTGTTCAGGCCCTCGTAACTTGGCTTGACTTGCCAGGACGTTATGTTGTCATTCTGTTATTGGTCTTCCAGCTTGCAGCAAGTGCGGGAACCTTCCCGGTAGAGCTGATTCCGTCGTGGCTTCAGGCATTTAGCCCTTGGCTGCCAATGACGCACAGCATCATGGGCTTCAAAGCAGTTGTATCCAGTGGCAATTTCGATGTGATGTGGCATCAGGTCGGTATTCTGGCAATCTATGCAGGTATATCTGTGTTGCTGACCTTGGCTTTCTTCCTTTGGAGCGGCAGACGTCGCAAAAAAGAAGCCGAAGTGACTGAATCCGGTCAAGTGGTGACGGCATAAGCCGAATTAAACCGGAATAGGACAGAATAGTGAAAATAAACTTTGAACTCAAGTATCAAAATTATGCAATATAGTAGTCAAATAGTGCAAAGAGTCTGCGACCCGAAAATGGGCTGCAGACTCTTTTTGTATACAAATGCATAAGGATGAAGATATTCGCTGGATCATGGCAAGAGAAATTGGCCCAACTATGGTTAAACGCAGGCCACATATGGAATGATTTTCTTTTGTCAGCAATTAAAATTAGTTGTACTCTGACATAAAATGTGTATAATTATCCGAAAAAGAGATGAATTTTAGCATCAGCACACTAAAGCTGTACTGCAAAACATTTCTTATCAGAGGTATTAAAAAGTTTAAATTGCGCTGATGTTAGGTCGGTGTTAAAATAATAGAACTATATCAAAAAACGTCGCTCCATATCAGCGGCCGTGCCAGCGGTTGCATGTTGTTATACCAAGCTGTTTACCGGGTGATCCGGACCAGCTCATCTCATGGATGGCCTCTGCCGCAATAGCAGCACTTATAAGATTGACAGCCCTTATTGCTGTCGCCCTCGTTCATCCAGCAGGTGATTTTTCATGTTGAAAATGCCTGCCCCTCCCGTTTCATTGTTGCTTGTTGCCTATGTTCTTGATCTTTCCGAAATACTTCACTATAGAAAGGTTGCGTTCCATGAGACACATCGGATTACCTCCTAAACAGGGTCTGTACGACCCACAGTTCGAAAAAGACGCATGCGGAATGGGTTTTGTTGCCAACATCAAAGGAGTACCTTCACACGACATCGTTAGTCAGGCACTGACCATGCTCAGTAACATGGAACACCGCGGAGGACAGGGCAGTGAGCCGAATTCCGGTGACGGAGCCGGTATCTTGATCCAGATTCCACATCGCTATTTTGCACAGGAAGCGGACCGTCTTGGTTTTGCATTACCTGAACAGGGCTTCTACGGCGTAGGGATGCTATTCCTTTCACAGGACCCTGTCATTCGGAGCGCGCATGAAGAGAGCCTTAAGAAGATCATCGAAGAAGAAGGCCAGACGTTCCTCGGTTTCCGGGATGTGCCTACGTTTGATGAGATGCTGGGACGTTCTGCGCTTGCAGCGAAGCCTTATGTGCGTCAGGTGTTCATTGGAAGATCGACAGATGTTAAGGATGAATTGGGATTTGAACGGAAATTGTACGTCATTCGTAGACGTGCGGAGCTGGCTATTCGTTATTCGGCGGATGAAGCAGAAGGTGGTTCATTCTACCTGCCAAGCTTGTCCTGTCGCAAAATTGTCTACAAAGGCATGCTTACAACGGAACAGGTGGGACAGTTCTATCTGGATCTTCAGGAAGATCTCGTGGAATCAGCGATTGCGCTTGTTCACTCCCGTTTTAGTACGAATACATTCCCAAGCTGGGAACGTGCCCATCCGTATCGCTTCATGATCCACAACGGTGAGATCAATACGATGCGTGGTAACGTGAACTGGATGCATGCCCGGCAGTCGCTGTTTGAGAGCGAATTGTTCGGTAACGACATCTCGAAAGTAAAACCGGTTATCAATCCGGATGGTTCGGATACAGCCATGTTTGATAACACACTGGAGTTCCTGTATTTGAGCGGCCGTTCATTGCCACACGTGGCCATGATGATGGTTCCTGAGCCTTGGAGTACAGATGAGGGAATGGACCCTGCCAAAAAGGCATTCTATGAATATCACAGCACGATGATGGAGCCGTGGGACGGACCAGCAGCAATGGCCTTTACCGACGGTTTGCAGATTGGTGCAACTCTTGACCGTAATGGTCTGCGTCCTGCACGTTACTATGTAACGAAAGATGACCGCATTATATTGTCCTCCGAGGTAGGGGTACTTGATATCGCTCCTGAAGAAATTCTCTACAAAGATCGTCTGCGTCCTGGACGGATGCTGCTTGTCGATACAGAGCAAGGCCGTATCATCGCGGATGAGGAAGTGAAAGCTCTCATTGCGGCCGAGAATCCTTATCAGGATTGGCTCGATGAGCATCTGATGGATCTGAATGAGCTGCCGGATGCACCGGAACTGCCTGATCCAAAACATGATAACGTGACCCAGCTTCAGCTGGCCTATGGATATACATTTGAAGAATTGCGCAAAGTGTTGGAGCCAATGGCTTCAACAGGTATGGAAGCTACAGGCTCCATGGGTTATGATGCACCACTGGCAGTTCTGTCTGATCGTCCGCAGCGTCTGTATAACTATTTTAAGCAGATGTTTGCACAAGTTACCAATCCACCGATCGATGCGATTCGTGAAGAGATTGTAACGTCTACGGCAACAACGATCGGACCTGAGCGTAATCTGCTGAATCCTGAACCTGAGAGTTGTCGCCAGATTCGTTTGGATACACCGGTACTCTCTAATGAGGATTTTGCGAAGATTCGCCACGTTCGTCGTCCGGGCTTCCGTTCCATGACGATTCCGATCTTCTTTACAGCAAAAGAGGGCGCAGAAGGACTTCGCAAAGCGATGGAACTACTCTTCGAAGCTTCAGACCGTGTCATTGACAAAGGGCACAACATTTTGATCCTGTCTGACCGTGGTGTGGACGCAGAGAATGCGGCTATTCCAGCATTGCTGGCTGTAGCAGGTTTGCATCACCATCTGATTCGTAAAGGAACCAGAACCAAAGTCAGCATTTTGCTTGAATCGGCAGAGCCGCGTGACATTCATCACTATGCCTTGTTGCTTGGTTACGGCGTAAGTGCCGTGAATCCGTATCTGGCGTTTGAAACGCTGGATGACATGATTCAGCAAGGGTTGCTGCGTGGCATCTCACATGAGAAAGCCGTGAAGAACTACATTAAAGCCGCTACCAAGGGCGTTATTAAAATATTGTCCAAAATGGGAATCTCGACGATTCAGTCTTATCGAGGAGCTCAAATCTTTGAAGCCGTGGGTCTGAAATCGGACTTCGTTGATCGTTACTTTACGTGGACGCCATCCCGAATTGGCGGGATTGGCCTGGAAGAAGTGGCTGCCGAAGCATTGACTCATCACAACCGTGCCTTTACGGACAAAGATGGCAATGACAAAGTACTGGATTCCGGCGGGGAATACCAATGGCGTAACGACGGAGAAGAGCATCTGTTCAATCCGCAAACGATCCATACGCTGCAGCATGCAGTACGTACTGGCGATTACAAACTGTATAAAAAGTATTCCAAACTCGTGCAAGGCGAAAATGATCAATTGCTGACCATTCGTTCCATGCTGAGACTGAAACCGGTTGGTCCTGCGATTCCTTTGGAAGAAGTGGAATCCGTGGAAGACATTATGCGCCGTTTCAAAACAGGGGCAATGTCCTTCGGTTCAATCAGCAAAGAGGCACACGAAGATCTCGCTATTGCGATGAACCGTGTTGGTGGTAAATCCAATACAGGTGAAGGCGGCGAAGATCCGGCTCGCTTCATTAAAGATAGTAACGGTGATTCTCGTCGCAGTGCGATCAAACAGGTGGCATCCGGACGTTTTGGTGTAACATCCAACTATCTGGTTAATGCCGACGAGATTCAGATCAAGATGGCACAGGGAGCAAAACCGGGTGAAGGTGGACAGTTGCCTGGACGTAAGGTATATCCTTGGGTTGCTGAGGTTCGTGGATCAACACCGGGTGTAGGTCTGATCTCTCCGCCACCGCATCATGATATCTACTCGATTGAGGATCTGGCTGAGTTGATCTATGACTTGAAAAATGCCAACCCACGTGCAGAGATCAACGTTAAATTGGTATCTGAAGTCGGTGTTGGAACGATTGCCGCTGGTGTAGCTAAAGGTCGTGCCGATATTATCCTCGTAAGCGGTTATGACGGCGGTACAGGGGCATCGCCGCAAGGCTCGATTCGCCACGCGGGAATGCCTTGGGAGCTGGGTCTTGCAGAGACACATCAAACGTTGATGTTGAACAATCTGCGTGACCGTGTCGTACTGGAAACAGACGGAAAAATGCTGAATGGTCGTGACTTGGCTATCGCAGCTTTGCTCGGAGCTGAGGAGTATGGATTCTCTACAGCACCACTGGTTGCACTCGGCTGTATCATGATGCGTGTCTGCCAGATGGATACTTGTCCGGTAGGTGTAGCAACACAAAACCCTGAATTGCGTAAAAATTACACGGGAGATCCTGCTCATGTCGTTAACTTCATGCGTTTTGTCGCTGAAGACGTTCGCGAAATCATGGCTGATCTTGGATTCCGTACGATTCAGGAAATGGTAGGTCGTACCGATTGCCTCGAAACGGTAGAGGCTGTAGACCACTGGAAGAAAAAAGGTGTAGATCTGTCCGTATTGTTGCATGTGCCTGAAATGCCAGAAGGCTCTGCACGTTACCGTACACAGTATCAAAACCACCAATTGGAAGAGACGCTAGATATGGAGCAGTTGCTGCCATTGGCGCAACCTGCGCTTGAATCCGGTCAACCGGTTGAAGCGGTCCTTCCAATTACCAACGTAAACCGTGCAGTAGGTACCATTTTGGGTAGTGAAATTACGCGCAAATATGGAATTGCAGGATTGCCGGAAGATACGGTTCAATTCAAATTTGTCGGCTCCGCTGGACAAAGCTTTGGGGCCTTTGTACCTAAAGGGATGACATTGACCGTTGAAGGGGACTCCAATGACTATGTGGGTAAAGGATTGTCCGGAGGTAAACTGATCGTCATGCCTTCACCGAAAGCCACATTTGATGCCGAAGATAACATCATCATTGGTAACACGGCTCTATACGGGGCAACCAGTGGTGAAGCTTATATTCGTGGTATTGCCGGGGAACGGTTTGCTGTACGGAACTCGGGTGCCAAAGTGGTTGTTGAAGGTGTAGGCGACCATGGTTGTGAGTACATGACGGGTGGACGTGTCGTCGTTCTGGGAGATACAGGTCGTAACTTTGCAGCAGGGATGTCCGGAGGCATTGCTTATGTATATGATCCGAAAGGCACATTCCTGAAACGTTGTAATCTGGAAATGGTACTTTTGGAGCGTATCGAAGATGTATCTGAGAGTGCAGATCTGCGAGGCATGATTCAACGTCATGTTGCGAACACAGGAAGTGCGACAGGTCAGCGCATTCTGGATAACTGGCAGCAATCTGTAGAGCAATTTGTTCGGGTTATTCCGAAGGACTTCAAACGAATGACCGAGCAAATCGAACGGATTCAGGCAACGGGCCTGACCGGAGAGGCTGCTTTGCTGGCTGCTTTTGAAGCGAACATGCGTGAACTTGCACGTGCTGGAGGTTAATCCATTCCAGTTCGAATGCATCAACTGGTTGTATTAAGAATAATAGGAGCTTTATGGGGCCAATGCGGCGCCGTAGAGCTCCTATTTGGTTTTCGACAAAATTAGAACCCGCACAAAATACGCTATCGCCATGAGACGACAACATTGAGGAACTTTCTCAAGTATAATAAGGCTAGTTTTGGAGTGTAGGGAAAGTATAAAGATAAGAGAGGTTAGCGGAATGAATATGAAGCAACCAAACAGGGGCGATCGTAAGCCGAAAGGTAAACCAGTCGAAGCAACCCAGATGGACATCATGAAAGTTTTACTGCAATGCGGAATCGACCCGGAGCGTTGGAACCATTTCGTATCCTCCGACAACAACAAGCGCGCTTGACCACACATCGACAAGCATAGAATAGATGGAGGGAAATCAAGACATAAAAAAGCCCAGCAACCGGAGAATGGTATTTCTCGGTACTGGGTCTTCTTGTGGTTTAATCCATACTGCGTTCCATGCGGACAAAAGCAATAAAACGACGTGCCTCTTCTTCTGTTAAGGGTTTGCCATCAATCATCAGGCCGAAGCGTTCCAGCACTTCCTTATCCGATAATTCAAGGGCGTCCACGAACTCCCTTACATCCTCATCCATTACGACATCACTTTGTTTCGTCCGTCCAATGAGATAATCAATGGATACGCCAAAAATGTCAGCAAGTCTCGTTAACACTTCGAAATCCGGTTTGCGTCGGTTTTTCTCGTAGTGGGAGAGAGCAGCTCTTGTAATATGAATGGAGCTCGCAAGTTCTTCTTGAGTAAGTCCCCGCTGTTCCCTTAATTCAGCAATGCGATTTCCGTAGCTCATATGCTATTTCCCCCTGAACGCCATCAAATATATATTAGAACAATCCTGAGCCAAGTGTTTGATCAGGGCAGCTTTCCTGCATCATCGTAACGCCTTAGTAGTCCTAGTTGTATATAGGTCTGTCTAAGGACATCTCATATTGTCGTAAATCAAAAGAACCATGTCCAAATACTGCTTGACATGATACAAATTGTATCGTAAATTGGACGTATGGAGTTACAAAATGTATCATTTGGGATATTTTAAGTGTGACCACGTTGCCTAGCCAATATACCTGTGAGAAGGAGTATAGGCAACTCTTGCAAGCTAATCCATTCTAAAGGAATGAAGCCATGAATTCAATGATTCAGGAATGGGCGGATCTCAAATTAAATGTCCATATGTACATTCAGGAGTTTCATGGCAAATTGGTAGACCGCAAAAGACGCCCCGTTCTGTTGCTTGGTATGGACACACGAGCGATCACCTTCCTGAGCGACCTGGACTTGCCAATATCATCAGAGATGTTGATTGGTTTGGATGTAGAAGATAGCCGTGTATGTGTACGACTCCACGCAAGGTTGCAATGGAAACAGCCCTTCGGTGAGCTCACATTGTATCATTCAAGCTTGCATATTCAGCAAGAGCAGACACTATATATAACGGGACAGTTAAATACAATGATTCGAGAAGTTCAGTTTCCGACCGTTTCCCGGTTTCAATATGAGAAGGCATCGGAACAACCTAACTTGCAGGAAACCTATCATTACATTGATTTTACCATATGAGTTGAACACATTCTAAACATATTCTGAACAAGCATGTACTTAACGCCATTTTACTATATTTCATAGCGTTATGCATTAGTTCTTTAACACCAAAAGCATTTGCGCAATGAATAAAGGGGCGAGGGGGATCATACATTGAGGAAGTTTGGATATGGTTGAAATGCACTGCCACATTTTATCCGGTCTGGATGATGGCCCTGTTCATATGGAACAGTCCATTGCGATGGCTGAGAAAGCGGCAGCCTCAGGAATTACCTCGATCATTGCTACTCCGCATCACCTGAACGGGCAGTACAACAATCAACCCAACGTGGTCAATCAGGCAGTGGACCTGCTACATGCAGAACTTCGCAAACGCAACATTTGCTTGGAGATCCGTCCCGGACAGGAGATCAGGGTACATGACAACCTGATTGCAGACTTATATGCAGGAAAGTGCTGCACACTCGCCGGGAGTCGTTACATGTTGCTGGAATTGCCCTTTGGTCATATCCCCTCGAATTTCCCCGGGATACTCCAAGAACTTAAGTTGGCGGGTATCATTCCTATTATTGCTCATCCCGAACGAAATCGTCCAATTCAGAGCAATCCCGATTTATTGGTTGAATATGTTGGGCAAGGTGCCCTATGCCAAATTACGGCTCAATCGGTCATGGGACTTTTCGGGCGAAAAGTTCAGAAATGGTGTTTCCATTTTTGCAAAGAAAACGGATTTCATTTCATTTCATCGGATGCCCATAATATGGAAGAAAGAACATTTTCAATGAAGGCCGCATATCACCTGCTTGAACGCCGATTTGGAGATCGCCTAGTTCAAAATTTGCAAAATAATGCGTGCTCGGTATGGAACAATCAAATCATAGAGCCTGAAGAACCCGTGATCATGAAGCGTAGATTGTTGTTCTGGTAACCAGCTAAAAAATATATAAGACACCGTTCTTCATCATAATTGCTGACTTAAATGGGAGGAATACAAGATGGAGTTAAAAGAGTATATGCAAATTTTACGTAAACGTTTTTGGATAATCATTGCCTTTGTTGCAGTTGCTTGCATTGGGGCAGGTGTTAAAAATTATTTTTTGACTGTACCTATTTACGAGGCTAATGCCAAATTAATTGTGAACCAGGCATATAACGCAGAAGGCGTCCCAAGCTTGGATATTGGTTCAATCCAAACCAACATTAAAGTGATTAATTCATATATGGAGATTATTAAATCTTCAGCAATCCTCGATAAAGTAGCAGCTACATACCCCGATCTTGGCATGAACGGTAATGAATTGGGACAGAGCCTACGGGTAACCACCGCGAATGAATCCCAGGTTATGAGTTTGACCGCCACCGGTTTATCTTCTGAAAAAGCGGCAAAAACAGTAAATGCCGTTGCCAAAGTGTTTAAATCCCAAATTCCCTTAATTATGAAAGTGGATAATGTAACCATTCTGAGTGAAGCCAAACCTACGGATTCCTCTGGACCCATCAATGTAAATCCCGTTATGAATATCTTGATCAGTTTCTTTGTTGGACTTCTATTATCTATAGGATTTATATTCCTGTTGGAATATCTGGACGATACCTTAAAAACAGAGGATGAATTGGAAAAAGAACTGGGTATTCCTGCACTAGCTGTTATCTCCAGAATCCGAAAAGAAGACGCTCGTTTTTCCAAGCAATCAACAACATCTCAAAAACAGGTAGGTGATGGCCAATATGCCACGGTTAACCAGTGATAAAGGGAGCCTCGTTACTATGGCTAATCCCAAGTCTACATCATCTGAAGCATATCGGAAGTTAAGAACCAATATCCAGTTCTCATCGATCGATAGTCAGATTCAAACGATAATGATTGCTTCGGCATTATCCGGCGAAGGGAAAACGACAACGATCGGCAATCTGGCAGTTACCTATGCCCAAGAAGGGAAAAAGGTTTTGCTAATGGATACGGACCTGCGAAAACCTGCGGTGCATCGGATGTTTAATGTTCCTAACCATGTGGGTCTGACTAGTGTATTGTCCAGCCAATATAAAGTTACGGAAGTACTTCGGGAAACCGGAGTGGAAGGGCTGCATGTTCTGTCTTCTGGTCCTATACCTCCTAACCCTTCAGAGATGATTGGATCACGTAAAATGACAGCTTTGCTTGAAGATTTGAAGGAAGAATACGATGTGATTTTATTTGATACCCCTCCTGTTCTGGCAGTTACGGATGCTTTAATTATTAGTTCATTGTGTGATGGCGTCATTCTGGTCGTGAGTGCGGGCAAGGTGAAGAAGGATCTGGTTAAAAAGGCAAAAGCCCATCTTGAGCATGTGAACGCACGTATCCTCGGAGCTGTCTTGAACAATGTACAGGTGCCAAAGAGTCGGAATGCCTACTATGGGGAAAATGCTTAACGAATGCATACATTTGATCCACAAATAATATCGTCAAGGTGATGTCTACTATACCTTTATCAAGGTAGGCACTCGGTCACACTGTGGGTAGTGTACCTTAGACGTATATCGTCAAGGGTGTGATGTGAGGCTGGGTTTAATGCCCTTTTATGAAATTAAAAGTAAGAATTGCATCAATTTATTTCATGATTTCATGGATTTTAATAAGTGGTCCAACTCATGCTTTTAAACATAAAAAAATATTAATGGATAGGGTGGTATTTGATGACTAGAGTGAGGAAAGCAATCATTCCCGCAGCCGGATTGGGAACCCGATTTTTACCCGCTACAAAGGCAATGCCTAAAGAAATGCTCCCTATTGTGGATAAACCGACCATTCAATACATCGTTGAAGAAGCTGTAGCTTCCGGGATTGAGGACATTATTATTGTAACGGGCAAGGGAAAACGTGCGATTGAAGATCATTTTGACAGCGCGTTTGAACTGGAGCAAAATCTGCTCGAAAAAGGAAAGCTCAGCTTACTGGAAGAAGTCCGGAAGTCCTCCAACGTTGATATTCATTACATAAGGCAGAAGGAAGCACTAGGACTTGGGCATGCAGTGTGGTGTGCTCGAAATTTTATTGGCAATGAGCCGTTTGCTGTATTGCTTGGTGACGATATTGTGGTTTCGGATGTGCCGTGCACAAAGCAACTCATTCAGCAATATGAGAAGGTCAACCAGTCTGTACTCGGAGTGAAAACAGTAAGTCCAAGTGAAACCTACCGCTATGGAATTATTGATCCCCTGCATACAGAGGGACGCTTGTCCTCTGTAAACAGCATGGTTGAAAAACCTCCATTGGGTACAGCACCTTCCAACTTGGCTATTATGGGCCGTTACATTTTGACACCTAAAGTATTTGAGTATCTGGAAGAACAAAATGTGGGTGCAGGTGGTGAGATCCAGCTCACGGATGCGCTGCAAATGCTGAATCGGGATGAAGGAATTAGTGCTTATGATTTTGAAGGGTCCCGATTTGACGTCGGTGAGAAACTGGGCTATATCCTGACCACACTTGATTTTGCTCTCAAAAATAAAGAATTGCGTGCGCCGGTCCTAATGGCGATAGAAGAGATTTTAATGAAGGAACAATTGAATCAAATGCTTGTAGCAGGAGGGGATAGTCTGTGAAACTTTCAAGACCGGAATACTTTGGGAGTGGAGAAGCCCTGGCCAAGGATGGCACTTCGGCAGTATTGGAACAGCCTTACTCCCAGCGTGTTGGCGGATATGCTGACATAATAAAACCGTTTATCGATTTTATTATTGCGGCTGTGCTGTTGCTGATTACATCACCGGTCATGCTTGTTGCAGCAATTATGATTAAGCTTGATTCCAAAGGACCTGTAATATTCAGACAAGAACGTTACGGGAAAAACGGAGTTAAATTTAGTATTTATAAATTCAGAACGATGCGTACGGATGCGCCGAAATATGGCGTATCTCCAACGACAAGCAATGATCCGAGAATTACACGGCTGGGTAGATTACTTCGTAAAACTAGCCTGGATGAGCTGCCACAATTGCTTAATATTATCAAGGGTGACATGAGCTTCATAGGTCCCAGACCTGAAATGAAGCGAATCGTAGAAGAAAGCTACACGGATCTGGAGCGCAGACGTTTTCTGGTGAAACCAGGGATTACTGGATTATGGCAAGTAAGTGATGTTCGTAAGGAACCGATTCACCATAATCTGCAATATGATTTTCACTATATCTCCAACGTCTCTATGAAGATGGATATCATTATCATTTTTAAAACCGTTGGCGTTATGATCAAAAGTAATACATTTTAACCAACTCTTTAGATAATATGGAGCGTGATCGCATTGAAACATGTTGTAGTGACGGGAGCGGCCGGTTTCCTAGGCTCACATCTAGTCAAATCATTAATTGATCAAGGACATCAGGTTACTGGAATAGATAACCTTTCAACAGGCGTTTCTAAAAATCTGCATGAGGTGGCTAACAGCCCCCTCTTTTTTTTCCGTGAAGCTGATGTTACATTGCCCGACTCACTGGATTTTCTGATGGATCAGCCAGTAGACGAAGTCTATCATCTGGCCTCACCCGCTTCACCCAAATTCTATCAGGCTGATTCGATTGGAACGATCTGGGTGAACACTCGAGGAACTTATCATTTGTTGGAGCTCGCCCGTATCAAAGGAGCAAAGTTCCTATATTCGAGTACGAGTGAAGCTTATGGAGATCCTGAAGTTCATCCACAGCCTGAGAGTTATCGCGGTAACGTGAACACTTGGGGACCAAGAGCTTGTTATGATGAAGCCAAGCGTTTGGGCGAAGTTTTTTGTTATGAATACTACACGAAACACAGTGTTCCCGTGAAGGTAGCACGTATTTTTAATACGTATTCCTCAGGACTAAGAAACGATGACGGTCGTGTCATTTCCAACTTTGTAACACAGGCACTGACAGGGCAGGATATTACGGTGTACGGCGACGGATCACAAACACGCTCGTTCTGTTATGTGGATGATAACATTCGAGGACTACAACAACTGATGGCTGTAGATAGAGCAAATGGGGAAATTATCAACATTGGTAATCCCACGGAATATAGCGTACTTGAAGTTGCTCGTTTGGTTAAAGAGCTTACGCAATCAGACAGCAACCTCGTTTTTTTACCTTTGCCAGAAGATGACCCTAAAGTAAGACGTCCAGTAATTGACAAGGCTCGAGAAATTTTAAATTGGGAACCTGAGATTGGCTTAGAAGAAGGTTTAAAACTTACGATCGGCCATTACCGGGCGATGCTGCAGGAAACTCCATGAAGCTGATTAAAGTGAGTTGAGAAGAATGGAAAAAGTATTAATTGCTCACAGTTTGTATCCACCCCATATCATTGGGGGCGCAGAGATATCAACACAAATTCTGGCGCAGACGATGAATCGTCATTATGATGTCAAAGTCATTACTGTAGGTGGACACGAAAAAAGGGAAGTACGTACAGAGATGATTAACGGGATTGAAATCTCGCGGCTGCCCTATAACAATCGGTACTGGATCGGGAACTCCGTACAAGAAACGTCCGCTGCCAATAAGATTATGTGGAGAGTTCAGGATATCTTTAATGTTAAGCAATATAGATACATCAAGGCGTATTTAGCCAGAGTACAACCTGCTATTATTCATACCCAGAATATCCCTGGTTTGAGCCTGGCGATCTGGAAAGCTGCACATGAATTGAATATTCCAGTCGTGCATACGCTACGTGACTTTTCATTAATTGACCCAATCAAAATATCTGCCTACTCCAGGTTATATAGACAAATATCAAGAAGATACAGCCGAATGATATCTTCGGTAATTGGTATATCCAATCATATCCTTGGGAGTCATACAACGCTTGGATTCTTCGAACGATCCTCCAAACATGTCATTCATAACATTGTAGAGGAGAATAACAATGTCCAGCAGTTGTATGCACAGAAGGAGATACACCATCATCAGCCATTGAATATCGGTTATTTTGGGCAATTAACGGAAGTAAAGGGTGTTCAATATCTAATTGATGCGGTAAAAAGTCTTGGACAGGATATTGTGGGCAACCTGCATATTTTTGGGGATGGTCCACTGCTGCATCATTTGAAACAGTTAGGAGGTTCAGAGCCACGCATTATTTTCAGAGGGAAACTGGATAAATCTCAGATTGCCCCACAGATGAAAGAGATGGATCTTACCGTTGTTCCCTCTACGTGGGCTGAACCTTTTGGAAGAGTAGTGATCGAATCTTATCAGGTTGGCACGCCTGTGTATGCTTCTCGTGTGGGAGGCATGCCAGAGATTCTGGTTGAACCGGGGGAATTTTTATTTCCTGCCTACAATTCAGAGGCTATTGCTCAAGGAATTCTTCAATATTATCATTTACCCGAACAGGATAAGGTTCAATTGAAACAACAATGTTATGCGCATAGCCAGACTTTTAATGAAGCCTATCTTCTTAAAGAACATATCAATATATACGATAAGTTAATCAGGCGTGGAGGGTAAAATGCAAATTACTTCCTTGAGTGCCAGACCCCATTCGTATGTTTATGTGAAGCCAGAATCACAGTATTCATTATTCAACACAACCGTCCATATATTGCTGATCTATTTGTCCATCTATGGTTTGGTCTCTATTTATGTCGATAACATCATCATTCGTTCACTAAAGGATGTAGGCATGGTGTTGGTCGCGATCTTTGCTTTAAGGAAAGTATACCGAAGCCAGACTTTATTCATAAGGCCTTTTCTATTCATATTAGGGTCAGTTATTGCACTAGGTGCGTTAAATCTGTTGTTGGGTGCAAGTGTTGTAACACTTATATATGGGATTAAAATCACATTTTTACCGCTAATTATGCTGTTTACCGGGATGCTTATCTCACAATGTCAAGGCTTCTATGCGTTTGCCAGAACAAACCTGATTATATTTATTTTATTAATCGTTGGTTGGCTGGTTCAGTACTCACTTGGGATTGAAAAGTTGATCTCGCTTGGTTTTATCTATGGAGTGAACATTAAAAACTATTTAGAAGGTGTACCTCGCCTGTCATCTATAACCTATTCACCTGACGGCTATGCGTATGCTTTGCTTATAACAGGCTTGATTGCAGAACGAACTAAAATGGCATTGAAGCATCGTTTTTTTCGAGTAATTATTCAATTGCTGACAATCAGCTTCTTGCTATTGTCAACCATTCGATCAGCACTGTTACTGTGGCTTGTATATCAAATCATTATGTTTTTTCTCCAGATTCGAAAATATAGCAAAAAAAACACACTGCTACTTGCCGTTACTTTCATTTTGCTCCCAGCAGCTGTGTTCTTCGGGAGCAGAATGCTGGAATCTAAAAATTTGCTTTCCAGTTCTTCCTTATTGGATCGATTACAGACATGGGGGAACAGTCTTACTTCTCCGTTTACGATGAATGGAGCGATTGGCAATGGGGTTGGTTCGGTAGGGGCTGCAAGTCGGAGAACGTATATGATCGGTGTGAACTCTAGTAATTTTGCGGTAGACAATCAGTATTTTTCCTTATACGAACAGACAGGTTGGATCGGAATCATTTATTTTATCGTTTTATTTATGTGGATTGTTGTCTCGCTTGTAAAGAAAATGAATGCTTCAACTGATTCGAGCCCCCTGCGATTGCCACAGATGGCACTTGCACTTGGCGCGGGAGTGGCAGCTGCAAGTCTTACAACGAATGTACTTGAGTTGTTTCCTGCCAACGTTTTCTTCTGGATGCTCATTGGCATGGCTATTGTTCAGTCTCATAATTCAAGGGAAATACTACAGAAAGCGGGGTGAGAAGATTGAGGATTTTACACATCGGCGAATACGTCGTTGGTGGAATGGCGACCTATCTTAATGAAGTTGTTGGATACCAACGTGAATTTTTCGATGTTTATCTACTGATGAGTGACTATAATTCGGCTTCTGATTTTGATTTGGAGCCGGATCACATTCTGCGTTATGAGTACACACGTCACCCCAAATACTTTTTAGCGGCCATGAGACAAATTCACCAAGCCATTAAGTCTATTAAACCAGATATTATTCATATTCATAGCTCATTTGCGGGTATGCTCGCAAGGGGCTTATTTTTTATTTTTCCACAAAAAGCCAGCATTTTTTATTGCTCCCATGGCTGGGCTTTTCTAATGGATACCAAACCGTTGTACAGAAAAGGTTATTTCTTAATAGAAAAGCTTATGGAATATAAAACGGATGTCATTGTTAATATTTCCAAGTATGAACTGGAACAATCTTTACGTTTGGGTTTATCCGCTTCTAAGTCCAAACTTGTCTATAACGGTATACGTGAATGCGAAGCTAAATTTATTTCCGTAAGCAAATCTTCAGAGGAGACAGATATCATTCAGTTGTTATTTGTGGGTAGGTATGACCGACAAAAAGGGCTTGATATTGTACTGAATATGTTTAAAGAATATCCGGAATTGCAGCAACACATTCGCTTGTATGTTATCGGAGACACCGTACTTGAAGACAAGGTATGGGAATTTCCCGAAAACATTATTCGTCTTGGCTGGGTGAACAATGCGGAAATTGATCGATATTATCAGCAATGTGATGCGGTCATCATGCCATCCAGATGGGAAGGTTTCGGACTTGTTGCTATCGAGGCTATGAAGAACCGGAAACCCGTTATCGGAAGTAGTCGCGGAGCTTTACCAGAACTCATTCAGCATGGGGAAAGTGGATATATTTTTGATATCGAACATTCTCATGAACTGTTGAACATCCTGAAGAACCTTGACAAGGCTGAATTGGTAACAATGGGTGAGGCAGGTTATGCCATCTATAAGGATAAATTTAACGCTTCTCGGATGAACGAAGAGATTGTGGGGCTCTATTATGAGGCATTTACAGGAGCTTCTGTTCAGGAAATACCCGTGACGAGTCGCTTAGAATTTTCGAAGAGAGCTGGAGATGCACATGATTAAAATATATATTAATGCTCGTTTTTTGACCCAGACCATAACCGGAGTTCAGCGATATGCACTGGAGCTTGTGAAAGAAATTGATCAATTGATTGATCGGGGTGAAATCGACGGAAACCGTTATGAATTTTGCTTATTATCTCCCTCCAATATAATTAACAAACCAGAATTCAAGCATATACGCCACAAAACAGTTGGTAAGTTGAAAGGACATCTTTGGGAGCAACTTGAACTTCCCTTTTATGCCAATGGAGGATTGTTAATCAACCTGTGTAACACGGGTCCGGCTTTCAACAAAAATCAGATTGTGACCATCCATGATGCTGCTGTCTTCAATTACCCGAAGGCTTTTTCTTTTGCTTTCCGTGCTTGGTACAAATTTTTGATGGTACGACTGGGGAAAACGTCCAAGAAGATTATTACTGTATCTCACTTCTCCAAAGGGGAACTGATGCAGCACTGTAAAATAGCGGAGCACAAGCTCGTGGTCACTCATCTGGGTATTGATCACATTCATCGAGAAAAGGCGGCTGCAGGAACGATCGAAAAATATGGTATTCAATCACCTTATGTCTTGGCCGTGAGTACGATGAATCCCTATAAAAACTTCAACTTAATTTTTAAAGTTTTACCTGAGATCGAAGCTCACAATCTGAACGTTGTTATTGTTGGGTCTAAAAACAGTAAAGTTTTTGGTGAACAGACATGGGCCAAATCCGATGCTGTTAATTGGGTGGGCTATGTTACAGATGAGGAATTAAAGGCGCTTTACGAGGATGCAGCTGGGTTTATATTCCCTTCCTTGTATGAAGGCTTCGGCTTGCCGCCTTTGGAAGCAATGGCGTCAGGTTGCCCGGTTATTGTATCTTCTCGTGCATCCATTCCAGAAGTATGTGGGGATGCTGTTTTGTATTTTAATCCGGATAATCCGAAAGAAGCAGCTTCACAATTGATTGAAATTACATCGAATCCGGAATTGAGCAAGCAAATGTCTTATAAAGGAAAAGATCACTCGGGTCTGTTTTCCTGGAACAAATGTGCTAAAGACACGGTGAACATCATTATGAACACGATGTAGATACTCTTTCCATAAGACCTCTCAAGGGAGATAAAATGTATGAATAAGGTATTTGTTGCTATTGATTTCCCGCCCGAAAAAGGAGGAATTCATGATTATGCTTATGGACTTATATCACAGATTCCGGCAGAAGAGACCACGGTTCTAACGAATAAAATAAAGGATGTTGCAGCGTCAGAACAATTTGACCAGAAGAACGATTTCGAGATTATCAGGAAGCGAATCTTTTGGAATTCCAATAAGCTTCTGCTCATACTATCCCAGCTTATCCTAGTCTTCCAACTTATTATTTTGAAATGGCGCAAAAAGACGGACGAAATACACTTTGTTAACATATTTCCAGTAGGCATCACAGGCCCGTTTATGAAATTTTTTTTCGGGATTAAATATTTCCCTTATGTTCATGGCTTGGATGTAATGGGGATGGTGAATAGCAAGTTGTTTCCACTCTTGTTGTTCATATTGAGGCGGTCTGAAAAGGTGATTGCCAATAGTCAGTACACCAAGTCAAAGTTGGTGGAGCTCGGCATTCCGGAGATGCAGATAGTCATTATTCCACCGGGATTAAACGTAAGTAAACTAATTGGTGGTTCTGAATTCAATGAAGATATCAGGGATAAATATGATCTACAAGGCAAAAAAGTGATGATAACCGTCTCTCGTTTGGTTGAGCGCAAAGGACATGATGTCACTCTTAAAGCTATTAGTCATGTGATCGAGCGGATTCCTAATCTGAAATATCTAATATGTGGAGAGGGTCCACACAGAGGGGAATTGGAACGTCTGGTGAGGCAGTACGGGTTAGAATCTGTAGTCGTTTTCACAGGCGGCATCACTGACCATGAGCTGCATCAGATATATGAATGTTCTGATCTTTTTGTCATGCCTAGCCGTGATATTAAGGAAAAAGGTGATGTAGAAGGTTTCGGAATCGTATTCCTTGAAGCCAATTACTACAGATTACCTGTGATTGCGGGCAACAGCGGTGGAATTCCTGACGCAGTAAAGGACGAGATAACTGGTTATCTTGTAAATCCTCTGGATGAAAAGGAAATCGCCAATCGTATAGAAGAATTGATTACAGATGAAGGACTGGCCAGAACGATGGGAAATAACGGTTATGACTGGGTTGTTAATCATTGCTTATGGTCGCATCGCGGACAGCTGTTGAAGCAATTAGCCTGAACAAATAAAACTGTATATTTGGGGTGAGATAATGAGGGCTTCAGTATCCATTTGCACACACAACAGAGCAATAGACACGATGCAGGCTGTTGAAAGTGTTTTGAATGGGGACACGGGTAACGCTGATTACGAGATTCTGGTTATTGATAATAATTCAACTGATAACACAAAAGAATTATTCGACTCTCTTAACATGCCAGCGCATGTTCGCTATATTTTCGAGCCTCAATTAGGATTATCCTATGCAAGAAATAGAGCGATACAGGAAGCGAAAGGGGAGTTTATTTTATTCCTGGATGATGACGCACTAGCGTGTTCTACCTGGATTAAAGAAGTCGTTAGAATTTTTGATATGGATTCCCAAATTGGTTGTGTTGGTGGGAAAATAGTACCTATCTGGGAGGGAGGAAAGCCTGATTGGATACCACAAGATATCGTTAGTCTGTACACTCTGATGGATTTTTCTAACGAAATTGTGGAAATGCAGGCGCCCTCAATTCCTTTTGGAGCTAATGTAGCTTTCAGGATGAGTATTTTTCAGCAGATTAAACCATTTAGAGAAGATTTGGGACGTGTAGGTAGCAATTTAATGTCAAGTGAAGAAAGCGAGCTAATTGGCCGAGTTCGTCTAGAGTATAAAGTTTTTTACAGTCCATACGCTATTGTAGAGCACAAAATAGCAAAAAGTAGGCTAACTAAACGTTGGTTACTGCGAAGAGTTTATTGGCAAGGCATTAGTGATGCAACACGTTATAAGAAGAGTGGGTGGGGAATATTCAAGCATACTGTAAGGATTGTTCAAGCGGCGTTATTAATATTAATCTCATTTAATAATGTCCAAAAGGTAATGAGTGAAATGGCAAAGATATCTTATCGTAACGGAACGATCGTAGGGTCTTTCCGGAACAGCAGAGGACTGAACACCTGATGAATATGGCAATTGCCAAAAAGCCAAGACAGCTTAGCATGGTGCAGACCATTTTTATGACCAGTGTTGCCAATATTCTTATTATGGCTGTGACAACTCTCACTTCTATTATTACAGCCCGAATGTTTGGGGCAACCGGTAAAGGTGAACTTGCTGCTGTACTGTTCTGGCCCGCCTTTATATCTGGTCTAGCTGCATTTGGTCTACCAACCTCGTTAATCTACAATGTGAAAAAGAACATAAATCAATTGCCAACATACATCAGCATGAGTTTTGCGATTCAAATTCCTATCAGCTTGATAGCTGGGATTGTAAGTTGGTTTGGCATCTCTTTCTGGCTCTCCGGATATTCGGAATCGGTCGTTTCCATTGCGCGCTGGTATACCGTATCCATGGTTCCTGTAATGCTGTTTATGGGAGTGCTTGCAGCCGCCGCCCAAGGAACGGATAAATTCCATATTTATAATCTATCGAGGCTGTTTGCCCCCTTATTTAATCTTGTTGGTCTGGTGTTGCTGTGGATAACAGGCATATTGACGGTGGAAAGAGCAATTATTGTTAGTTTTGCAGCTAATATACTTGTATTAATCTGTTACATGTATGCCATGAGGCAGCAAATATTCAGTTCAGTAAGCAAGCTGGCGGGTCAATTTAGAACCTGTATTCACCTATTCAGTTATGGTATTCGAGTATACGGTGTGGAGCTGCTTGGTACTTTGTATAACCAGTTTGATAAAATAATTATTTTGGCTTTACTTACACCCAAAGATTTTGGGTTATATTCGGTTGTTTTTGCCCTCTCCCGAATGTTTAACGTAGTTCAGACTGCGATAACGAATGTGATCTTTCCGAAGGTCGCAGGCATGGAGCAGCAGAAGGTACTGACTCTTGTAGGCAGAGCCTTCCGTATTAGTATGGTTCTTATGACGATCATCATCATACCTAGTATGCTGATTGGTCGTTTTTTTATTGGAATACTATTCGGACCAGAATTTCTTGAAGCTAGCGGTGTGTTTTATTTGTTATCTCTGGAATGCATTGTTGGCGGAGGATCCTGGATTCTGGCTTCGGCATTCAATGCGTTGGGAAGACCTGGTGTAATCGTACTCCGGCAGATTGTAGCATTGGCAGTGACCATTACTTTATTCTTTGTGCTCACTCCACTACTGGGCTTATACGGAATAGGGTTAGCACTATTGCTCGGTTCCTTTGTTCGCATGTTAATGTCATTGGCATCAGTATCCATTATTTTTAAAATGCCTATGCATAAGATGCTGTACAACAAGGAAGATATTACTTTTCTAAAGGAAAGATTGAGAGAGAAAAATATACTCAAAGGAGCCGGAAAAGATGTCAAACGTGCAAAGGATTCATCCCATGGATGAGTTGAAAAAGCAGCTTGAATCCATACTGGAGGTCATACCTTCTAATTCCAAAATTTATTATATTGATTACCCTGTCCATAGCAATTGTGGTGATCTTCTTATTATGAAAGGAACAGAGACTTTTTTTAAAGACCACCGTATTCACGTCACCCATAGATATAGTGTTTATGATTTTGATTATCAGGTTGAAATACCACGAGATCAAATCATTGTACTCCATGGTGGCGGGAATTTTGGCGATTTATACGAAGCACATCAAAAACTGAGAGAAAATATTGTTCAGCAATATCCGAATCATAAGATTGTGATTCTTCCTCAGACGATATTTTATAAGGATCAATCTGCTCTTCAAAGAACCGCTGCTATTTTTAATCAACATCCAGATCTCCATATATATGTGCGGGATGAGACTTCGTTTCAAGTTGCTTCCCATAATTTCACCAACTGTGAGGTAGCCTTAATTCCTGATATGGCACATCAATTATGGCCAATTGAAGTGAAACATTCCCCGCGTAAGGAAAAGTTGAATTTCTTAAGAACAGATATTGAACAAATATCTCAACAATCTTCGATTTCAACAGAGCAGCAAGGTGACTACTTAGATTGGCCAACATTATATAACAGATATGAAAAGAAACTTATTTACTACATCAGTAAAGGACTGAAAAAGCGGACTTCACGTGCCATTTCACAGTTCTTGTGGATGAAATATAGTGATTACCTGGTGAACAAAGCTATTCGTTGTTTCGCGGACTATCGCATGATTCATTCTTCCAGATTACACGGACACATCTTGTCCTGCCTTATGGCAAAACCCAATGTGCTAATTGATAATTCCTATGGGAAAAACTCTGGATATTATCGGATATGGACTCATGAAGTTAACACGGCAAACATGGATACCTCCTCAAAAACGATCTCTCCACCTACACCTAAGTATATGGAAACAACCGCAACAGTATAAAAAAACCGGGCTCAATGTGTGTAAAATATAGAGAGTGGAGTGATAACCATGAGAATCGTACTTCTCTCCGGTGGATCAGGCAAGAGATTATGGCCCTTATCCAACGATACGAGATCGAAGCAGTTCCTGAAAGTACTGGAGGGCCCTGAAGGGCAGACTGAATCCATGGTTCAACGGGTATGGAGGCAACTGCAGCACACGGGATTAAGCGAACAAGCCACGATTGCAACGAGTAAGCCACAGGTGGAGATTTTACGGAGTCAACTGGGCGATGAGGTTGATCTTGTCGTAGAGCCGGAACGCAGAGATACCTTTCCCGCAATTGCCTTGGCAGCTGTGTATCTGTACTCGGTACAGGGTGTCAGTCTGAACGAAACGGTTGCTGTACTTCCCGTTGATCCATATGTGGAGGAATCCTTTTTCTATAAAGTTACGGAGCTTGAAGGAGTGTTAGCTGAGTCTGGTGCAGAGCTCGCATTAATCGGGGTAAAACCCACGTATCCTTCAGAGAAATACGGTTATATTATTCCTGATCCCCATGAAACCGAAAAACATAACCATTACGCCAAAGTATCACGTTTTCAAGAAAAACCCTGTGAGACTGAAGCGGCAGAGATGATAGAACAATCTGCCCTTTGGAATTGCGGGGTTTTTGCATTCAAGCTGAACTATCTGATTAATCTGCTGATCTCACTTGAACTGCCAATTCAGTATGAAGAGATGCTCAAACAATACGGAAGATTACAGAAAATCAGCTTTGATTACCAGGTCGTAGAGAAAGCCAGTCATATTGTGGTTACACCTTATGATGGATATTGGAAAGATCTCGGCACATGGAATACGCTGACGGACGAGATGAGTACCCATATTGTGGGCAAAGGTGTAATGACGAACAGCTCGGTGAACACACATCTGATCAATGAGTTGAATATTCCGGTGTGTGTGTTGGGGGTTTCCAATCTTATCGTTGCGACCAGTCCAGATGGAATTCTGGTCAGTGAGAAAGAGGCAAGTCCACAGATTAAAGAGATTCTTAAGGATGATACCCAACGCCCTATGTATGAGGAACGCCGCTGGGGTTGTTATAAAGTGCTTGATTACACGCGTAATGCCAGAGGAGAAGAGGTATTAACCAAACGGATTATCGTTGGGGCAGATAAGAATTTTTCTTATCAATACCATCTCAAACGAAATGAAGTATGGACAGTTGTTTCGGGTCAAGGCGAATTGATTCTAGATGGTGAACTGAGATTGCTTAATCAAGGGGATGTTATTTCGATTCTGGCAGGTAGTAAACACAGTGTAAAAGCCGTTACCGAACTTGAAATCATTGAAGTTCAGATGGGCAGTGAGCTGGTGGAAGAGGATATCGTGCGAATAGAGATGGAATGGGCAGATATTATCCAAAATTGCGTGAATTGGGGGAAAACAAGATGAATATCGCGGTGATTGGAACAGGGTATGTAGGTCTTGTATCAGGAGTATGCTTTTCGGAGATCGGCAACCAAGTCATCTGTGTGGACAACAATGAGGCCAAAGTGGAGATGCTCAACGAGGGCAACGTTCCTATCTATGAGCCAGGCCTCAAAGAGTTGATGGCTTCCAACATGAAAGCAGGCAAACTATCGTTCACCTCCAATATTGCTGAAGCGATTAGCCAGTCGGATATTATCTTTATCGCTGTAGGCACGCCTTCTCTTCCGAGCGGCGAAGCCAACCTGAGCTATGTGGAGCAGGTAGCTATAGAGATTGGAAGTCACATTGAAAGCTACAAAATTATCGTGACCAAAAGCACCGTTCCTGTTGGCACCAATGATCGTATTCGCGAGCTGATTAGCAGTATTTCATCTCAGCCTTTCGATGTGGCTTCTGTTCCCGAGTTCCTCCGCGAAGGATCTGCGGTTAATGATACGCTGAATCCTGACCGGATTGTCATTGGAACAAACAGTGATCGCGCGATTAAATCACTAAAAAAGCTTCATCGGCCATTGACCGAGAACTTGATCATTACAGATATTCGATCAGCCGAAATGATTAAATATGCTTCCAATGCATTTCTCGCAACCAAAATCTCATTCATTAATGAAATCTCGAATATATGCGAAAAAGTAGGAGCCGACGTTACACGAGTAGCCGAAGGCATGGGTTACGATAAGCGTATTGGGGCTTCCTTTTTGAAGGCAGGTATTGGTTATGGAGGTTCATGCTTTCCGAAAGATACACAGGCGTTAATTCAGATCGCAGGCATGGTCGATTATGATTTCAGACTGTTAAAATCCGTTGTCCAAGTAAACCAGGATCAGCGTTTTCATATCATTCACAAACTGGAAGAGGCGTTGGGATCTTTAAAAGGAAAAACAATTGCTGTCTGGGGATTAGCGTTTAAACCGGAGACAGATGACGTGCGGGATGCCCCAGCAATCGATATCATTCAGCATCTAAGTGATGCTGGAGCAGTAATCAAGGCTTATGATCCCATCGCAACTGCAAATTTCCGTAAAGAGGTAGATGTCGCCTCCATCACGTGGGAAGAGAATCCACTTCATGCTGCTGAAGGAGCCGACGCCTTGTGCGTGTTGACTGAATGGAAGGAATTCGCTCATATCGATTTGAAAGAACTGGCCGAAATCATGAAGGATCCAATTATGATTGATGGTCGTAATTTGTATAGTGCTGAACAGGTTCAGGCATCTAATCTTCAATATTATTCTGTTGGTCGTCCGGGTTTGACGAAGCTAGAAGGGAAAACGGCAGCAATCATTTAACCGCTATTCATCATCTTGAATGTGAGTGAGGAAGAACCCATGAAAAAGTGGATGAAAGTTACCATCTGGATTGTTTCCTTTTTTGTAGTTGTTGTGTTTGGTTATGCCATATATCTCTACCAATCCGTTAAATCAACTGCTGACCAAATTTATCAGCCTCGAATTCCTGTAAAGCCCGTCTCGGTCACAGATAGCAGAGGTGGGCTACCGGTGGACATCAACAGCAAAGAGCCTTTTAACGCACTGATTTTGGGCGTGGATGAACGCCCGAATGATCGAGGGCGCTCGGATACGATAATCGTATTGAGTGTGAACCCCGGGAAAAAACAAGTGCTCATGTTTAATATTCCGAGGGATACACGGACAGACATTGTGGGACACAATACTGTAGATAAGATCAATCATGCTTATGCCTTCGGAGGCGTGGACATGTCGGTAAGTACCGTCGAGCAATTTTTGGGAGTCCCCATTCATTATTATATGAAAGTGGATATGGAGGGCTTTGCCAAAATCATTGACCTGGTCGGTGGCGTGGACGTAAACAATCCTTTTGCATTTGATTATGAGGGCCAGCGTTACGATCAAGGGAATATTCATTTAGATGGTGTTGCTGCGCTCGGTTTTTCAAGAATGCGCTATGATGACCCGAAAGGGGATTTGGGGCGTAATGATCGACAGCGTGAAGTTCTGAAGCAGATGCTTAAGAATACGATGCAATTCTCCAGTGTACTTCATATCCAAAATATGCTGGATGAACTAGGTACTCATGTCAGAACAGATGTTACTTTTGATGAAATGAAGGAACTCCTCCTCGATTATCGTAATGATCTGGAGAATGTAGATACGGTGGAGATTAAGGGTAAAGGCGAGAAAATCAATGGGATTTATTATTACATCGTGGATCAGCAGGAAAGGGATCGCATTCACGGAATAATTGAAGAACATTTGGAGAAATAAACAGAAATAATGAAAGGCTTATGAAAGTGGTGAGAACCTTGCTTATGGAGGAGGATTACGGGAAAAGAAGACATAAGCATAGACGTAAACAACGACCTTATGTTTATATATTGTCCCTGCTGCTGATTGTGGCCTGGGTTCTGGTGATTTGGCACTTTTCGACCCAATCATATCAGCAGCAGACCATTCAGCCTTGGCTGCATAAATGGTCTGAAAAGGTAAAGATCGGATTTACACTACCCGATGTGCAATTCACATACGGTGAGCTTGATTATTCCTTAAGACAACGACCGTATGATTTTGTTGAGTTCATATTTCGGAAGAGTGCACATTTATTTGTATATGCTGTGCTGGCGGTGCTTATCTATGGCGGGCTGAGATATAGGAATATGCGGATGTTCACTTGTATCGCTGCTGCCCTGGCCGTAGTAGCGGTTATCGCCTCCATTGATGAATATATTCAACAGTTCAGCCCTAACCGGACAAGTTCAATCCGTGATGTCGGCGTGGATCTGCTTGGCGGATGTGGCGGAATTGCCTTATATATAGGGGTTAATGCCGTTTTCAGAAGATTTAGGTCTCCAAGGCGATCGTCAGTCAAAAGAAAGTGATTTCCCAGGAAATGCTGCTCGCTAGTTCCCGCTTCTACTTGCTTGCCATCCATCATAAGTATGGAAGTAGGACAAGGAGGACGGGGCATGCTGCGAAGAAGGAACCGGAATGCGTTACTTAAAAAGATCGGATTCATAGCACTTGTGGTGCTGCTGTTGTGGCTCATAGTCAGAACCATCCCATATCTGTTTCGTGCAGATGCACCAGATGAAGCTGCTGCGATTGCCCAAGAGTTTTACAAATATGAGCAGACGGGTGATTTCGGCAGTTCATGGGAGTTGTTTCATCCATTGATGAAAGAGCGCTTTCCCAAAAGCGCCTATTTACAGTCCAGAGCGCATATTTTCATGCAGCATTTTGGAGTCGAAACCTTTGATCTGGAGATGGGAAAACCGGAGCGGGAGTTTGACGTTGCGGTAATTGATGGCGTTAAGCCATTTGCAGAGGCGTATCGCATTGGTGTTACCCAGAAGTTTACGGGAACCTTTGGTCAATTTAAAATTGTGCAGAATTGTTATATCGTAAAGGATGGGGACGATTGGACATTGCTTTGGTATTATCCGAAGAATGGAGATACCGAGACTGATCATGACAAAAGCGAATGATAGTATTAACCCATACTATGTACCGAATTGTATCATTTGTACTTGAAAAGGCTCTATGAATGCGAGACTTTAGTCGCATTTATAGAGCTTTTTTTGTATTTCATTTCTTTTTAATCCTGTAAGGGGTTGACATTAGTCCCGGTGTCAAGTAAATTACGAGTTAGATACAAATTGTATCAAATTTCAGCGTCTAACGACAAATAACAGGGACTTCAATGCTCCTTGTGAGGGGAAGGAATATCATTGATCGAAACGGACCGCTTTTACTGTGTCAGTTGTGGGATGATTGTGTCGGTCGCTAGGGGCTCTGTCGAACTAAAGGAAGAGGACTGTGGAGGCAATCACGTATTTCGCACCGGATTTTATCGGAGTGAGATGCCGCTTGGATGCTGTGAAGCGTGTGTAGTTCATACGAAACGTCAGGGGAAATCCCAGTTTGCGGGACAATATACTAAAGATTATGATACACTATCTTCATATGAGAAGCGGGCATGATGTGAGTGTCCGTTGATGAAGGAGGAAATGGAATGCAGCAGGAGCCGGTCGTCCGTCTTCAGGGCGTCAGTAAAATCATCTCCTCCCGATCATTGGTCAGTGACCTGACTCTGGATATTTCTCCGGGGCAGGTTTTTGGTTTTTTAGGACCCAATGGGGCGGGGAAAACAACAACGATTCGAATGATGGTAGGACTGATGTCCATCAGTCAAGGAGATATTATCATTTCGGGACACAGTGTGAAAAATGAATTCGAGCAAGCCATAGCCCAGGTTGGGGCCATTGTTGAAAATCCAGAAATGTACAAGTTTCTGACTGGATATCAGAATCTCGTTCACTTTGCCCGGATGTCACCTGGTATTACGAAAGAACGCATTGCCGAGACGATTGAACGTGTTGGGCTTACAGCCCGAATTCATGACAAGGTAAAGACCTATTCTCTGGGTATGCGCCAGCGTTTGGGCGTGGCCCAAGCCATATTACATAAACCAAAGTTATTGGTATTGGATGAACCCACCAACGGACTTGATCCGCAGGGAATACGGGAACTTAGGGATTATTTGCGCCAGCTCTGTCAGGAGGAAGGGATCACAGTCTTTGTATCCAGCCACTTGCTGTCCGAGATGGAATTGATGTGTGATACCGTTGCGATTATCCAAAATGGCAAATTGATTGATGTAAGAAATCTAAAAGCTGAGGCAGGAGTGGACGTACTTACTGAAGTTGCTTTTGAAGTAAATGATGCATCACGTGCAGCCGAACGAATTAGCGAAGCTACAGTTCAGGGCAATGCCATTGTGGTTCGTTTATCTCGTGAGCAGATTCCGGACTTGAATGCGAGGCTGGTCAGTGAAGGGTTCCAGGTATATGGTATCCGTAACGTAACCCATACGCTGGAAGATCAATTTTTGCAGGTGACTGGGGGCGGAAGCATTGAGTAGCTTTTGGAACTTGGTTCTGAATGAGAATATGAAAATTTACCGTAGATCGCTCACTTGGACATTTCTCTCCATTCTTGCGATTTTCTCGTTATTATTACCAGTTTTGTTTAGACAGGGTATGGGATCGACTGGGATTTCAATCTGGGAGTCAGCCTCAACAACAGTGGGTATTGTTTTTGTATTTCTTAATAGTATTTTCTGTGTTGTCATTACAACTGAAGTGGTAGCAGGAGAGTTCACTTGGGGAACGATTAAGCTGCTGCTCATCCGGCCGTGGTCACGAAGCAAAATTCTGGCCTCCAAATATGTGGCAGTGATTGGTTTCAGTCTCTTAAGCACACTGCTCATTATCATTCTGGCGACGGGAATGTCGTACATCCTGTTTTCACAATCAGTGCCGTACGACCAGGGTGATAGTGTTAATACTGCTGGGCACGTTATTGCATCATGGGGATTTTCCTACGTTGATCTTTTTATTACTATTGCAATTGCCTTTATGCTCGCCATTGTGTTTCGATCAGGAGGATTGTCCATCGGGATATCTCTATTTATTATAATTACAAGGAATCCGTTGTCTTTGATTTTCAATCCGAACCGTTATGAATGGACGAAGTATGTCCTGTTTACTAATATGGATCTTGGAAAATACATGGACTCTGCAACAGGATCGGGACTAATTACAGAAGCCAATGGAGGCATGACACTTGGCTTTTCTATTGCTGTGCTAGCTGTATATTATGTCATTTTCATGTTGATCTCATGGGTTGTATTCAATAAAAGAGATGTGGCAGGCTAATCGCCTGCTTCTTTTTTTTGCCCATTTTCTCCTTCAGGATGGAAAAGAGAGTATAATCAGCATCCGCTGTGGCATGACTAGCATTTAAGGGTACATATAATAATACATGAGAGTACGGCTTGGAATGGAACACGCTGATCAAGCTGTATTAAGTTGCAATACATACATATTATCGCCGCAGTCGTATTTGGCAGAGCAGCGTATGGAGGGATCACGTTTCTTGATAAACAACAAGTTTTACCGTATATGCACAGCAATTATTTTGCTGCTGCTCATCGTGTATTTGGGGGATAAAGTCAACTTTATTTTCAGCCCCCTGACCTCGATGATTCACATCATCATCATTCCGCTGCTGATTGCTGGTTTCTTCTATTATCTGCTGCGTCCGCTTGTCGACTATATGGAACGGCACAAAATGAAGCGTGCACTGTCAGTTCTTATTATTTACGTGGTGATTGCGCTGATTATGGCAGGATTCAGTGTGCTTGTATGGCCTTCACTGCGTGAACAACTGTTGAATTTTGTGGAGAATGCCCCGGTACTGGTTACTTCGCTCAGTGATCAGTTGGCTGAATTCGAAAAGAGCGGATTCCTTTCAAAATATATACCTGAGGATTCCGATCTGTTCTCACGTTTCTCTGATTTTCTAAGTCAAGGAATTGCCCAGGTAACGGATTACGTATCCGGATTGTTCTCGGTCGTATCCAACCTGGTTATCATTCTGGCGACGTTCCCGATTATGCTGTATTACATGCTCAAGGAGGGCAGCAAATTTGGAACCAATCTTACACTGTTGCTCCCGAGACGTTACCGTAAAGATGGAGAAGAGACGGTCCATGAAATTGACGAAGCCTTAAGCAGCTACATTGTAGGTCGTGTCATTGTCAATGTAGCCTTGGGCATCCTGATGTATATTGGTTTTCTCTTTCTCGGTTTGCCATATGCGTTACTCCTGACGGCCGTATCCATTATTCTGAATTTCATTCCTTATGTAGGGGCCTTACTGGCAGCCATTCCTGTCGTTATTGTGGGGTTCATAGAATCACCTTCAATGGCGATCTGGTCGCTTGTCATCATTGTCATCGCCCAGCAAATTCAGGACAATCTGATCTCTCCTTATGTCTATGGCAAACAGTTGGACATTCATCCGTTGACTACCGTCATCTTACTGCTTGTAGGTGCAGATCTGGGGAATATTCTTGGGATGATTATCGTTATTCCGCTGTATATGATTCTGAAAATTATAGTTCGCAAAATCCATTATCGGATTGTCGAAGATAAGACTGAACTTTGAATGTAATTTGAAATACAACTCTGTCATGTGTCACCACTAATGTTTGCTCTTGAAACACATGGATAAGCCGCATATCAATGGTGAAGGGTCAAGTAACTTGCCCTCGTGATTGATATGCGGCTTTTTTTCATTCTTATTGCTCAACCATGTTATATCTGTTATACTTGATATATAACAGATAACGAAAAAGAAGGTGGACCCTTGATTATTCAACTGGATATGCAATCCGAACTTCCCATCTATTCGCAACTGGTTTATCAAATTATCGAAGGTATTGCTAGTGGTGAGTTACAGCTAGGTGAGGCGTTACCTTCGGTTCGGAATTTGGCCGCAGATATTGGCGTTAACCTTCATACGGTCAACAAGGCTTATACACTACTCAAGCAAGATGGATACATTCTAATTCATAGACAAAAGGGAGTCGTAGTGAACCCTGATGGAATGCCTGATTTAACGGATGATTTTTTGAAAAAGCAGCAGAGAGAATTAAGACCGATTATTGCTGAAGCGATATGTCGCGGCATGACCAAAGAGGAACTATCTGCGGTATTAGACCAAATTTACGATGATATAAAGATGGGTCACAACAAAGAATAAAAGAATCAAGGGAGTGTGTTATATATGCAACTGTTTAGTATATTACCTATCATCTTAATCTTTGCTCCATTAGCCTTACTTCTATCCTTTGCACCATATTTGACAAGGGAAACAATCAGCTTTGGGGTTACGGTAAGTGAATATAATTACTACACACCCATCTTACGTAAGCTCCGGAGTATGTTTGCTACAGTAAGCCTGATCGGGAACGGGATTGTTATACTTGTCTGTCTGTATTTACTACGATCTGCTAATGAAGAGTCTACCGCAATGATCACCGGTGTTTGCACAATGATATTCATTGTGTACTGGGCAGCACTAAATATGTTATTTCATTTCAAGATGAAAAAGCTAAAGGGAACACTTACAACTGTAGAAGCACCTCAACGGGTTAAAATTGATACCACCTTCCGCCAAAACAAGCTCACCTATTCCAACTATTGGTTTCTCATTCACTTTGCTATTATTGTAGCCATTGCGATCATTTCGATCGTGAATTATAAGGCACTACCTAACATCCTTCCAATAAAATATGATCTTCAGGGCAATGTCACTTCCAGTGTGCCTAAAACCTACCTTTCGGTACTGGCTATTAATCTTGTACAGCTAGGAATCATTGCACTTATGATGTTGGTGAACTGGAGTATTAAAACAAGTAAACAACAGCTTACCCCGTCTGATCCTGCCCAATTTGCTGCTAAAAATATTCAATTCCGCCGTAAATGGTCCCTATTTACGATAATAACGGGGTTACTTCTTACCATTTTATTTGCCTTCATTCAGATCAATATGTTCGTCCCTAATCTGGTCTTGTTGACAGCTGTTAGCTTCATCACCCCTGTGGTGATCGTGTTAGGCGCTGTATTGCTGTCTCTCACAGGCAGACAAGGCGGTGGGGAAATTCGGAATCATCAAGAGGATCGTGAAAGATCCAAGGAGCAGCCTGTGAATGACGATGATAATTGGAAGCTTGGTTTTATTTACTTCAATAGCAATGATCCTTCTTTTACCGTAGAAAAACGTTATGGAATAGGCTGGACGATTAACTTCGCTCGTCCATTATCTTGGGTCCTGTTGTTATTCATCATTGCTATTGTTGTTATAAGTATAGTCCTGAGCCAATAAATGCTCATATGTCTATGCATATAATAAAAATTGATTAGGGGGAGTTATTACGATGAACAATTGGAAAAAGCTATTACTTTCTCTTATTTCTGCATGTCTCATCCTGCCAGTAACATCTATCTCAGCAGCTACTGAAGAAACCGCTGATGGCAAAGCTTTAGTTCCTATTCGTGAGATTGCAGAAAAGAATGGGGCAGAGGTATCTTGGCAACAAAAGACAGGACAAATCACTATACGAAAAAATGAGCTTGCTATTGTAGTCAAGGTAGGAGAGAAACAGGCGATGGTGAATGGGCAAGTCGTATCCTTAGACAATCCTGTTCAGTTAACGAAAGGAGTTACCTTTATGGATGGTGGATTTCTTACCGAGACACTGAATGCAGCACCTGAGGATATATTCATTTCACTTATTAGTGAGGGCAATGGCAAGGAAGCTGCGAAGTATGTTCATACCTCTGTTAGCGGAGTGTTGTCACCCACGTTGTTGAGTCAGCTATGGGCAGCATTAGAAGGACAAAATGGCAAAATTACAAGTGAAGCCATAGCTAAGCATGTAGAAAATAATACAGTGCATCGCAATGTTACGTATACGTTCAAAACAGAGCTAACAAGTTTAAATATTACGGTCAGAATGAATCATAACGGACTTGTGGATGACTTGTACATTGCGGCCGCTACTCCAAATGTGCATCAAAAACCAAGCTACGACAACCCATCTGCCTACACAGAACAAGACATTACGGTTGGTCAGGGTGATTTAGCTTTGCCAGGGACATTAACTTTACCAAAGGGAGAGGGACCTTTCCCGGTTGTAATTCTGGTACACGGATCTGGGCCTATCAATCAAGATGCTGCCATTGGTGGTGCAAAGCCGTTTCGCGATATTGCGGTAGGTTTAGCTTCACAAGGAGTTGCTGTATTAAGATACGATAAGGTCACGTATGAGCATACCTATAAAGTGGCTTCACAGCCTAAATTCACATTAAAACAAGAGAGCGTAGATCAGGTAACCGATGCAGTGGAAATCCTTAAAAAGAATACACATATTGATTCTACAGCGATTTTTGTGGCTGGACATAGTCAAGGCGGGTTTGCATTACCGTTAATCATTGCTCAGGATAATCAACATGATATTGCAGGAAGTATTCTGCTTGCTGCACCAAGTAGTAGCTTTGTGGATGTGCTTACCGAGCAGCAGGACGAATTGGTAGATCGGATGAAGCAGCTTGGTTTAGACACAGAGATCATTCAAGGACAAGCTGATTTTTATAAAAATGTGGCTAAGACCGTTAAAGATCCAAAATATTCTGTAGATCATCTTCCTGAGGCGTTTCCACTTCAACCTGCTTATTGGTGGTTTGAGCAGAGAGATTATGTACCTGCAGAACTGGCTAAAACACAAAATACCCCTATGCTTATTATCCAAGGTGAAAATGATGTGCAAGTGTCTATGAATCAATTCCAAAACTGGAAATCGGCTCTTCAAGATCATTCCAATGTAACGTACAATAGCTATCCAAAGGTAAATCATCTTTTATCCAGCTATGATGGACTTTCGATTGGTCAAGAGTACGCTGAGCCATCTAATGTCTCCAAAGCCATTATCGATGATATTGCAAAGTGGGTATTAAAATCAAATTAAAAAACGGGACGGTAAGTTCCATTCTTGGTTGAGTGATAACATGGGGAAGTAACACATTCAGCCAGAAATAATAAGAAGAGCACTTACCAAAGTAGGCAAGTGCTCTTCTTATTATATATGAAGTTGTTGCTTTATTTAGCCCAATTAGGCTCTCTTCTCGTCTTCATCAGTGTAGTCGGACATGGTCAGTGGTTCTTTAGGAACAACGGCGACTTTGTAGAAGCGATTTTTGTCTTTTTCCAGCAAAACGAAGGTCAGATTCTCGAACTCATATTCTTCCTGTTCATTCATCTCTGGACGATGGCTATAAAGCCATCCCCCAATGGTATCCCATTCGTCAGCATCCAGGTTTGACGTGAACATGTCGTTAACCTTGGACAAGGACACCTTGCCATCCATAATGACATAGTTTTCATTGATGACCTGAATATCCTCGACTTCGTCTGCGTCGAACTCATCCCGGATTTCACCGACAATCTGTTCAAGCACATCCTCAATCGTTACAATCCCGGAAGTACCTCCATACTCATCGACCAGCACGGCAATATGCACGCCATCCTTCTGCATTTTTTTAAGCAGATCCTTGACTGGTGTCGTTTCGTGAACAGCGGATACCGGCTGAATGAGGGAAGAAAGATCGACAGGTTCGTCGTTTCCGTACAACTCCAGGAAAAATTGTTTGGTATTAATGATACCGATAATATCGTCTTTGCTCTCATTTACCACTGGAAAACGGGTGTATTGTTCCTGCCGGATAATATCCAGGTTTTCCTCGTTCGATCTATTGACATAAAGGCAGACCATATCAGTCCGGGGTACCATGATTTCTTTGGCAAGCATTTCATCAAAAGCAAAAATCCGGCTTACATATCCGAACTCGGCTTGGTTGATTTTGCCGCTCTCAAAGCTTTCATTGATGATAATCTGTAATTCTTCTTCGGAGTGTGCATCTTCATGCTCCGATGCAGGTTTGATTCCGAACAATTTGACCAGTTGATTCGCTGAGCTGTTTAACAGCCAGATAAAAGGATACATAATTCGGTTAAACCAGATGATAGGTGTAGACGTCAGTAGAGCAACGGCTTCGGCTTTACGGATTGCAATCGTTTTAGGTGCAAGTTCACCAACTACCACATGCAAATACGTGATGGCGACAAACGCAATAACAAACGATAAGAATGAAGAAACTGCCTCCGGCATGCTCATGCTTTCGAACACAGGATGAAGAATTTTTTCAACCGTGGGTTCTCCCAGCCAGCCCAGTCCCAGAGATGTAATCGTGATACCCAACTGACAGGCGGACAAATATCCATCCAGGTTGGCAACGGCTTGTTTAACAGCCAAGGCACGCTTGTTTCCTTCTGCAATCATTTGGTCAATCCGGCTCGGGCGAATCCTTACGAGCGCAAATTCCACCGCTACAAAAAATGCCGAAAGTCCTATCAAAAAAGCAACCAATACTAAATTTAACGCATACCTCTCACTGTCCATTAACTAGTCTTCTCCTTTAGGTAATAAGTTTTTAACGAATATTATATCTAATTTTACGTAAGAAGACCACCTTCCGATCAAGAAAAGAGGAAGAGTCTGGAAGGCCATATGATCGAAATGGCGATGGAATGCTGATCCGCAGACTGGTATGAATCATATGTAGAGGGGAACACAGTCAGAATATACAACGTCGAAGTATGGAATGAACTGGCTGAGTGCTGCTGCTGATGCGCTGTGTATGTAACATTTTATCTAAGCAAACGTTACGAACAGTGCATACATTGGGTATCTAATGATTAGCTAAAGGCTTTATCGTCAAAGCTTGTACAGTGAGAGAGAACGGCAAGGATACACCTTGCCATGAGGAGGAAGCCGAATGTTTTGGCTGGTCATTATATTGCTCGTATTTACTTTTCAGGCAGCCACCATTCTGTTGCTGGAATTCCGTAATCCGGCGAAAGCTGTGGCATGGCTTTTTATTTTATTCTGTGTACCCTTGATCGGCTTTGTTGTGTATTATTTTGTCGCCCAGGACTACAGCAAACGCAAGAAGGTCCGTAAAGGCGGTTCGCGAATCTTTCGTGAAATACGGGAGACGATCTGGGAGCAGGCTCATATTGTCGAGCATGCGGATCAGATGTCGGGCAGCCGATACAATCATCAGCATCGTTTGTTCAATCTGCTGACACACCTGTCTGAGAGCCCGATTACAGGCTGCAATCGGAGTCAAGTACTGACGAATGGTGAAGAGACATTTGAAGCCATTTTGAGGGCAATGGAACAGGCAGAGCACCATCTGCATGTTGAATTTTATATATTTCGAGATGATGTCATCAGTACAAAGTTTCAAGATGTGATGATTCGCAAGGCGAAAGAAGGCGTCAAAGTGCGTTTGATCTGCGATGGACTTGGCAGTCACAAGATGAGCTGGAGCTTTATTCGCAAGTTTCAGGACGCAGGCGTGGAGTTTCATTATTTTCTGCCACCGCTCATTGCAACGATTGACCGAAGGGTGAATTACCGGAATCACCGTAAAATTGTTGTGGTGGATGGGAGGATTGGATTTGTGGGTGGAATTAATATAGGTGATGATTATCTCGGGCAATATCCGGAGGTTGGCTTCTGGCGCGATACCCATGTACAGATTGAGGGAGATGCCGTATATTTCCTGCAAAATACGTTCTTGAACGATTGGAAGCTCGCTTCCGGCGAGCAGATTACAGAGCCTCAGCTGACAGAGCTGTTCCCGCCACATATTTGCAGTGGGGAAGAGCGGATTCAGATTCTGTCCAGCGGGCCGGATCAGGACTGGGATGCCATTCAGGAAATGTGCTTTGGGGCGATTTCCGTGGCATGTGAACGCATATACATCACAACACCCTATTTCATTCCGGATCCCGCTTTGTACGAAGCAATCAAGACGGCTGCCGTCAGTGGGGTGGATGTGAAAATCATCATTCCGTATCAATCGGATTCGCGGCTGGTGCATTTGGCTTCTATGTCCTATGTCGAAGAATTGTTGCGTGCGGGAGTGAAGTTCTATCAATATCGCAAAGGTTTTGTGCATGCCAAGGTCTTAATTGTGGATGATTTGCTTGCGACGGTAGGTACAGCCAATATGGATATGCGCAGCTTTTTCTGCAATTTTGAGTTAACCGCAGTGTTGTTCGAGACATCATCCATGGACCGGCTGACTGAGGATTTTGAACGTGATCTGAATGAATGCAGCCAGATTGACGTGAAGGTGTTTCAGCAGCGCTCACGGTGGGAAAAAGGGGCAGAAATGCTTTCTCGCATGCTTTCTCCGCTGCTTTAGCCGTTATAAGGCGGATTTCTCAAGATAAGTTCACTTTTTGTGAATTTATCTTCTTTTTGCTAACTATTTTGCTCAAATTTGATCTTTTATGATATAATGTTTATATAAATTATGTCTTGGCGAAGGAGGGGAGTCTGCGGGAAAACAGGCTCCCTTTTGCTCTCTTTTGGAAGTGTCAACCGGAATTAAGACATACTTGAATACATTTCATAGAGCCTTTAGGTGCTTTTAATGCAGGGGGCGTATAGAATCGGAACGCTGTTGTTCTTCTATATGCTGAAGTTCCTCTCGGTACTTAAATGATTTATGAAATGGATTCACATACTGATCAAAATGGGGGGGGATACCATGTCCAATGTAACGGTTAAAGAACTGACATCCAAGCCGGACCGCAACGTAAAGAGCTCTGTGTTTACACTGAAGCTGCTGCAACGTATTGTGATGATTCTGGTCGGTGCTGCACTGATGGCTGTGTCACTCGAAGTATTTCTCGTGCCGAATGGCGTTATTGATGGGGGAATAACAGGGATCTCGATTATGGTGTCAGAGCTTACACATCTGCCACTCGGAATTTTCCTGACCTTGCTTAACTTGCCTTTCCTGATTCTGGGGTATAAACAAATTGGTAAAACGTTTGCGTTGTCCACACTGCTTGGGATCGTTGTAATGTCCATTGGAACGTCATTGTTACACCACGTTCCTGCACTGACGCCAGGTGAACCACTGCTTGGAGCTGTATTTGGTGGATTGATCTTGGGGGTTGGAGTTGGTCTAGTCATTCGTTCTGGCGGTTCACTGGATGGTACGGAGATTGTAGCCATACTGTTGAGTGAGAAGTCACCATTGTCTGTAGGTCAGATCGTATTGTTCATTAACGTATTTATTTTTGCAGGTGCAGGTTTTGTGTTTGGCTGGCCAAACGCCCTGTATTCCATGATTGCTTATTATATTGCAATGAAGATGATTGATATTGTGAATGAAGGATTGGATCAATCCAAATCGGTATGGATTATCAGTGAGAAGTACCGTGATATTGGTTCAGCCTTAACCGACCGTCTGGGTCGTGGCGTCACTTTTCTGGATGGAGAGGGCGGCTTCAGCGGAGACGAGAAGAAAATTATCTTTGTGGTTATTACCCGTTTGGAAGAAGCTAAGCTGAAGTCCATTGTTGAAGATTGGGACCCACATGCCTTTGTGGCAATAGGTAACATTCACGATGTGAAGGGCGGACGTTTCAAGAAAAAAGGTATACATTAGCGAATCTCATCGCGAGTAAACGAAAAAATAGCCGGTACCCTTGGTTTGAGGGTGACCGGCTATTTTTGTTTTAAATGCTGGATGATCAGTTCAACAGGCTGGGGATCGACAGCTGCGATCAGATCCCCGGTCTTCGTCAGGCGTTCCACGATGTTCATCAAGTGGTAATCCTTAACCGAAACGTTGTTCCGAACTTCATCCCATGTGAGAGGAGTAGACACTGTACCGCCTGGTTTGGCGCGGGGAGTGTAGGGAGCTGCGAGCGTTTTGCCACCGTAATGCTGGAGGTAATCAAAATAAATGCGATCCCCCCGGTCTTTTTTAAGTCGTTCCAGTGTAAATAGATCCGGATGTTTTTGAGTGACGTATTTGCCTACAAAATAACCGATGTCTCTTAATTCATCGAAGGTTACACCTTGACGGATCGGAACAATAATCTGTACACCTGTGGCACCGGAGGTTTTCGGTACCGATCTAAGGCCAAGCGAAGTTAGCGTTTCCCCCACGATTAAGGCCGCCTGCATAATGCGAGGTTCTTCTTCCTGCGAAGGATCGAGATCAATCATCCACTCGCAAGGCAGATGGCTGCCTACAGCATGTAAGGAAGGGTGAAACTCAAGAGCGGCCAGATTGCCAAGCCATAACAGATCAGGAAGGTCATTCATCACTACATATCGTATCCCATCATGAATCTCAGTTCGTACAAACTCCGGAACGGGCTCCGGGGCATTTTTTTGATAGAAAAACTCGCCGCCTGCACCATGTGGATAACGTATCGTGGTGAGCAGCCGATTTCGGGTGTACGTAAGTAGATAGGGAGCCAGTGCCGCCAACTTTTGCAAATAGATAGCCTTGGTTACACCTGCTTCGGGCCATAACAACTTGTCCGGATTGGTCACGGTAAGCTCCATTCCATTAATCGTTATGGTGCCCTTTATTGTATGGGCCATGAGCAACACCTCCTGTGGTCAACAAGTATAATTTTAAATGGAAATCCTTTTGAATGTTTCAGGCAGATGGAAAGTAGTTTATCGTTCAGGGATAAGATGACTAATCTGGCTGATCTCACACTCATCTCGCTTTACCGAAGCAAAAGCCTGGATGCTTGGGTGACGTAGGGTAAGATGGTGGGTGAGTTCCATGAATTGCACTTTGACGCCGATCTGTGGTTCTATCCATGTCGTCTCCGCGCTTCTCTCGGGTATGTTATGAAAAGGTCTATCCTTACGAATAAGAGGTTGTACTTCTTCGGTTAGTTTACGCCAGGAGTCCGAGTTCAGCTTACCTGTGCCGACATGACCAATATAGACAAAGTTAGGCCCATCATATACACCGACTGCAATTGCATTGACGATGCCGCTGCGGTAGGTGACCCCTCCAATCATTGCATATAGGTCGTGGAAAATCTTAACCTTCTGCCAACGTTGATCCTTGCCGTTGATCCCATAGGTACTGGAAAGATCTTTACATACAATTCCCTCCATCTGGTGCTGTCTCATCACAGAGAGCAGGGCGTCGGGATCGGACGTGTTGGTCACCTCTTGAACATGGGGAGCAGAATTCAGAACTTGATGCAGCAGACGCTGACGATCTGCCAGGGGTTGATCCGTGACCCATACCCCATCGCAGTAAAGAATATCAAATACCATATAAGTCACCGGAATCTGGTTTATAGCTTGGGCAATGCCATCCGGTCTGCTCATGCGATCACGCCGCAGCACGTGATAGAAGGACGGTTTTCCGGTATCCGGGTCAAGGGCAATAATCTCTCCATCCAAAATATAAGAAGGGACGGAGCACAGATTGCGTGGCTGAACCAGCTCAGGATATTGTGCAGTTCGGTTGTGCAATCTGCGATTAATTAACTGAATTCCCTGTCCGTCCTCGTAAGCAAGCATGCGGACCCCATCCCATTTGATTTGGGCAATCCAATTTTGCCCGGTAGGGATCACATCTCGGGATATAGGTTCAAAAGGAACCAGGGGATTGAACATGTGCCAAAAACTCCTTTCCTCTTTCAAATCTGCCTGGAGATTGAACCTCTAAGTTGAGTAGGGTAGGTTTATCTCTTCCGCAGCCGTGCTTTCAGTTTATGTACCATAATAAGCAGTAAAGGAATCGCGATACCACAAGTCAAATCCCAATCAATCCAATACGGAATAACGACTTTGAGATAGAAATTTTCGTTGGGTGCTAGCACAATGGACATGGACAGAATCAACATGGCGCTAGGCAAAATGAGTGGACGATAGCTGGACAATTTGAAGAGATGAGTGATTCCGAGTACAAAGCTATAGAAGAACAGAATGCTCTTGAAAAAGACGGCAATAATCCAGACGGAAGCCATAAAGGCCTCAATCCGCTGCAAAAAGTTGCCTATATTGATCTTCAGCGACAGATTAAATGCTGCGAACCAATGGTGTTGCGTCATAAATGGACCCATGACCAGCAGACAGATGGTTAGCGTGAGGGTAAGCATCAATCCCCCTATGATGGCTGCTAGAAGGATATCCTTTTCCCAATGTGCTTCCTTTTTGGCATAAGGAAAGAGCATAAGAAAGATGCACAATTCACAATAAGGATAGGTAAGCACAGCGACAAAGCCTTTAAAGGGATTCAGAAAGCCTTCTGCAAGAACGGGCTTGATGTTGTCCAGATGTGAATGCGGGAATAGACAGACGGTCAGAATGAGCAGAAACAGCACGATCAGGGGCAGAAGTACCTCGGCACTTCTGCCTATGGGTTCCAGACCGGAGAAGAGTCCCCAGGCAAGAGTACAAACAAAGAGCAAACTCACAATGAAGAGGGGAGATTCAGGCAGGATCTGGGTCGTCATGAAATCCCCAATTTCTCTTATGAATGCAGACGTACCCATTAGAAAATAGAATAGATAAAAACAGCTGATGAAGGCCCCGATCCAAGGTCCAAGGGTATGAAGTGCATGTTGAATCAGATTCATCCGGGGCTGCAGTTTGTATACAATGAGCATAATGGCCAGTACGCCTGCTCCACCAGCAACGCCCAATAATGCAGACAACCATGCATCTTGATGTGCATATGAGGTGACCATTGAGGGGAAGACGATAATCTGTTCACCAATCGTGCATAAGAACATCAGTGAGCCCAGTTGCCTTACAGTTAAACGCCCCTTTTCAATCATGTGGGTTCTCCTTCGCATATCAATCTAGATATTGGTTAGGTTGCGCCAATTGCACCATTTTTATTAGGAAATGGGTAAAGGCATATCAATATGAAAAAAGGAAGGCAAAAAAGCCCGGACAACGGATTTCCCCAATGTTAGAGCGAGGAAATTGATGTCCGGGCTAATTAGATTGTAATTAACTTAAGGCACAACGTTTACGTCACAGATTCCCTGTCTTAATTCGTTGAAGTTAAGCGAATACGAATATTCTGTGGGTCTATAGTAAACCAATCCTTACCTTGCTGTTCGATAGATGTGTTCGATTGACGCAGTTGTTCTACAGCTTGTTCCAATTGTTCTTTTCCGTCATAAATGATGGTGAAGTAGTCAATGCCTGTCGCGTTGGCTGGATTCACAGGTGCGCCTGTACCAGCCCAAATGTTCAGTCCGATGTGATGGTGATAACCGCCAGCGGATACAAACAGGGCGGACATGTTGGCGAAGTTACCAACGATATCGAAACCAAGTACTCCTGTGTAGAAACGGCGCGACTCTTCCAGACTGCGTACATGGAAGTGAACATGACCAATGACCGTTCCGGCAGGCAAACCCTGCCAAGGTTCGTTCGTGGCCAGAGCGAACAGGCTCTCTACATCAACAGGATCACTTGACATAATGTAGTTATTATCTGCATCTCGCTTCCAGGTGTCGCGGGCACGGTCTGCATAGATTTCGATACCATTCTGATCAGGATCGGAAATGTAGAATGCTTCACTAACCAGATGATCACCTTGACCAATTTCGATGCCGGATTCAGCCAGATTACGAAGAGCAAGGCCCAGCGATTTGCGGTCAGGCAGCAGGATGGCGAAGTGATACAGACCTGAAGTGGAGCGAACAGGCATCGTTACTGCATCGGTCAACTGTTCAAGGCGCAGAAGAGACTGCTTTCCATCGGCTGTCAGGGTAGCGACTTTGTCGCTACGTTCAAGAAGTTTCAGTCCGACCACTTCGGTATAAAATTGAATGGATCGATCCAAATTGCTGATTCGCAGACTTACTTCACCCAGATGGGTGGTAGCAGGGATTTGATAAGTAGAAGTCATAAGGAATTCCTCCTGTATAAAATTTAGTTGAATTAGTTGAATTGTTGCGGTTCACTCATTGGCAATGGAATAGGGTTATTGTAATGTCATAGGTCATGTAGTTATGAAGCTTAACTGTACATTTATAAATAAGTTACTTTTCATAAGTTAATATAAAATATAAATCAACTTTCGTCAATTGTATTTTCGGTTTTTGGTATATTCATTCTTGGTTGAGTATTACTTCAATTATGGAATACAAAACAAAAATCCGGCTTCATGGCCGGATCTCTAATGTTGATTTTAGTGACAAGCGAATCCTGTGCTGTTTGCTGTTTACGCCTTGGACTTAGGCGCAGCCTTCTTTCTTTTGGCAGGAGCAGGAGTCTCTGTTTCTCCTCCAGCTGCTGCTTGGACTGAAGTTTTCTTTGGAGCACGTTTCTTAGGTTTGGCTGTGGTGGTTCCGGGATCGGTTGGAATGGGCTTCACAGCTTCAATACTTGCTTGCAGTGCTGCCATGAGATCCATGACATTCGCTTCCGGTTTGGCAGGGGCAATTTTGATTTCTTCACCGGCTACTTTGTGATTGATCAGATCCAGAAGTTTGGCGCGGTAGTCGTCCGTATATTTACCAGGTTCAAAAGGAGTAGATAACTGATCGATCAGCAGTTTGGCCATCGTCAATTCCTTCTCGTTTACGTTGAGAACCTCGGGCAGGTTGGGAACCTGAGAGACGGGACGGATCTCGTCTGGATAGAAAATAGTTTCCATGGAGAGGCAATCGTCCAGCACACGGATCGCGGCCAAACTACTTTTGGAGCGAATGGATATCTTGGCTATGCCAATCTTTCCTGTATCCCGCATGGCAGTCATTAAAAGCTGGTAGGCGTTTCCTCCCGCTTGATCGGGAGAGAGGTAATACGTTTTTTGAAAATAAATCGGATCGATCTCCGTTAAATCCACGAAATCCAGAATGGTAATGGTTTTGCTGCTGGAATCATTTAACGCTTCAAGCTCGTCCTTTTCGAACAAGACGAATTTGCCTTTCTCATATTCATATCCTTTGGTGATCTCTTCCCATTGAACCTCAACTTCACAGGAAGGACATTTACGTACATAAGCAAGTGGACTGCCGCAGACTTTGTGAATGTAACGCATGGAGATGTCTTTGTCTTCGGTAGCCGAGAACATTTTGACAGGAACATGAACGAGACCAAAGCTAATGGCACCTTTCCAGACCGTATGCATGAACGGCTCCTTTCCGAGAACATTTTAGGTATAGTATGGGCATTTCACGGGCGGGATAACCCTATTTTCCCGGATCGGTATGCTTCAGAAAGAGTGGGGGATGATAACAGAAACATCCTTGAAGATCTTCGCTTATAGCGTAGTTTTGAAAGAGGATGATGTTAGTTATTAACTATTACGTCAGGAGGTACCCCTATGAAGAACAAACGAGACGAAGCTGAAGCTCACGCCCATACGTTCTCTCCGTATCCTCGTGCCGAGTCGGAAGGGTCTGAAGGTTTTCATACACCTGCAACAGCGGTTAACTGGGAGGCTATTACCTCAGAAGAGCTGCCGCTTGACCGGGAGTCGTTCATGCTGGACATTGACCGGATGGTGAATGAGGGTCTGGGCGGTGGACAAGTCACGGAAGATAACGGTTATATCGGTGAGAGTACAACAGATAGCATGGTGCGGGAATCGCATGATGATCCGGAAGGGGAGTATGAATAACAATGATGGATGTGAAACGCGCAAAAGCCATTTATGATTCCAAAGATACGATTGCAGTTACATTGGAAGGAGATCCGGTCTGGATCGAAAATGTGGATGAAGCCAATGGCATGGCGACGGTGCAGGTAGGCAGCAGACCCGGGAATACCCAGACGGTACGTGTAGACCGTTTGGAAGAGTAAAAGAGAACGTCTGGTAAAGGAAGTCTAGGGAAGGCCGGTGCCGTCAGGTGCCGGTTTATTTGTCATTCGTGTGAATGGTGGCCTATCTTCCGTTCTGCTTCTGATCCTTCGATGTTGCGGGGTGAGAATGGGACCGATATAATAAAGTTCAAAGTGAACTCAGGCGGCTTGACCGCCAAAGGTGGGGCGTATATTGAATCAGACGCATGAGCAGTGGGTGTATCACTCCCATGGCATTGCAGATACAGAAGTACTCGCGTCCGCACTCGCTGAACAGGCAACCGCCGGCATGGTGATTGCACTAGACGGTGATCTGGGCGCGGGCAAAACGGCATTTTCACAAAAGTTTGCCTGGCATTTGGGTGTACGTGATGTGGTTAACAGCCCCACGTTTACACTGATTAAGGAATACGAAGGGCGTCTGCCCTTGTATCACATGGATGTGTATCGCATATCACTGGAAGAAGCGGACGAGCTTGGACTGGATGAGTATTTCTATGGAACCGGAGTTAGTCTGGTGGAATGGTCCAGCATCATTCCCGAATTACTGCCACAGGAACACCTGCATGTGCAGATCGAGACGACGGGCCCGGAGGATCGAACGATTACGCTGGATGGGTATGGCGAGACTTATGCTGCCATGTGCCGACAGTTCAGACAGAATGGAGTCAAATGATGATGGAAGATTTACAAAAACAGCCGCGCCAGCGGTTTTTGGCGTTGGATACCTCGACTGCGGTGATGGCAGCCTCAGTGATGGAAGGCCACGCCCTTCTGGAAGAACGCAATGAACGGGCAGAACGCAACCATTCGGTACACGTCGTGCCTGTAATGGAGCAACTGCTGGAAGCCAGCAGCACGCAACCGGGACAGCTGGACGGCATTGCCGTCGGCATTGGGCCGGGCTCGTACACGGGCATCCGCATTGCGGTGACCGCGGCGAAGACGCTAGCCTGGGCGTGGGACATCCCCGTTGTCGGGGTGTCCAGCCTTCAGGCTCTGGCCTGGGGCGGCTGGCACAGCGGCCTCGCCGCCAAGGCCGAAGCTGCGGCAGAGGATGCCGCAGTAGGGGCTGGCGGAACGCTATCCGCGGACCAGGGCGGCACCGGTGCCGCCCCAGTCCACTGGATCGTTCCGCTTGTGGATGCACGGCGCGGCCAAGCCTATACCGCGCTGTTTGCCTCCGCCGGGAGCGCTGCGCCCCGGCGGCTGGCGCCAGATGCCATCCGTATGGTGGACGGATGGCTGGAAGCCCTCGCCGCCCGCATGGCGGAAGCGGCGCCGGAAGAGCGGCCCGCTGCCGTCTGGATTGTCGGCGAGACGGGCCCGCATGCGGCAGCAGCGGCTGAGCTTCGCTGCCCCGCAGGAACGGCGCTCCAGCTCGTACCCTATGAGCTGGAGGGCCGCTGGGTTGGGCGCTTAGGCGCCGAGGCGCTGCTTGCAGGTCAGCGAGATGACGTGCATGCGCTCGTGCCCAACTACACCCAGCTGGCTGAAGCGGAAGCCAATCTGCTGCGCAAAGGCTAAAAGGGAGGGGAAGCAGATGGACAACGTGGAGAATGACGAGCAGGAAGCAGCGCTTCAGTTCAGGTTCATGACTTTGGGTGATATTCCCGATGTAATGATTATTGAACATGAAGCCTTCACCCTGCCCTGGACGGAAGAAGCATTTCAAAATGAATTGACACACAATCATTTTGCTAAATATATGGTCATGGAATTGGAAGGTACAGCGATCGGCTATGCCGGTATGTGGACAATTATGGATGAAGCCCACATTACCAATATTGCAGTCCGGGAAGCCTATCGTGGGCGCAAGCTCGGTGAGAAGCTTTTGGACGAATTGATGAAAACGGCGGCTTATCTCGGGATGGAACGAATGACGCTGGAAGTCAGGGTTTCGAATCGAATTGCCCAGAGCTTGTATCAGAAAAAAGGGTTTGAATCGGCTGGTCTTCGTAAAGGGTATTACTCCGACAATGGGGAAGATGCGATGATTATGTGGGCGAATTTGCCGCCTGCGAGCCGGAGCGGCGAAGAGGAAGGAAGCGTAACGGATTCATGAAGGATTTCAATGAAAAGGTAAATTCAGCACCATCTTATATATTGGCCGTGGAGACAAGCTGTGATGAAACATCTGTAGCGGTAGTCAAGGATGGACGGGAAGTGTTGTCCAACCTGATCTCCAGTCAGATTGAGACACATAAGGCATTTGGCGGGGTTGTGCCTGAAGTAGCTTCGCGTAAACACGTGGAAGTCATAACACTGATGTTGGAGCAGGCTATTGAGCAATCCGGTATCCGTCCGCGTGATCTGAGTGCGATCGCCGTGACACAAGGGCCTGGACTGGTTGGTGCATTACTGGTCGGTATCGTGGCAGCGAAAACCATGGCCATGGCACTTGGCAAACCGCTCATTGGCACACATCATATCGCGGGACATATCTATGCCAACAGACTTACCCATGAGCTGCAATATCCAGCAATGGCACTGGTGGTTTCAGGTGGTCATACCGAGCTTGTGCATATGGAATCCGAAGGAAAGTTCAAACTGATCGGACGTACGCGTGACGATGCTGTAGGCGAGGCTTATGACAAAGTGGCGCGTGCACTGGGTTGTCCCTATCCGGGAGGACCGCATGTGGACCGGATGGCTGCTGAAGCAGAGCAGGCAGTACCTTTGCCACGTGTCTGGCTGGAAGCCGATTCCTATGATTTCAGCCTTAGCGGTCTGAAGTCTGCTGTACTGAATGTTTTGAATCAAGCCAAAATGCGCGGAGAAACGCTTGAACCATCTGCTGTGGCACGGGGATTCCAGGAAGCTGTCGTCGAAGTGCTGGTAGAAAAAGCAGTAAGGGCTGTCCGTGAGTACGGATCACGTCAATTGCTGTTATGCGGTGGCGTTGCGGCAAACCGGGGATTGCGTTCAGCTTTGCAGGAGCGTTGTGCGAAAGAAGGGCTCGAATTGCTGATCCCGCCGATGGAGTATTGCACCGACAATGCAGCGATGATTGGAGCTGCGGCGTATTTGAAGTGGCAGCGGGGAGAAATCTCGGAATTCGATGCCAAAGCTGATCCTGGACTTTCACTTGAGGGATGGTCTGTTCAATCGCTCTAGAATGATTCATGTATATGAAGACTTGACAGTCTCAAGTGAAGACTGTATATTAATTACAAATTAAAACAGGAATCCAGATTCCTGAACTGAAACGCAATGAACAGGAACAGTAGGGTATTTCCCGGTCATAGAGAGCTGCGGGGTGGTGCAACGCAGTCGAAGGAAACCTGAAACTCACCTGGAAGCGGAACGATGGAACACGGTAACTCCCTGGGAGAAGCCGAAGGCCGATGATGGCCCAAAGTACATGGTTACGGGTTGCCTCCGTGAATGGGCCGTTGTTGATGGAATCCGGATGACATATCGGTAGAAGATCAACAATAACTGAGGGGGCTTTCGTCACTTTGGGCAATGATAACGGTATGGACGCATACAGGATCAGCTCGAAGGAAATGAAAGTCAACAAGAGTGGTACCGCGAAGGTGAACAGCCTGTCGTCTCTTGCATTATTGCAGGAGATGGCAGGCTTTTTTGATTTTCAAAAGGGTGATGAAATTCATGGTCACATATCATAAATGTAATGAACGGGAGCAGTAAAACGATAAAGCGCACAGAGAGCTGCGGGGTGGTGCGACGCAGTGGCTGGAATCGTTCGAATCTCGCCCGGGAACGGAGCTGTGGAAACAGATGAGACTATGTCTCATCCCTTGTCCTATAACCAACAGGGCATTGTGGTACACAGCAACGGCTAACCTCCGTTATAGGGTGTTTCTCCGGCTGGATCGGTTGTTATTGTTGCGTGTGTGCAACTGCAATGAATCTAGGCCGGAGACGACGAGGTGGATGGTGCCCGGCGCAAGCCTGGACCATCAAGCAAGAGTGGTACCGCGGAGGGATAATAACCCGCCGTCTCTTAGATGAGATGGCGGGTTATTTGTGTTTTGCTGCCGGCAGCAGGGTGGGCGATGGAGATCCATAATCATGGTTTGGATTAAGAGATAAGTCCGGCGTGCAAGTCGACGTGCACATCGGCATGGAATGCAAAAAGAATAAACATAGAAAACGGGAAATGAACAACTCGTTCACATCCCCAAAATAACCAATATACATTCAAATTTGATGGAGGTTGATGAATATGACAACGAACAATAACAAACGCATGATTGAGATTTTTGATACAACACTGCGCGATGGAGAACAAGCACCTGGAGCGAGTCTGCAGCCTGAACAAAAAATTGAACTGGCACATCAGTTGGCTTCTCTGGGCATTGACGTCATCGAGCCTGGATTCCCGATCTCAAGTCCAGGTGAGTTCGCGGCGGTTCAGGCGATTTCCAGACAACTGCAAAACGTGGAGATTTGCGGATTCGCGCGTGCGGTCAAAGGGGATATTGATGCAGCCGTTCGAGCAACGGCTGACGCAGCGCGCCGCCGTATTCACTTGTTTATTTCCTCTTCGGACATTCATATTGAGCATCAACTGCGCCGTCCGCGCAGTGAAGTCGTAGCTACCGCCCGGGAGATGGTCTCCTATGCTCGTCAGTTCACGGATATTGTGGAATTCACCGCCATGGATGCGGCTCGTACGAAGATGGACGATCTGATCGAAATGGTTGAAGTAGCCATTGAAGCGGGAGCAAGTATTATCAATTTGCCAGATACGGTTGGGTACGCACTGCCACATGAATATGGAGAGATGTTCCGTCAGGTACGTGAGGGCGCAAGAGGCGGAGATAAGGTTCGATACAGCGCACACTGTCATAATGATTTGGGCCTTGCGGTTGCCAACAGTCTGGCTGCGATTGCCAACGGTGCTTCCCAGATCGAAGTAACCATCAATGGTGTGGGAGAACGGACGGGTAACTGTGCATTGGAGGAGCTGATTATGGCTCTGGAGACGCGGGGAGATGTTATTGGCGCAACGACAAATATCAAACTGAACCAGATGTATGAGACATCCCGTCAGATTAGTCGTGCGATGCATTTCCCAATTGCCTATAACAAACCTGTAGTAGGGCGCAATGCCTTCCAGCATGAGTCCGGTATTCACCAGGATGGTCTGCTCAAGAATCGGAGTACGTATGAGATTATGGACCCGGAAGCGCTGGGTATTCCACGCAGTATGATTATTCTGGGCAAACATTCCGGGCGTCACGCTTTGAAAGATCGGGTTCGCAAATATGGCTTTGAACCGGATGAGCAGCAAATGGAACAACTGTATGAGATATTTAAAGAAACTGCCGATCAACAGAAAGTGGTCAGTGATGACCAGTTATTGCAGATGGTGAGTCAGACCATGAATATTCCTGCGCAGGATTATGAACTGGTTGAATTGCAGGTTACGGCAGGCAGCATGACGGATCGAATGGCAGCAGTTCGCATTCGCACGAGCGCAGGGGAGCAATCCTATTCTGCGGTTGGCGGTGGTCCGGTAGATGCAACGATTCGAGCGATTGGTCAAAGTATCTCGGACGACATTACGTTTGTCGATATGGAGATGCACGCACTGAGCGGAGGAGAGGCTGCGAGTGCAGAAGCTGCGGTTACCGTGGAACGTGCAGGACGTGAATTCAGAGGAACTGCCACGCACAATGATATTGTCATGGCAGCCGGACTGGCTTATGTAGCAGCATGCAATGCGGCCGGACTGAAGGCGGAGTCTACTGAAAGTGATGAATCAGTGCACGCGTAATATTACTTCCGCATATCACACCACATAACTTTGTGATTTGTATTCAAAAGCAAACCAGAGGCAGACCTTAAATACAGAGGTCTGCTTTTGTCCTTTTATAGGAGATAAAATATGAGGACTAGGATAGGTTTGTCAAGATGTGATTATAGTTATCCACATATTCAGGATAATTTGTGGGTAACTCTAGCAAACCCAAACCAGTAATGTTTTCGAAAATAAATGTCTTTAGGGGATAGAAGTTCCCTCTTATATCCACAAAGTTGTGGATAAAGTGGATAACTTGGTGGATAAATATGGTTTTTGTGCAAAAAAAGCTATTCTACCGCCGTATAATTAAGTTGATTAAGTTGCTTGCTATATTGCTTTCTTGTGGATAAAGTGGAGGGTAATCAACAGAAAAATAATTTCCATGATTCGAGTGAATTTGACAATTATGCAAACACCCTTGTCAAAACTCTACGGTTTATCATTAACAAAAAAAGCTGATTCCGTCAAGGAATCAGCTTTTAAGTATTGTTAAATGTTTCACGCCGCAGGACAGCAGGAAATGGACTGGAATGGTCCAGTTTTATTCCAAAGCTAATTCTTCCCACTCTTCATAAGCCTTGGCCAGTTGAAGCTTCTGATCCTCTGCTTTCCCCTGGAGTTCTTGCAGCTTCATGTAGTCCTGATAAATTTCAGGCAGGGCCATCTGAGCCTCAAGCTCCGTAATCTCCGTTTCCAGCTTCGCAATCTGTTGTTCCAGAGCTTCCTGCTTGCGCTGGCGGTTACGTTCTTCGCGTTTGGCCTGCTTGTCCGCTTCGAATGAGGCGGCTCCGGATTTTTCGATTGCGGATAAGGCTGGATCAGATTTAGCCGAGTTTTTGGAAGAGGCAAGGCGTGCTTCAGCCGCTTCGCGAGCGATATCTTCAAGCTCCTGTTTCTTCTCCACATAGTCATCATAATTGCCCAGGTAATGTTCTGTTCCACCTGGATGCAGTTCAACAATGCGCTCAGCCATTTTATTGAGGAAATACCGGTCATGCGAGATGAACAGCAACGTGCCTTCATAGTCCATCAGTGCTGCTTCAAGTACTTCTTTGGCGAACAGGTCGAGATGGTTCGTAGGCTCATCCAGAATGAGCATATTGGCTTCCTTGAGCATGAGCTTGGAGAGGGAGACACGTGCTTTTTCACCACCGCTGAGCGATGAGATTTTTTTGAGTACATCATCTCCACTGAACAGGAAGTTGCCTAGCACCGTACGAATCCGTGCTTCCTCCATGCCTGGATAGGCACTCCACAGCTCTTCCAGTACCGTATTGGAAGGATTAAGCCCCGTCTGCTCCTGATCGTAATAGCCAATCTGCACCTTGGTACCCCATTGGATCTCACCGCTTACAGGACGCAAACTTCCGGTGAGGCATTTCAGCAAGGTGGATTTACCTATACCGTTTGGACCGATCAAAGCAACCGTTTCCCCGCGTCTTAGATCAAAAGATACATTGCGGAACAACGGCGAAGCCTCATCGTAGGCAACGGAAAGCTGATCCACACGGAGCACTTCTTTACCGGACATGACAGCCGTTTCAAAAGAGAAATGAGCTTTCTTCAGATCTCCCATCGGTTTGTCGAGCCGTTCCATCTTATCAAGTGCTTTGCGGCGGCTCTGTGCCCGTTTGGTCGTTGAAGCACGCACGATATTCTTCTGAACAAAGTCCTCCATTTTGGAGATTTCATCCTGTTGTTTCTCGTATTGCTTCATCTGGCTTTCGTACTCGGCAGCTTTCAGTTCCATGTACCGACTGTAATTGCCCGTATATTTTTTGGAGCGGTGTCGTTCGATCTCCACGATGGTTGTTACAAGCCGGTCAAGGAAATACCGGTCATGGGATACAACCAGAAGGGCGCCGGAATAACCTCTGAGGTAATCTTCCAGCCACGTGAGGGTCGCGATGTCGAGATAGTTGGTAGGCTCGTCCAGCATGAGCAAGTCAGGGGCCTGAAGCAAAATGCGAGCAAGCGCAAGACGTGTCTTTTGCCCGCCACTCAGTGTGGCAATCTGGGTATCTGGTGAAAATTCACCGAAGCCCATCCCGTGAAGTACACTGCGAATACGGGTTTCCATCTCATAACCGCCATGATCCTTGAACCAATCCGAGCGTTTGGCATAACGTTCAAGCAGATCGGCATACTTTTTTTCATCTTCCATCTGCGCGGGGTCGGCAATATCCTGTTCCATCTGGCGCAAATCCGCTTCAGCCTGGGTCAGATGAGCGAATACGTTCATCATTTCTTCCCATATGGAGCGATCGGATTGCAGTCCGCTGTTCTGGGCGAGGTAACCAAGCGTTGTTTCCTTGGATTTGAAAATCTGTCCGCCATCATAGGACATTTCCCCAGCTACGATTTTGAGCAAAGTGGATTTTCCTGCGCCGTTAACACCAACGAGGCCAATGCGCTCGCGTTCCAATATTTGTAAGTTCACGCCGTCCAGGATTGGATCGACACCAAAACGTTTGATAATTCCGGATACTTGCAGCAGCATAAAATTAAGTTCCTCCATAGGTCCAGTTCTTGATATGACAACTATATCCCAGTTTACATGAAATACAGAGCAAATGCACCGATTAGGAGTGCCTGAGGCGTGTAGTCTTTTTGGTCAATCAATGATAAACTGAAAGAAGGCATGTTAATACATGAGGATTTTGCAGAAAATGAATCATTTTAACGATTCCAACACGATGACAACTGGTGCATAACATATAAATGGTTTTAATGGAGAGCTAGTTTACCTTCCCGATCAACAGGAGGTTATTCAAGGACATGCAGGATCATACGGAACAGAAAATCCGCCTTCGTTCCAAGCTGAGACAGAGCCGGGATCTGATGGATGAAAGCATGCGTCAGCAGGCGATGACTGAGATTAATGATGTGACGAAGCGGGAGCTGGCGCGCCTTAGACGGGACAAAAGGAAGCTGGGGAACAAGCGGCTTATGATTTTCAGCTATTTGTCTTATGGAAGCGAAGCATCTACGGCCTTTTTATTTGAAGAAGGCTGGAAGCATGGAGATCGGATGATCGCACCGAAAGTGCTGGCCAATCCGGCTCGCATGGAGTTGCGGCGTGTCATGGGTGAACAGGATATTCAGCCGGGAATATGGGGGATACCTGAACCCAAGGATTCCTGTGAAGTGCTGCAACCTCATCGCTGGCCGGATATCGATCTTGTCATCGTACCGGGGCTGGGATATGACCTTCAAGGAGGGCGCATTGGTTATGGCGGCGGTTATTATGATCGTTTTGCCGAGACACTTGCAGCGAAATGTGGGATGACGGACAAAAGACCACGGATGGCTGCATTGGTATTGCCAGGCCAGCTTCAAGATGAAATTCCGATGGACCCGCTGGATCTGCGACTTGATCTGTTGATAACAACCGAAGGTATATTACATATCGTATAAAGGGTTGTGATGTGATTGAATTCAGAAACGAATAACGACCAGGCTTCCGGCAGTAAACTGACTCATTTTAATGAACAGGGACGAGCTCGGATGGTTGATATTTCGGGTAAGGAAAGTACCGTGCGTACAGCTGTTGCGGTATCCAAAGTGACGATGAATCCGGCTACGCTTGAGGCGATTTGGGAGGGCCGCATCGGTAAAGGTGACGTTCTGGCTGTGGCCCAAATTGCGGGTATTCAGGGCGCGAAGAAGACGTCGGACTGGATTCCGATGTGCCATCCATTGGCATTGACGGGTGTGGATATTCGTTTTCATGATAACGGTGTCGATGAATTGCAGATTGAAGTTACGGTCAAAACCGAAGGAAAGACAGGTGTCGAGATGGAGGCGCTCACGGCGGCGTCGGCTGCGGCACTGACGATCTATGACATGTGTAAAGCCTTGCAAAAAGATATGATTATCGGTCCAACCATGCTTAATTCCAAGAGTGGTGGCAAAAACGGCGATTTCAGCCGATAAGGGACATTTATTTTCATAGAGGAGAAGGGTGATCTTTATGGTGTGGAGAACAGCAATCCTGACAGCCAGCGACAAAGGGGCCCGCGGGGAACGTGAGGATACGAGTGCCCAAGTGATCCGGGAACTTGTGGAAGAAGAACTGGGTGGGGAAATCGTGGAGTACCGCATCGTTCCGGATGAACCCGATGAGATTATTGCGGCTTTGATTGAAATGACAGATTATTTTCACGCTGATTTGGTATTGACCACTGGGGGAACGGAGCTTGCGATTCGTGATATTACTCCAGAAGCGACAAGGCGGGTTATTGAACGGGAAGTTCCAGGCATGGCTGAAGCCATGCGATATAGTGTCATGGGCAAGAATCGTTCTGCCATGCTGTTCCGGGGCGTATGCGGCATTCGCGGACGTACATTGATTGTCAACCTGCCAGGTACACCGAAGGGTGTGCATGAGCATTTGGCGGCGATTATGGATCAACTTCCGGAAGCGCTGCTGATGGTTACGGGTCAGTTCAAGCAATAAGAGTGAAACATATAGTAGCGGGTGTGAAATCAAGCAGGGAAAAATGATTGGATGTCGGGGTCTCTATTGTGAATAATGTGGGTTATGTAAGTGGTTACATCTATGGTATGATTGACATAATTCAAAATGAAGCAAAGACATCTATGAGCCTATGGCCAAGCGTGTGCATCTTTGAAGCTTGAAACGAGGAGGAATAATATCAATGTTAAGTTCCATTGGACCAACAGGTTTTATTTTGCTGGCCGTTATCGCGTTGCTTTTGTTTGGACCTAACAAGCTTCCGGAATTAGGGCGGGCAGTCGGACGCACTTTCCGTGAATTCAAAGAAGGCGCACGTGAGATTATTTCGGATGATGATTCATCCAGTCGCAAGGAACAGGAAAAGGCGAAGCCGCTGGCATCTGAGACTGCATCTGCAGACAAGCCTGAGGATAAACGCCTGCCGGAATAACTTTGACGGCAATGAAAGAGAAATCCCTTCCTGCCGGAAGGGTTTTGTATTTTAAGCTGGCAACAATGGGGGGCAGGCATGACGCAGCAGAAGGAAGATATGACGCTTACAGAACATTTGAGTGAGCTGCGCAAGCGGTTGATTTATGTGTTGAGCATTTTTATTTTGGGGCTGGTTGCAGGCTTTCTGGTGGCGGACCCGGTGTATCAATATCTGACGAAGGCAGAGACTGCTCAGGGGTTTGTGCTGCATGCATTCTCGTTCTGGGACGGGATTGGCATTTACATGAAGATTGCCGGACTGTTCTCGCTGGTCATTACGCTACCGTTTACGGTGTTTCAGCTCTGGAAGTTTGTCAGTCCAGGTCTGCGCCCGCGTGAGCGAAAAGCCACGTTGAAGTATGTACCTTATGTATTTCTGTTATTTCTAATCGGGTTAGCTTTCTCGTACTACGTTGTTTTCCCGATGGCACTTTCTTTTACTTCATCGATTACGGAAAAAATGGGGCTTGTCGAGACCTACGGAATGAAGCAGTATTTCAGTTTTTTGTTTGGCATTGTACTGCCGGTATCCCTGTTGTTCGAACTTCCGTTAATCATTATGTTCCTGACAGGACTGCGGATATTGAATCCGATCCGGCTTCGCAAAATGCGCAAAGTCGCTTATTTTGTCCTGATTTTCATTGCGGTTGTGGTCACACCACCTGATTTCATTTCCGATTTTCTTGTGATGATTCCCTTGTTACTGTTATATGAGATCAGTGTGTTTCTGTCTGGCTTTGTGTATCGCAAACAGCTTGCAGCTGATGCAGAGGCTGAATCCCGTTACATCCGTGCCGAGGATAAGCAGAGCGCAGTATAACAAGAGAGATTCCATAGGATTTTTGTACCTGTGATAATCTTGTATGGTGCCCGTCCCGGGGTAAGGGGGTCAGTTCTTACCCGGGATATGAAGGGCGACGAACTTTTACGGTTATATATTCTGATGGACGGGACAAGCAGGCATATTATGTTCAACAATGGATACAATGGAAAAGGGCTGCCTGAGAACGATGCAGGAGGACTTATGGATTCTGTGGAATAAGTTAATAAGGTATTATGGCATTTACGCAGGCCAATCGGGAGTTTTTTGGCTGGGTTGATGTAAATACAACGTAAAATCTCGCAGGAATTCATGAAAAGGACTTGAAATCATGCTTCAAGTTGAAGTATCATAAAGTTGGTTGTTAGCACTGAACACTGTCGAGTGCTAATACATATGGCTACAACCTACAATGTAACGTTATATAATTTCAAAAGGAGGCTATTTTTCATGATCAGACCTTTAGGTGAACGCGTATTGGTAGAACCACTGGAGCAAGAGCAAACAACTTCTTTCGGGATCGTACTGCCGGACTCCGCTAAAGAAAAACCGCAAGAGGGTAAAATTATTGCTGTTGGCGCTGGAGTATTGAAAGACGGAGTACGTGTAGCTCTGGAAGTGAAAGAAGGAGATCGCGTTATTTTCTCCAAATATGCCGGTACAGAAATCAAGTTCGAAGGTAAAGAATATTTGATTATGAAAGAAAGCGATATTCACGCGATTCTCGACTAATTCAAATTTAATCGGTTAACCGAACCATATAGCAACACCATTTTACACAATATACTAGGGAGGTTTTCTTACCATGGCTAAAGACATTAAATTCAGTGAAGACGCTCGTCGTTCCATGCTTCGTGGTGTGGACGCATTGGCTAATGCAGTTAAAGTAACACTCGGTCCTAAAGGCCGTAACGTGGTTCTGGAGAAAAAATTCGGAAGCCCGCTCATCACGAATGACGGTGTAACGATTGCTAAAGAAATCGAACTGGAAGATGCATTCGAGAACATGGGTGCACAACTGGTTAAAGAAGTAGCAACCAAAACAAATGATGTTGCCGGTGACGGTACAACAACTGCAACTGTATTGGCTCAAGCGCTGATCACAGAAGGTTTGAAAAACGTAACTGCAGGTGCTAGCCCAATCGGTATCCGTAAAGGGATCGACAAAGCGGTTAAAGCTGCTGTAGCTGAACTGCAATCCATCTCCAAACCAGTTGAAACCAAACAATCCATCGCACAAGTTGCAGCGATCTCTGCAGCTGACGAAGAAGTAGGCGAACTGATCGCTGAAGCTATGGAAAAAGTGGGTAAAGACGGCGTTATCACGGTTGAAGAATCCCGTGGATTCGCTACAGAGTTGGAAGTGGTTGAAGGTATGCAATTCGACCGCGGTTACATCTCTCCATACATGATCACGGATACGGACAAAATGGAAGCTGTTTTGGACAACCCGTACATCCTGATCACAGACAAAAAAATCTCCAACACGCAAGAAATCCTGCCATTGCTTGAAAAAATCGTTCAACAAGGCAAACCGCTTGTATTGATCGCTGAAGATATCGAAGGCGAAGCACTGGCGATGTTGGTTGTGAACAAATTGCGTGGTACTTTCAACGCTGTAGCTGTTAAAGCTCCTGGCTTTGGTGACCGTCGTAAAGCAATGCTGCAAGATATCGCTGCCCTCACTGGTGGCCAATTGATCACGGAAGAACTGGGTCTGGACCTGAAATCCGCTGTTGTGGAACAACTGGGTACAGCTCGTCAAATCCGAGTAACTAAAGAAAACACAATCATCGTTGACGGTGCTGGTAACAAATCCGATATCGATGCACGTGTAAGCCAAATCCGTACACAACTGGAAGAAACAACTTCCGAGTTCGACAAAGAGAAACTGCAAGAGCGTCTGGCTAAATTGTCCGGCGGCGTAGCAGTAATCAAAGTCGGTGCGGCTACTGAAACAGAATTGAAAGAACGCAAACTGCGCATCGAAGATGCCCTGAACGCAACTCGCGCTGCGGTTGAAGAAGGTATCGTATCCGGTGGTGGTACAGCGCTCATGAACGTATACAATGCGGTTGCAGGCGTAGCCCTGTCCGGTGACGAGCAAACGGGCGTAAACATCGTCCTGCGCGCTCTGGAAGCTCCAATTCGTACAATCGCAGCTAACGCTGGCGAAGAAGGTTCCGTAATCGTGGAACGTCTGAAAAAAGAACAAACTGGCGTAGGCTTCAACGCTGCGACTGGCGAGTGGGTTAACATGATCGAAGCGGGTATCGTTGACCCTGCGAAAGTAACACGTTATGCATTGCAAAACGCTGCTTCCGTAGCGGCAATGTTCCTGACTACTGAAGCGGTTATCGCTGACAAACCAGAACCTGCAGGCGCTGCTGGCGTTCCTGACATGGGCGGTATGGGTGGAATGGGCGGCATGATGTAATAAAAGGTTTAAAAACCTTTTAATGCCGATAGATGAAAGGCTCCCGAAAGGGAGCCTTTTTTCATTAATTAGATAGGGTGCTTTGAATTTATGTTTTAAATGAGGGAGGAAATCATTTGAGAAAGAGTACAAAGTGGACATTATGGATTCTGGGCTTGATGCTCGCTGTAATTTTCATCAACTTCTATATGAATCTATATAGCTTCGCTTATGCACTGATTACCGTACTTTTACTTGTATTTATGGGGTGGGGATTCTTAGCCAAGTTAAAAAACGACGTTCGTCAGCATGAAGATCATCATAGAAGAGAGCACCAGTCTGCGATCGATGACATCGATCGATACACGAGGTAGTAATCAATGAACCTGCCATACATAGCTTTGTTGTTAACGGACATGTTAACAACTTTTGTCCATCAATAGTTTAAAGGCTCCCACTTGGGAGCCTTTCTTTATTCAGATGCAGGAGTGGATATGAAGGAAAGGCTAACGAAGTTTGCAGAAGGGAGAAGGGATGTTGGGTCGTTCCTATCCGAACGACTGGTTTGCACATTTGCAACTTACTCAACAGTTGTTATTCCAAAAATAGAAACATCGTCTTGAATGCTGAAGCGATATTCAAATCCATTTCGAACAGTCGCTCCATCAAATTCATTCTGGCTTACATTGCGATCCAATATACCGATATCCTGAATCACGTTTTGCGCATCATTATATGTGTACTCATTATTGGTTGTCAGAATAAGTGTAGCGATAGCAGTCAAAAAGATTCCACCCGTTGGTTCGCTGATATCACCAGTCCCGTACAACCTGACTTCTTGTACTTTTTGATCTGAATTTAATTTACCAACCAATCTTAATTTATCATTAAATACATACTCGAAAGCGCCAGTTTCCTGCTCTGAAGAGTCTTTCATATTCAAGCGGGTAATACTCAAACCATTCAGTCGGTATTTGCCCACTGCGCCATTAAACTTGTTTTTGAATTCCTCTGTTGCAGCAGCGCCAGATTCGTGTTTCTCCGTCTGATCTGCCCCAGATGATTGCGGAGGATTTGAAGGTAAAGCCAACATGCCATGCATTCCGATCGAAGCAATTGCAAAACATGCAGCCGTTAGCAAAACATACCTTATCGGTATCCGGTTTTGTTTCCTCATGGATAAGACCATCAAAACAATAAATACGAAGAAAGCCATAAAGCCTAGGATGAATAGTATTGTAAACAGATACTGCAAATTCTCACCTCATAATGCATCGTTATTTCGCTCGTCATCTCAAAAAGCACTGTCGGCGTTTTAGCCAGCAGTGTTGTTTTTTTCTGATCATCGCTTGGATTTAATCCAGCAAGGAAAGTGTGACTCGAATCGAGTTATCTATAAATGAACGATTGGGACGGGATTTCATGAAAACGGTCAGTCCAATTAGCGATACGATAAGTGCTTGGGCGACAGCCTTGGCGTCCAGGGAAGGGTTAAGTTCACCTGATCGCATTCCCCGCTCAATATTTTCCTGAAAGATGACCGACAGGTACATCTGATGTTCCCGGGTGAGAATTTCAAATTTCTCATCATGGGGTGCAAGCTCAACCATCGTATTGATGCAAAAGCATCCACGACTGAGTCGCTCTGCGTTGTATTCTTCATCCACGATTTCTGCAAAAAAAGTACGAAAGGCCTCTTTTACCGATGCAATACCTGCCAGTCTGGTTCGCATCTCTGCGGCACGTGCCATCGTGTATTTCCGTAGCGACGTCTCAAACAGTTCTCTTTTATCTCCAAAAGTGGAGTATATACTGGGCCTTTGAATGCCCATCCTCGAAGTCAGATCGCTTAGTGAAGTGGCCTCATATCCTTTTTCCCAAAAGAGCTGCATCGCTGCATCCAGTACTTTCTCTTCGTCAAATTCGCGAGTTCTCGCCATAATAAATGCTCCTTGTTACTTATATTTTCTAAAGTATAGATATTTTGTATTAGATCATGTAGATCTTGTTTTACTAATTATATTTCTTACTCATCAGTATGATATATACTATATAAATCTCAATTATTTGTCAAACGAACGTCTTTTTGATGATGTATTTAAGAAATATGATATAGATTTGATGCAAATAAAATGATTGACATTAAGCGAAACAGTAAGATATATTAACTACCTAAATAACATACCGATCGGTAATTTATTTTGTCAGTAATAGTCCAATTTTGAATAAAGGAGAAATGAGTTATGGAAATAGGAATTACATCGTTTGTGGAGACGACACCCGATCTTCAGACAGGTGAGGTCATAAGTCACGCGCAGCGATTGCGTGAAGTGGTGGAAGAAATCGTATTAGCCGATCAGGTGGGGCTGGATGTATTTGGTGTAGGAGAACATCATCGTAAAGATTATGCTGCTTCTTCCCCTGCGATGGTGTTGTCCGCAGCTGCATCCCTGACTAAGCGTATTCGGCTCACTAGTGCAGTAACAGTACTTTCGTCTGCTGATCCTGTACGTGTGTTTCAGGATTTTGCCACGCTGGATGGCATTTCGAATGGACGTGCGGAGATTATGGCAGGGCGGGGCTCCTTTACCGAATCATTCCCTTTGTTTGGATATGAGCTAGGTGAGTATGATGAGCTGTTCGACGAACATCTGGAACTGCTGCTCAACCTGCAAAAGTCCGAGATAGTTAACTGGCGAGGCGGGCACAGACCTGCAATACATAATCTGGGCGTATATCCACGGCCTGTGCAGAGCCCTTTGCCCATATGGATTGGCAGCGGGGGTAATCAGGAATCGGTGGTTCGTGCAGGATTGCTGGGACTTCCGTTGACGTTGGCTATTATTGGCGGCAGCCCGGAACGTAATTTTGGCCCCCTTGTACAGTTGTACAAGCAGGCAGCGGCACATGCCGGACATGACGCTTCAAAGCTTACTGTAGGGTCGCATTCGCTCGGATTCGTGGCTGAAGATACAGAGCTGGCGGCTGATCTGTTCTTTCCTTCTACTCAGGCGGGCATGAACAAAATCGGCAAGGAACGGGGATGGGGACATTACAGTCGTGCCAGCTTTGATGCTGCACGTAGTCACGATGGTGCTCTGTATGTAGGTGATCCGGAGACGGTTGCCCGGAAGATTGTTTATCTACGAAAGAATGTGGGCATTACACGTTTCATGATGTACGTTCCCATCGCAACCATGCCACATGATCAGGTGATGAGAGCCATCGAGTTGCTCGGAACAGAGGTGGCACCTCGAGTACGGGCAGAGTTGGCTAAGTGGGAAGCTGAGCATGAACAAAATGCATAGAGAACATACACTGAAGGAGGAATTGTATATGAGTTTTGTAGATCGGGTGGTACCTGAATTAAGAGATACATTAGCCCAATTTCCGGGCTTTAATTTGAAGGGGGGACTGAAGGTTAGCCGGGCGATGCTCATGAATTCACCGATTGAGAAGTCGGAAGACGTACGCACCACAAAGAGAATTATTGCAGGGGCAGCAGGAGACATGCAGGTCAAAATATATGAACCGGCTGAGCGTACTGGAGATAAGTTGCCAGCGATGTTGTGGATTCATGGAGGAGGATATGTGCTGGGACATCCGGATATGGATGATGCGTTATGTGAGCGCTTTGTACAAGCGGCACATTGCGTAGTCGTATCGGTTGATTACCGCCTGGCCCCTGAGCATCCTTATCCCGCTGGTCTTGATGACTGCTATGCAGGTCTTGTATGGATGACGGACGAAACTGAGTCACTCGGCATTGATCTCACCAGGGTCGCAATTGCTGGAGCAAGTGGAGGGGGAGGACTGACTGCAGCGCTTGCACAAATGGTCCGTGATAAAGGTGGACCGAGTCTAATCTTCCAAATGCCTTTGTACCCGATGCTTGACGATCGCAATATTTCGGCTTCGAGCCATGAAATTACGGATCAAAATGCTACATGGAATCGGACAAATAACTTTGAGGCATGGAGTATGTACCTTGGAGGAGAGATGGAGGGATTGGGAGAAAACGAAGGACACAACATGCCTTCCTACGCTGTCCCGGCAAGAACTGAAAATCTGGCAGAGTTACCTCCAATGTATACGTGTGTTGGCCAGCTCGATCTATTTCGAGACGAGACAATCGAATATGTGACACGCCTTGCGGCAGCTGGAGTGGATGTCGAAATGCACCTGTATCCTGGTGCTTATCATTGCTTCGAAGTGTTTGTGCCTGATGCGGAAGTTAGCCAGCGGGCTAGTCAGGATTATATTCGTGCCATGGCTAGAGCGCTTAATCCTTCATGGGAGAAATAAATGTCTCCGGCGTTGTTCATAAAAATTGATGTTCTTTTCATCTTCATTTCAGATTCCGTTAAGGTAGCTGGGGTAAGATAAGTCTTGTAAACCCCTTCTCGTGTTAAATAGATGTGTGACTAGCCCCGTCGGATCGTCCGGCGGGGCACTTTTTTTCTTCATTTTTATCCGTTAATGGTATGATAGATAAATATATACATGCTAGTAACGGAGGGATGGTTCGTGGACCCCAGCCTGCATCCGCTGTTCAGACCCATTCAGATGAATGGGACGGATAGGAAAACGTATTATATTGAGCAAATACCCTCTGTTTCCCTGATGGCTCATGTAGCCTGTTATTGGGAATCGGGCTCTATTCCGCATGAGGGAGAGCGAGATCAGGACACGATCTCAGTGCCCGCTCGGGTATTGCCAGATGGCTGCACGGACATGCTGATTACATACGACTCGGTCCGTTCGGTTCATTCCTATGCGTATTGTGGCAATTATTCGCATCCGTTCGCTCTGCCCGAGTCATCCGATGTCATTCCTTCCGCAGATTACACATTTGGCGTACGTTTTTTTCCGGGTGGAGCATACGTCTTTCACGGTTTGCCATTGGAAGGATTTACGGACATGCGAATTCCGCTTGAGGAATGTTGGCCGCTCAGATTGAATGAGCTTCAGGAGCGGATAGCTGGAACGAAAACCTTTGAAGAACGGGTGCAGGTAATGAATGCCTATCTGATTCCATTATCCGTGCAAACCAGTACATATGAGAATAATCTGATGAAAAATGCATTGCATCGCATCTTTATCGATGGGGGACGTATGAGCGTCAGTGAGCTGGCCATGCGTGAAGTTGTTAGCGAACGCCAGCTGAATCGGAAGTTTGCAGAATGGATCGGAATCAGTCCGAAGCGATTCAGTGAGGTGGTTCGTTTTCACCGCGTCCTGGGCAGTATTCATCAGGGGCATACGGCGGATGGGGCAGCGCTGGCCCTGAATCATGGTTTTTTTGACCAAGCCCACTTGATTCGTCAATTCCGCAAGTTTTATGGAGAAACTCCGCTGACCGCTGCCAAAGAACATCAACAAAGGTTGTCCGATTTGTACAATAACTCGGTTGTCTCTTCCGATATACTTAGATCGTGAGAATAATAGTAAAGGAGATATCATATATGAATGGAACATTGCAAATTCGGGATCATCTGCTCAATGAATTGGAGACAGGAGTACGTACGGGGGCGAGTCTGATCCGCCTGATCCGTCCAGAGGATTGGGCGTACCGCCCGCAGGACAATATGCGTTCACTGGTGGAACTGGTCCATCATTTTATTCAAATCACGGCATCGGACCTTGCCATTATGCAGGAGAAGAGCGAAGTCGAGGTTGGTGTGGTAGAGAATAGCCTGTCAGGGATCGAGGATATTGAAAAACTGGAGGCAACACTTTGGGGCAATTTGGAAGCCTACAAAGCTTATATTGTATCACTGAGCGAAGAAGATCTGTTGAACCGCTCAACCAAAGCTTTCTATATGGAGCATGGTCATTTGCAGGCTCAATGGCAGATTGAAACGCTAACGCATGTATTCCATCACCGTTCACAGTTGTATAATTACCTCAAACAGCAGGGGCATGAGCTGAACTTTTTCATGCTGTATGCTTAATAATCTCACAATATGAGTTTCATGTAAGTGGCTCCGCTGGATGATCTGGCGGGGCTTTTTGATTACTTTAGTCTAGCATCTCTATCAAAATGGACGTTATCACACGGTCATTTTACCGTTACATTAATAGATTTCAAGCATAGAATACCGTATCAAAGCAAAAGGAGGTGATTTCGATGGCCATCCTTTTACCGCAACAATTTTACAATTTGGCTGCAAGCGTGGGCAAATCGTACTACGAAAACCTGGCTGGAGGAACCAATGCCAGCATTACGGTTAACAACTTTGGTCCTTTCCCGGTAGACCTGGTTGTGACTCGTGTTAACGCTCCAGTGATCACGTATTTGATCCCTGCTGGCAACAGCCTTACGTTGTCTGTTGATTTGCTGCTCGTAGCTGCTTTGTTGACTACTCCCGCAGGTGCTTCAACAGGTACAATTCAAATCGCAACAGCTGATTTCTAATGAATGTAGCATGCTTTGTGAACCTCTGTCGGACAGGTTGTCGGCAGAGGTTTTTTTCTTTTTTATGGATGTATCTGGGGTGGAAGTGATATTATACTAGGGTCTTTATAAATTTAAGTAGTTGTTATAAGAATGATTGATATTCTTATATCAAAACGAAAGGGAGATTATAATTTTGAAAAAGATGTTGTTGTACGTTTTGGGATTTACCTTGTGTTTATCATTGTTCATGTCTCCTCAAAATTCAGATGCAGCCTCTTCAATGAGCGCTTTGGAGCTTGGAAATGGAGTAACTTATTATGGTGAAACCAAGAATGGCAAGCCTCATGGCTATGGAACGATGACCTGGGGAAAGAGCAAGACTTATAAGGGAAACTGGGTATCAGGTAAACGTTCAGGACAAGGTACTTATAAAGTAGTTACACGTGGAGAGGACAGCATTACTGAGCTTAAATATGATGGGTTCTGGAAGAATGATAAAAAAGAAGGGAAGGGTGAGTTGCTTATTAGGGAAACTTCGCTGACAGGTGAAATGCAGGAAGCAAGAATTCAAACCGGAACATTTTCGAAAGAACAGTGGATTACAGGGTATGAGGTTCGACATATTACTGTGGCAGACCCTCCTTATTCTTTTGTTTACAAGGATTCAAATATGAGTCTTAAAATTCTGGGGGATGCCGGGAATATTTTAGATGGATTGAAGGTCGGTTATTTCTTTTCATTTACATATCAAAATGGAAAAGTATACAAAGATGTCGGTGTTGGAGATGAATTCAGTCAGAAGCAATTTAGTTCTTTTATCAAAAGTGTAGAAAAAGAGATTAAGCCTCATATTAATCAGTTTGAGAAACTGGCTCAGAAATTATAGCTATTATTCTTAGAAATATAACGGGTACAATCAAATTTTTGTTTACAAAGGTAGCTATTCGAGTAATTTATTGTAGAAGTAGTAGTAGACTAATGTTGTGAAACAGGAGGTTATTGGACGATGAAAAGACCAACGTTTCTTGAAACTGAGCGGCTTGTTTTCTCGAACTGGAATGAAGAAGATCGTGCTCTGGCTTCCGCTCTATGGGGAGATCATGAGGTATCAAAGTGGATTAGCAGCAAAGGATTTCTGAGCGAGGATGAAGTGGAAGCGAGATTGACTCAGGAAATAAAAAGGCAAGAAGAGGTGGGAGTGCAATACTGGCCACTCTTTGAGAAAGATTCGGAAGTGTTTGTTGGTTGCTGCGGCTTGCGCCCATATTCTCCGGAAGAAGAGATATATGAATTGGGATTTCATCTTACCCGGGATTATTGGGGCAAGGGCTACGCCATGGAGGCGGCACGAGCGGTGATTGACTATGCATTTGGAGAACTGAAGGCTAAAGCGTTGTTTGCTGGGCATCATCCGGATAATGAAGTGTCACGTCACATGCTGTCCAAGCTGGGCTTTGAGTATGTACGGGATGAGCGGTATGAACCGACAGGGCTGATGCACCCGTCCTATTTGCTGAAAAAGGATTAAATATGTTCCACATTCAGGGCAGCACAACGAAACGTCTTTAAATATATAGCTTAAATGGATGGATAGTAGCGATGACCTCCATTTTTTGCTAAAGGGGTTTTCATCGTTTTTTTATTTCATTTTCAGCTTCTATTAAGGTAGCAGAGGTAAGATAATTCTTGTAAACCCCTTCTCGTGTTAGATAGATGTGTGACTGACCTCGCCGGACGCCGGTGAGGTATTTTTTTGCTTATTTTTATAAATATACAAAAAACAAACATAAACAAAAATAAATAAAGCACATAACGCTGCGTATTATTGACTAATAAAAGTAAACAAAGGTATAATGAATGTGAAAAAAGGAACTTACTTTGTACGTGACGGACATTCTATTTTTTAACATGAGGAGAGAATGAAGATGAACGTGACCCTTACCAATGAAACAACGCAGGCGGCGGGCTTCCATATCCCATTTGTTCGTGAGATGGCGGAGATTACTCAACATATGTGGAAGAATGGATGGGATGAACGCAATGGTGGAAATGTCAGCTATTTGCTGGAGGAAGAGGAAGTCGCCAAATATATCGATATCAACCATGTGATCCGCAAGATCAAACCAGCATTTTCGATGCATGAGCTGGCAGGCAAGTATGTTATTGTGACTGCTTCGGGCAAATATTTCAAAAATGTATTGGCTGATCCAGAGAGCAATCTGGGGTTGTTGCGTGTATCGAATGATGGACAGGAGCTGGAAGTTCTGTGGGGGCTAAAGTCGGGAGCGAACCCAACGAGTGAATTGCCTACGCATTTTATGAGTCATATCGAACGTCTGAAAGTCGACCCGAAACACCGTGTTGTGATGCACAACCATGCGACCAACGTTTTGGCGATGACATTTATCCATGAGTTGGATGAAATGAAGTTTACAAAGACCTTGTGGCAGATGTGTACGGAATGCGTTGTCGTATTTCCTGACGGCGTTGGTATTATTCCGTGGATGGTGCCTGGGTCGAATGAAATTGGACGGGAAACGGCTGAGAAAATGAAGGAATACCACGCGGTCATTTGGCCGCAGCACGGGATTTTTGGAACGGGTACAACGATTGATGAAGCTTTTGGCCTTATAGAGACCATTGAGAAGGCGGCCCAGGTGTATATGTTGGTTGCTGGTCATGAGATCCAACAGAGAATTACGGATCAGCAGCTAGCTACATTGGCCCAGGCTTTTGGTGTCACTCCACGTCCTGGTATATTGGGTATGGTAGTTTGACGGATCGTAATCGTATAAAAGAAAGAGCTCCAACACAGCCTAATATGAATGGTCTTTGGTTTATTAAACCGAAGGCCATTTCCTTTTTTTCGGCAAACAAACGCCGTTTTGGTTCAAAAAAGTTCAAAAAGTGGATAAAGCGCGGCTTTGTTATCGATTATTGAATCGTAGAATGCATTATCACACGCTGGCGAAATTCGGGTGAAATGACGTATTGTCAATGGCTCGGCGATTTTGCATAATAACAATGCTTCACAGATGAAAGACGGAAGGAAGTTATGATCATGCTTGGCAAAATGAAGAGAATCTTAATAGGCAGGCCTATGAAATCGGCTGAATTGGATGCAGAAAAATTGGGGAAATGGAAGGCACTCGCCATCCTGTCCTCCGATGCACTATCGTCCGTTGCCTACGGTACGGAGCAAATCTTACTGGTGCTCGTTGCGGCTGGGTTTGCCGCCTTGTGGTACTCTGTTCCAATTTCCATCGCCGTGTTGGGATTACTCGTCATTTTAATTTTTTCCTACCGCCAGACGATTTTTGCTTATCCAACAGGAGGCGGCGCGTACATCGTGGCCAAGGATAATCTCGGTACGGCTCCGAGCTTGATTGCCGGAGGGTCTTTGCTGGTTGATTATATTCTGACTGTTGCGGTAAGTTCGTCCGCAGGGACCGATGCGATTACATCTGCCTTTCCAATGCTTCATGATTACAGCATAGTCATTGCACTGATCATGATTGTATTTCTGACTATTATGAATTTGCGGGGGGTGACGGAATCTGCTTCCGTATTGGCGATCCCCATATATCTGTTTATCTTTTCGATTGCGATTCTGATTATCTCCGGGGGGATCAAATTTCTCGCTGGTGGCATGGAAGCTGCCGCCCCTGAATTTGGAACGAGTATGTCCCATGTGAGTCTGTTTCTGCTGCTGAAGGCATTCAGCTCGGGGTGTTCAGCTTTGACTGGGGTTGAGGCGGTGAGTAACGCCATCCCGAACTTCAAGCAGCCTGCCGAGAAAAATGCAGCGGGAACACTGATGCTTATGGGATGTATTCTGGGAGCCATGTTTATTGGGATCACGTTACTTGCTTATGGTTACGGGGTAAAGCCTGATCCGAAAGCCACAGTCATTTCCCAGATTGCCGAAGCCACGTTTGGCAGGGGCACGATGTATTTTATTATTCAGGGTGTGACGGCACTGATTTTGTTCCTAGCAGCGAATACGGCGTATTCTGCATTCCCGCTGCTGTCATTCATGATGGCAAAGGATAAATATATGCCGCATATGTTTATGGTTAGAGGAGACCGCCTTGGCTTCTCGAACGGTATTATTTTTCTCAGTGTGATGTCTGCCATACTGGTTGTCGGATTCAAAGGAAATACGGAAAGCTTGATTCCGCTCTACGCGGTGGGCGTGTTCATTCCATTCACCCTGTCGCAGCTGGGCATGATGATTCGCTGGATCAAAGTCAAACCAACCGGCTGGGGTGTGAAGCTGCTCGTCAATACGATTGGTATGCTGACCACACTGTCGATTACATTGATTTTTATATTCACCAAGTTCACGCAAACATGGGTTATCTTTATTTTCCTGCCACTCGTCGTCTATGTGTTCATGCGCATTCACCGTCATTACTGCAACATCGCGGATGAATTGCGGATTGATATCAAGCTGGAGAAACCGGTGAGAAAGGGTAATACGATCGTCATTCCGGTGGCTGGCATTACGAGGGTGGTGATGAATACAATCTCTTACGCTCAAACGATGTCAGATCACGTGGTGGCCTTGTATATCGGGTTCGATGATGAAGCTATCCGCAAGATGGAGCAGAAGTGGGAAGAGTGGAACCCTGGCGTTCGCCTGGTTGTCATTAAATCGAGATACCGCAGTATTATGGGACCGCTCAAAAAGTTCATTGATACCGTGGAATGGAAGACGGCCGAGACGGATCATATCACGATACTAATTCCGCAGTTCATCACCAAGCATTGGTGGCAAAATGTACTGCACAACCAGACCAGCTTCATGATTCGCGCTTATCTGATCAATTACAAAGACGTGATTGTTACCACTGTGCCGTACCATCTCAATCGTTAGTAGGATTCTTCTACAATTGGAAATGGTATGAGAAGAGTATGTAACGTGCTTACGTGAAAACCATTTTCTTATAAAATTTCAACTGAACATTTTGCGTTAACGTTAAATATCCAGTTTTCTGTTAAATTTATTAAGATGATATCGAATCGCTGTTCACCCTCCCTTAACACACAAAACCGCACGAACATTCCCGAATCAAGGGAGTTCTTGCGGTTTTTTTGCTGTTTGCTGATCTTGTTTTGAAGTCTATTTAACATCTCTTGTTTGGTAAAGTCGCTTGTCCACGATTAACGCTGCGTTGATTCAGAACAGATGCTGCTGTGACAGTTGGCTTTTACACTAGTTAATGTGGGTGGTGAAGTTCACACACCGAATGCGTAGATCAAGGGGGAAGAAAATCCGATGAGTGAGCTTGACAACCGGATCGGCTTGCCTGCTGCCAGACGGCGCTTATCCAATACGAGTCAGCGCCGGACAGCTTCGCTGCGTGTACAGCGGATGCGGGAGAATATGCTGGCCTATGGTTTCCTGGCACCATCGCTGCTTTTATTTGCAGTGTTTCTGTTTTATCCGATGTTTAAGTCGGTGTACCTGAGTCTGCATTCCACTGACCCTACCGGACAGATTGCAGCTTATGTGGGACTGGACAATTTCAAGGCGGTATTCCAGTCCGGACTGTTCCTGCAAGGCATGAAAGTGACGTTGCTATTTGTCCTGTTTACCGTGCCAACCGGCATGCTGGCAGCTCTGATTCTAGCGGCATTAACACACAACCGTTTTAAGGGAATGCGTATATTCCAGTTTGTATTCTCTCTGCCCGTGGTACTGTCTGTCGGTTCATCGGCGGTCATCTGGAAGTTTTTGTTCCACCCGACCTTGGGTATGCTGAATTATTTATTAGGAAAAGTTGGAATCGATCCAATTCCCTGGCTGACCAGCCCGGATTGGGCCTTAATATCGATCTCCATTATGACGATTTGGATGAATCTCGGATTCAATTACATTATTCTATCCAGCGGATTACAGGGTATCCCGGATGAAATTTACGAGAGCGCGAAGATTGATGGCGCAGGTCCTTTGCTTACTTTTCGCAAAATCTCGATGCCGCTGTTATCGCCAACCCTGTTTTTTGTCACAGTAGTATCGATCATTGGTGCGTTCCAATCATTTGGTCAAATCAATATTCTAACCCGGGGTGGCCCGATGGACAGTACCAATGTATTCGTATATTCCATCTATCAGGAAGCTTTTGTTAATTTCCGCTTTGGGACGGGTAGTGCGCAGGCGCTTATCCTGTTCGCGGTCATTATGCTGCTGACCCTGATTCAGTTCAAATGGGTGGAAAGGAAAGTGCATTACCAATGAGGACACCATGGACCAAAACATTGCTGTATGTGTTGCTTACAATCTGTGCGGCACTCGTACTGTATCCGGTGCTGTACACCTTTTTCATGGCGGTCATGACACCGGAGGATGCCAGTGCATATCCGCCTCATATCATCCCGCAATCCATAGATCTGTCCAATTTCACGGAAGTATTCGATATCGTTCCGATTGGTTCGTTTATCGGCAATACATTTCTGGTGGCAGGACTGACGATGCTTGGTCAGCTTGTTACAGCGAGTATGGCAGCCTATGCATTCGCGAAAATGGAGTTTAAGGGCAAGAACGTCATCTTTAGCATGTTTGTGGCGACGATGATGATTCCTTGGGAAGTTACCATGATCCCGAACTATCTGACGGTGCGCAGCTGGGGCTGGCTCGATACGTATCAGGGGCTGACCATTCCGTTCCTGGCAACAGCGTTCGGTACATTCCTGTTGAGACAATTCTTCATGCAGCTGCCTAAGGAACTGTTTGAAGCGGCGAAGATTGATGGCTGTGGGCACATCCGGTATTTTGTGTCCCATGTCCTGCCATTGTCCCGCCCAGCACTTGGAACATTGGCAATCTATTCGTTCCTGAGCATGTACAACTCCTATCTGTGGCCGCTGCTCGTTACGAATACGCCAGAGATGAGGACAGTACAGATTGGGATCTCGATGCTGGAGTTCCAGGAATCCACAGCATGGAATCTGGTGTTTGCCGGCACAGCGCTTGTTATTCTACCGTCGCTGCTCCTTCTGGTTTTTGGTTTGAAACAGCTTGTTAGCGGTATGGCCGCAGGCGCCCTGAAGGGGTAAGGTACTAAGGTTTGTTTTAAGGATTTGGAAGGTTGGCGTTTGGATACCCAGGAGCGAATAAACAAGGCCTCACTCTTGAAATAAGTTCTTTAAAGGCTGCAAAAGCAGTGAAGGGGACGAAATCGATTCTGTAGAAGCGTTAGCGTTCGCCTTTGTCTCCGGAATTTAAACAATTAAAAACTAATTCAAAAAATATGGAGACAACAGCGATCGAAAGAACGATTCGTAACCGGAACGGCCACCTTGCAGAACGTAAGCACTTATTGTGACGTGAGCCCCAAAAAAAAGGAGAGCGATTATGATCGGGTTTCGTTTGAAAAAAAGAGGAACATTTGCATTGATGTTGGCTGCACTTATGCTGGTATTGGCCGCTTGTGGCGGAAAAACCGAAACGACAAGCACAACGGGCGGAGCGCAGGCAGATGCTGCAGCTGCTGAACCGGTACAACTGACATGGTGGCATTCGATGTCGGGTGCAGGGGAGAAAGCCATTAATCAACTCGCTTCCGATTTCAACGCAAGTCACCCGGACATTCAGGTGAAGGCGATTTATCAAGGGAAATATGATGAGAGCCTGAACAAACTCAAAGCTTCCATGGGATCGGACAGTGGTCCGGACATAATCCAGGTGTACGAGATCGGCAGCAAGTTCATGATCGATTCGGGCATGATTACGCCGGTACAGCAATTTATCGATAAAGACAAGTTCGACCTGTCTCAACTGGAGCCGAATATCATCCGTTATTACACCATCGATGGCAAATTGAACGCGATGCCGTTCAATACATCGAACCCAATTCTGTATTACAACAAAGATATGTTCAAAGCAGCTGGTTTGGACCCGGAGAACCCGCCTAAGACCTACGAAGAGTTTGAGCAAGCAGCCAAAGCATTGGCGAAAGACGGCAAACCAGGTGCATCCATGGCCATCTATGGCTGGTTTATGGAACAGTTCTTTGCGAACCAGAATGCAGATTATGTAAACAATGGTAACGGAAGAACCGGTTCAGCGACCGAATCCATGCTGAACTCCGAAGCTGGTGTGAAGACTTTGACATGGTGGAAAAAGATGATGGACGAGAAAACCGTCTCCAATCTGGGACTTAGCACGGATGATACGACCGCTGCGTTTACCGCACAGCAAATCGGTATGACGCTGGATTCCACCGCTGGATTGCGCAAAATTGTAGAGGGCGCTGGCGGCAAGTTTGAGCTGGGAACAGGCTTCCTGCCACGTCCAGCAGATGCCAAAGAAGGCGGCGTTGTTGTTGGTGGCGCAAGCTTGTATATCATGAATAACAAATCCGAAGCTCAACAGCAAGCCGCTTGGGAGTTTATCAAGTACCTGGCTACACCTGAGGTACAAGCCAACTGGAGTGTTGCGACAGGATACTTCCCTATTACGACAGCAGCCTACGATGAGCAAGTATTAAAGGATAATATGGCGAAGTACCCGCAATTCCAGACAGCAGTCGACCAATTGCACGCTTCCGCTGATTCGACAGCAACATCCGGGGCCGTAATGGGTGTATTCCCCGAAGCCCGTCAAATTGTCGAAGGAGCGATCGAGACCGTTCTGAATGGACAAGGTACACCGCAAGACGTATTGGATGCAGCAGCGAAGCAAATTACAGACAAGATTGCACAGTATAACAGCACGGTGAAGAAGTAACTTATTTCTTGAAATAGGACAAACTTGAGGCTGGATATAGCAAAGTTGAAATGTATGGCTTAACTTAGGATGTCATAACGAGTGAGACGTATGCGATGGTCACCCCTGACTGTCGCATCGTTTTGCTGTGAAAAGATCTTGAACAAAATCGCTTTAAGGCGAATTGGCTATGGGGATATCCATCAATATATGTCGAATACAGAGATTCGTATCTCTATTATGTCAGTTTAGTTACTCAATATAGGCTGTTGTACACAGAAGTCCACTCTAAAGGCAATAAATATGACATATAAAAGCTGTATAATATTGCTTTTTTACTTAGTTCTATTTTTTATTATCATTTTTGTGATGTGTATGTTCTATTTTATATCATTTCAAAAGAATATTGTTTACACGTAATAGAAGTTCGGTTATCTTATATTTGAACTAATGTACAAGCTTCATGAACAAATGATTATAAATTTAAAACATGGAGGTAGGTAAAAGATGCATGTTCTGCAAATGAAGAGGTGGCTTAGGTTGTTCCTGGCCATGGTCCTGCTCATCACTGGTGCCATTCCAGCCGGAATGTTCAGCAGTAAGGCAGTCGCGGCGGATGAGCCGTTAACGGTTGCTCAGGCACAAGCGAAGAATTCTGACAAATCTACAGCGACTGTTGAAGGATATGTTGTTGGTTATTACAACAGTGGAACCTCTATCCAGCTAAATCCTCCGTTTACTTCTGACACAAATTTTGCACTGGCAGATCGTCCCGATGAAACAGATGTAAGCAAAATGATGCCAGTACAAGTACCCACTACTGCTCCTCGCAGCACGTTTGGTCTACAAAGCAATACATCCTTATATCATTCAAAAGTTCGAATTAGCAGTGCTACATTGGAAACATATTTTACTGTTAACGGAATTAAAAGTACCACTTCGACCATTTTCCAATTGATTGATGAGACGCCAGAAACCAAGGTGGTAAATGTCACAGCTAATCCATCCTCTGGTGCTGTGCCGGCAGGCACAGAGATTAAATTGGCAACAACTACAGTTGGTGCCGCCGTATACTATAAGTTAGATGATGATAATGAATTTCTTCCATATACAGTGCCCATCACAGTGAATGATACGATTCACATTGAAGCTTATGCACACAAAAGTGGATTGATGGATAGCGATATTACGCTTCTTGACTACACCATCGTCGACAACACCCCCATTTCAATCTCCGAAGCACGAAATAAATCTGAGAATACACCGGTTACTGTACAAGGAATTGTAACTTATCGCGAAGAATCCGGAGGACTGGCGAATCTGTACATTCAGGATGATTATGCAGGAATCGTCATTCGTGGAACAGATGCCACCGTGGAGCCAGGTGACCGTATTGAAGCTTATGGTCCGCTGACGATCTATAACGGTTTGCTTCAGGTAGAGAAGGACAAGACCGGATTTCCAGGCGGTTATATTAAGGTCTTGGATAAAACACAAGATATCCCTGAACCTGTTACACTGACATCCAAAGACTTCACACCTGCTGAAGGCGGAGGAAAGGGTACAGGTGGCATTTATGAAGGGATGCTTGTCGAAGTCAACGCTGTTACAGTGACAAGAAGCAGCAGTTCCACCTTTTATGCGACAGATGCCGATGGTGGAGAGATCACGATCTATGCCAAAAATAGCCCTACTGCACTGGCAACAGGCAAAACATACGAAAAAGTGACAGGTGTTATGACCTATCATACAAGTTATGGTCTTGAACTGATTCCACGTACAGGATCGGATGTTGTCGAAAATCTGCTCTCTGTTACAGCCAGTGCTCCATCAGGCGGTCTTGTCAAAGGATCAACAGTGACATTGTCATCGCCAACGGCAGGAGCAGAAATCTATTATACGGTTGATGGTACTGAACCAACCCAAACATCCACAAAGTATAGTGCTCCGATTACAGTAGACCAGGACACGAATGTTAAAGCTATTGCTGTATCGGGTGGAAATACAAGTGAGGTATATACCTTTACTTACAAAGTTCTTCATGAACTGGACAATCTTAGAATCCATGATATTCAAGGAGCTTCCCATAACTCTTTGTATGATGGTTTAGCTGTTCAAAATGTCGAAGGTATTGTGACTTATGTTGTAAATGCAAGCTCCTTTTACATACAGGAGATTTCTGGAATGGAAGATGACGATGTAAAAACATCCGAAGGTATACTCATCTATAAGTCTTCTCATGGAATGACAGTAGGCAACAAGGTGAAGGTATCGGGTCAAGTCAAAGAATATGCAACAGCGACGACTGAGCTGTCTACGACAGAGATCGTTGCAACAACAATTACGGTTGAAGACAACAACCAAGAACTTCCTGAACCTGTGATTCTGGGAACTAACGATCGAATCATCCCTAATGTAATTGATTCAGATCAGTTTGGGGAGTTTAACCCGGAAACGGATGCGATCGATTTTTATGAGAGTTTGGAAGGAATGAGAGTACAACTTGATAATGCGACAATTATCGGTCCATATTCCAGTGAACCGGGCCTGGCAGTTGTCGTTGACAATGGTTTGAATAATCCGGTACGCACACCAGCAGGAGGTGTTATCCTGACTGCGGATAGTACAGAACCCTACGAGAGTGCGCTTAATCCGCAACGATTGTTCATTAACAAAAAGCCGTCTCAGGCGGTCAAAACTGGTGACAAGTTTACTGAGTCCGTCAAAGGTGTTATGACGTATTCCAACGGCAATTTCAAGGTTAATCCGGAGGGGAATCTTCCAGTCATCACTTCCGGGGGGCTTGAGCAAGCAACAACGACGATTCAGCAGGCCGATGGTAAGTTGACGATTGCAACTTTTAATGTGGAAAATTTCAGCAAGAAGGATGCAACGAGAGCTATCAAAATCGGTGGAATTGTAGTCAATAATCTAAAGAATCCGGATATTACTGGCATAATGGAAGTACAAGATAATGATGGAGCTACAGATAGTGGAACAACTGCTGCTGATGCAAGTTTCCAAACTCTGATTGATGCTATTGCATCTAAAGGTGGTCCTACCTATAAATACACGGATATTGCTCCAGAAAACAATAAGGATGGTGGAGCTCCGGGGGGGAACATTCGTGTAGGATTCTTATACAATGAGTCACGTGTAACCCTGAAACAAGGAAATAAAGGGGACGCAGTAACGAGTATCCAAGTGGAAACGGACGGAAGCTTGTCCCTGAATCCTGGACGGATTGATCCAACAAACGATGCTTTTGCAAGCTCGCGTAAGCCGCTCGCTGCTGAATTCGAGTTCAACGGAGAACGTGTTGTTGTGATTGCAAATCATCTAAATTCCAAAGGCGGCGATCTGAAGCCTTACGGAAGTATACAGCCTGCGACAAGAAGTAGTGAAATTCAACGTGCACGACAGGCAACTGCTGTAAACAGTTTTGTTAAAGAACTGCTAAACAAAGACCCTGAGGTGAATGTCGCTGTTCTTGGCGACTTCAATGACTTCCAGTTCTCCAAAACATTGAATATTGTTGAAGGTAATGAACTGGACAATCTGGTAAACAAACTGCCAGAGAACAAGCGTTATTCCTACATCTATGATGGAAACTCTCAGACACTGGATCATATTCTGGTGAGCAAAAATCTGTCTGAAACAGCGGCTATCGAAGCGGTTCATGTGAATGCTGACTTCGAAGATTCACATGGGCGTGTCAGTGACCATGATCCGTTGCTTGCACAGCTAAGCATTGGAAGCACCTCAGAAGAGGGCGACTTCAACCTGCGTGTATTGCACACCAATGATACGCACGCGCATTTGGATAACATCCCGCGCCGCGTAACAGCTATTAAAGAAACACGCAATGATAACACTCTGGTGCTGGATGCAGGGGACGTATTTTCTGGTACATTGTACTTTAACCTCTTTAATGGTCTGGCGGATCTGGAATTCATGAACATGATCGGATACGATGCCATGACCTTCGGAAACCATGAGTTTGATAAAGGCCCAAGCGTACTCAAGGAATTTATTGAAAAAGCGGAATTCCCTTTTGTGAGTGCTAATATTGACTATACCAAGGATGCGAGTTTGGGTGGCCTGTACAACAGTACCATCGGAAATCCAGGCGAGAATTCCCAAATCTATCCGGCCATTATTACGGAAGTAAACGGCGAGAAAGTCGGAATCTTTGGTTTGACGACACCGGATACCGTATCCCTTTCATCACCGGGAGATGATCTGAAGTTTAAGGATTACAAAGCAAGTGCTCAGGCGACAGTGAACATGCTGCAAGATGAAGGTATCAACAAAATTATCGCGCTGACGCATCTGGGTTACTCGGAAGACCTGAAACTGGCAGAAGCGGTAGAAGGCATCGACATCGTAGTAGGTGGTCATTCACACACTATTTTGAACAAACCAGTGGTTGTAGATACGCACACTGATCCTACGCTGGTCGTACAGACAGGTGAATATGACGTTTCTCTGGGTCAACTGGATGTAACGTTCAATGAAGCAGGCGTACTGACAACATGGAACGGCAAATTGCTGAACCTGGATGCGAAGGATGCCACCGGTAATTATGTGTACGCAGATGATCTGACTGCAAAAGCGAAGCTGGCAACCTATGCGAAACCTCTGGAAGAGTTCAAAAAAGAAGTTATTGGTAAAACGAATGTATTTCTCGATGGAGAACGCGGCACTGTGCGTAAGCAGGAAACCAACCTCGGTAACCTGATGACAGACGGTATGCTGGAGAAAGTGAAATCCATCGTGAAGGAGAACGACGTTAAAGGATACGTTGCAATCCAAAACGGTGGTGGCATTCGGGCGTCATTCCAAAAAGGAAATATTACGTTGGGTGATTTGTTAACCGTAATGCCATTCGGCAACAACCTGTCTGCGCTGAAAATGACAGGTAAGGAAATTACGGCTGCGCTGGAAAATGGCGTGAGCGGTGTGGAGACAGGAGAAGGGCGCTTCCCACAAGTTTCAGGCATGCGTTTCTACTACGATTCCACGAAGCCGGGAGAGAAAATTGATGCCATATCCAATACGGTGACCCAAGTCGGTCAACGCGTACTCAAAGTACAGATTAAGAATGCTAATGGCACGTACACGGATATCGATCCAAACGGATACTACATCGTAGCGACGAACTCGTTTATGGCTAACGGTGGAGACTTCTATCGGTCCATGAGAGCAGCGAAGGATGACAACCGGTACTATGAACTGAATTTGGTCGATTATGAAATCTTCCATGAACATCTGGACCGTGTAGGTACGGTAAACCAGACAACGGAAGGACGTAGTACCGATCTGAAGGGAGCTCCACTTCCGGGTGATGGGAATGGAAGCAACCCTGGTAATGGCGGTGGAAATAATGGAAGTAATCCGGGCAGTGGGAATAGTGGTGGAGGTACAACGACACCAACCACACCTGTAACACCAACGGATCCAACCACTCCGACCACGCCTACAACACCTTCCGTCCCTGGTAATGGGAATGGAGGAGGTACTACACCAACCAATCCGGGTGTGATTTTGAAAGATATCGGCAATCACTGGGCAGCAGCTGCCATTGAGCAGGCCATTTCCCGGGGAATTGTGAATGGATATCAGGACGGTAATTTCCGTCCAAATGCACCGGCAACACGCGTCGAGTTCATTGTAATGCTGGCAAGAGCATTTGAACTTCCGGCCAGCAGCAAGGCGTTGACGTTTAAGGATGCTTCCAAAATTCCAGTATGGGCACAATCCTTTATTGCTCAAGCTGTAGAACAAGGGATTATTAGTGGCTATACAGATGAGACGTTCCGTGCATCCGGCAAAGTATCCCGTGTAGAGATGACGGTTATGCTCGTAAGAGCACTCGGACTTCCAGTTGAATCGAATGCCACATTAACCTTTGCAGATGCAAATAAAGTACCTGCATGGGCCGTACCTTATATCGCAACTGCATATGATGCAGGACTGGTGAAAGGCACAGGCAAGAATATGTTTAATCCACTCGCTGAAGCAACTCGTGCTGAAGTTGTAACCCTGTTGATGTCAGCGAGTGAATTTCAGGCGAAGTAATCAAGACTAGTCAATTTTCCTATGAAAAGGGAGCCAATAATCTAATGAAAACAGCTTGCAGAACTTCATCTGCAAGCTGTTTTTTTACTAATTAATGACTGTTCATTTTTACCAGAGGAAGGTATAGTAGACAGGATTATATTGAAGGAATGTTGACATGCAAGATCAACCGGTTTTAATCGCACTATTGGCTATTGCTGCAGGGATTTTCAGTTTGTTGGGTGGAATCAACAATTGGGATTGGTTTATGAAGAGTTTCCGAGCAGGTCTCTTTGTGAAAACCATTGGACGTCAGGGTGCAAGAGTGGTGTATGGCATTTTTGGTATTGTGCTAATTACCATTGGCGTATTATTGTTGCTGATTGGGTAAGCGTAGAAAAAGAAAAGAAATTTGTAGAGCCTGAGTACATAATTCAGTTTCACAGCTTTAAACACCTGATAGCTTTAACCCACTAGCTTACCTAATCAATTAAAAGTTACACTAAAAAAGACCACCGAAAAAATTTCGGTGGTCTTTTTTGCCAAATTCAGGTTTATCCATCTCAATCTGGTTTAATTATCTTTTAAATCTTCAATGGAATTGATGTCCATATAGGTTGGTACAACCAGACCTGTTTTGGCACCGTCCATATTTGGACCGAGATCATCAATCTGATCCTTGTATTTGTTGAAATAATCTGCAGAGGTGAGCGGCAACCATGCAGCTGGAGTTGCATCTACATCACCATTGGCAATGCCGGTCCACATTGGACCGATTTCCACTTGAAGAGAGGTTACTTTGTAACCCAGTTTTTCTTTAAGGATGTACTCCAGCAAGTTGGTACTTGCAATCTCGGAGTCCCAGGCTACGTAACTTAGTTTAATGGAATCTCCATTCACCGGAGTCAGACCTTTGGTCCATTCAGCCACTTTGTCGCTATGCTTCTCGGCAAAAGCTGCTGCGGCTTTTTGGGGATCTTCTCCGTTTTGAATGGCGACCATAATTTCACCCATATCCTCAGGTGTCCAGGAGAAACGATCCAGGAATTCATAAGCGACAGGTTTGTCTTCCTTTAACCCTTTACGGGCAATGGTATGAATTTGTTCTGCTTCACCGTAGACGCCTTCCGGATCGTCCAGGTATTTCAGGTCATATGCATTGAACATCCAATGCGGTGTCCAACCGGTAACGATAACCGGTTCCTTATTCTTAACCGCTTTATCCAGCGTAGCTGTCATTGCGGCTCCTGAACCTTCAACCAGTTTCCAGTCAGACAAACCGTATTTCTCAATGGCACTCGCTGTGGATTTCATAATTCCGGCACCTGGATCGATACCGATAATTTGGTGATTCACTTCATTTCCCACATTGGCATTTGCCGATGGAGTGGAGGAAGAAGCACCTGTTTCCAAATCTGCAATCGAATTAACGTCTGTCATGTAGGCAGGAACAACGAGCCCTGTGCGTACACCGGTCATATTGGCTCCCAGATCATCCACCTGGTCTTTGTAACGTTCCCAGTAGTCAGCGTGAGTTAATGGCAACCAAGCTGCTGGAGAGGCATCTACGTCGCCTGAGGCAACACCCGTCCACATAGGTCCAGCTTCAACTTGCAGGGCGTTAACTTTATAGCCAAGTTTGCTTTCCATGACATATTTCAACAGGTTAGTACTCGCAATCTCAGAATCCCAGGCTACATAGCTAAGTTTAAATGCATCACCGTTAACTGGCGTCAGACCTTTGGTCCATTCGTCAATCTGGTCTGCATGTTTCTCAGCGTAGTCTTTTGCGGCTTCTTCTGGAGATGTACCATTTTGGATGGCACTCATCATTTCGCCCATTTCATCTGATGTCCATTGGAAACGGGACAAGAATTCATAAGCAACCGGGTGATCTCCTTTTAACCCTTTACGTGCGATGGTGTGAATTTCTTCTGCATCACCGAAAGATTTCTCGGGATCATCCAGATATTTCAGATCATATTTGTTGAACATCCAGTGTGGAGTCCAGCCTGTAATAATGATCGGTTCTTCCGCTTTAAGGGCTTTGTCCAGTGTGGCAGTCATCGCTGCACCAGATCCTTCAATCAGGGTCCAGTCCGTCAGATGATAATCTTCAATGGCTTTGGCAGCGGATTTCATAATGCCTGCACCCGGATCAATACCAATGATCTGATATTTGACTTCTTCACCTACAGCATTCGCTGGAGTGTTGTTACCGCCGGCAGAAGAACTGTTGCCGCCAACAAAGTATTGTGAGAAACCAGCTACGAGCACAACGAATGTGGCTGCAGCAGTAATCCAGGCTTTTTGCTTCGCTGAGAAGCGTGAGCTTTTCTTACGGCCTGGCATAAACAGATTTTGAGTGAAACGGTCAAGTACGATCGCAAGAACCACGACAGCCAGACCTGCTTCAAAACCTTTACCAATCTGCAACTGCGTTACCGCACGATAGACTTCCGCACCAATACCCTGTGCACCGATCATGGAAGCAATAACAACCATGGACAGCGACAGCATGATGGTTTGGTTAATCCCTGACATTACGGTAGGCAATGCGAGTGGCAGCTGTACTTTGAACAACTTTTGCATGGACGTGGAACCAAAAGCATCCGCTGCTTCGACCAGTTCGCCAGATACCTGCTTAATTCCGAGGTGAGTCAGGCGAATCGTTGGTGGAATCGCGAATATAACGGACGCGATAACACCGGGAACCACACCAAGGCTGAAGAAGGTTACCGCTGGCAGTAAGTAGACAAATGCAGGCATGGTCTGCATAAAGTCAAGCAATGGTGTAATAATCCGGGATGCAGTTTTGCTGTATGCGAGCCAGATACCGATGGGAACACCAAGCAGAATGGAGATTAACCCTGATGTAATAACGAGTCCCAAAGTATCCATCGATTGGGACCAATATCCGAGGTTATCTACGAGCAAGAAACCGATAACTGTAAACAGAGTTAGTGGTATTCGGCCAACAAGATATGCCAATACACCAAGTATCACAATAAACAGGAGCGGATGAGGGAGCATGAACAGCCCGGAGAAAAATCCGACAACCTCCTGAATAACAACAGAAATGACTTTAAATAATCCGGAGAGCGAGGAGCTCATCCAGTCAACAATCGCTTCAATCCACGATGCTAGTGGTATTTTGGGAATCATTCACAAGTTCCTCCTTTACTGCAACTTCACCGCTTAGTGCTCCAAGCAGGGCACCGCGGACGATAACACCTTGCAGACGGCCGGTTTCGCCAACAACAGCGAGCGGCACATGGGCTGAACTTACAATTTCGAACAATTCATGAATCAGGGTTTCAGGCGCTACAGTTGGCCCATCCGTAATCAGAATATCGTTCAACACTTTGTTTTCGCGCATCGCGCGGGTTGCATCTTCTGCTGTAATAACACCAAGCAGCTTCTTCGAACGGTCAATGACAAACAGGTTGGAAATACCACGTTCGCGCATTAATTCGAGGGCAACACGAGGACCACGGTCAAGCGTAATCGTTTCAGGACGTCGCATAACATGAGATGCGGTAAGGACCTTGGACAAGTCCACGTCTTCGACGAAGCGGGCCACATATGAGTTGGCCGGTTGAATCATGATTTCTTCCGGAGTACCGATCTGCACGACTGCGCCGTCTTTCATGAGGGCAATACGATCGCCGATGCGCAGCGCTTCGTCCAAGTCATGGGTAATGAAAATAATGGTCTTTTTCATTTTATCCTGAAGCTCAATCAGCTCATCTTGCATATCACGACGGATCAATGGATCAAGTGCACTGAATGCTTCATCCATTAGCAGTACTTCCGGGTCATTCGCCAGCGCACGGGCCAAACCTACACGTTGCTGCATCCCGCCACTCAGCTCATCCGGCATTTTGTCTTCCCAGCCTTTGAGGCCAACCAGTTCAAGCGACGTTTTTGCTTTTTCCCGACGTTCATCTTTATCAACCTTTTGAACTTCGAGTCCATACTCCACATTATCAAGAACGGTACGGTGCGGGAATAACGCAAACTTCTGGAATACCATGCTGATCGTTTTCCGACGCACTTCGCGCAATTGTTCTTTATTCATCTTACGTAGATCTTTACCATGGACGAGAATCTCTCCCGATGTCGGTTCAATCAGACGATTGAACATTCGAACAAGTGTGGACTTACCACTTCCGGACAATCCCATGATGACGAAAATTTCACCTTCCTGAATTTCCATGTTGACCCGGTTGACACCAACCGTTATCTGTTTTTCTTTGGCCAACTTTTCTTTGCCCCAACCTTGCTCCAGTAATTGTAGACCTTGCTCGGTTTGGGGGCCAAACAGTTTACTTACATTCTTTACTTCAAGTATGGTCATGTTTTCACCCCTTCTGATGTGTTGTGCACTTCGAACGGCTTTCAGCATCCACAAGCCCATACACTTGTGCGCCCAGCCACGAAATCCGGTAATCGTTGCTTCGCTTCCCGTCTTTCTGGGTAACGTTTTGTATTCTAACAATACTTAACCCGTATAGCAACCGAATAAACAGTACATAATGTTTGTACAGTAAAAACTGTACAAAGTTTTCCGCCCATATGCTCCGTCATTCTCCTTATTCTGGCTAATAAGACACCTTTACATTTGATATCGCTTTTCCTACAATAGAAAATGTGCTGAATCTAAGCAGTTTCTTTTGGTTAAAAGATAGTCGTAGGCGTTTGCAACTTGGTAAAGCTCCCATGATACATGTGGTAACCTAAAGCCTGTTGGCATATAGGATGTCCTGCCGGATACTTTCCCATGTAAGCCGGATCTTAAACAGTTGCAATTATTTTGCCGAGACTGGGAATGTTCAGAATGGAGGTTGCAAGCATGAGCTTGGACCATTTACAAGAGGAACAGCAGGCAACCGTTCTTAGAATCCGTAAACGCGTCATTGAAGCCATTGGGCGTAATATGGATCTCTACGGCGTTACTCTGTCCACGGGACACTTATATGGATTGCTTTTTTTTGCAGACAAACCTATGACCCTTGACGATATGGGCCGGGAAATGGAAATGAGCAAAACGAGCATGAGTACCGGCGTACGTACACTGCTGGATCTAAAAATGGTGAATAAAGTATGGAGCAAAGGCTCCCGGAAAGACCTATATGAAGTGGAGTATGACTGGCATCAGACGTTTACGGATTATTTTGTGATTAAATGGAGAAAAGCCGTGGAGAGTAACCTTCAGGTACTGCGCAAATCCGTTGATGAACTGAATCGTTTGATCGCTGACCTGGATGAACAAGCAGATGCTGAGCTTCTTCACATTCTTAAGGAAGACAAGCATAAGGTGCTTCAAGCAGAGGCCTACTACAAATGGCTGGATCGCTTGATTGATACCATGGAAGATGAGGAAATATACAAACTGGTTCCGAAGGAAGAGATCAAGGAACATTAATAACAGCAAAAGCAAAGGGCCCTTTCCGAATTGGAGAGGGCTCTTTTGTCTTGGTAGGTTATACACTTGTACATTTATAATGAAGAAAAAGACATGCTTTACAATTCTCCGATTAATCCCACGTATGATAAAGTCACAAGCTGCTGAACGATCTGTTCCAGTTCATCCATGATCTGATGGCGTCCGCTTGGGGTCCAGGATAGTACAGACCAATCGGATATATCGTGTACGTTACCTTTCAACACAGCTGGAGAACGATTCCAGGCGGTAGTTTGTTTCATACGCCGAAGCAGTTTCTCACATGCTGGAGAATTGGAGACGCGGTTCATGAACAGATGATCCGTGTCCAACATGGGAATGCTATCTGCCGCATACTCATCTGTCATGAAGTCTGAAGATATGATTTGTGCAGGGTTCAGTCCAAGTTCACCGTAGATAAGGCGATTCAATGGATGCTCGATATCTTCATGGAGCCGGATAGACTGATTCTTAACCTGCATAAGCATAATACGTTCTTGCCCGAAATGATGCTTCAAACGCAGTCCGATATCAAGGTTGCGTAGCTCCAGCTGTTTGAAATTCTGCAAGGCCTGTTGCTCCCGTCCGACCAGTGCAGCCAAGCGTAAATGATTTTCTTTCCAGTCATGTGCCTGATCCAGGATAACCGTAGGTGCAATACTTTTGAGCTTATCGTAAAAGGGTTGATGATAAAAGTCACCGATAATCAGGTCCGGCTTGGCCTGATGTAATTTCTCCAATTGTGTAGCTAGCCGCTGCTGCTGCTCGACCTCATCAAGCTCCCGATCATGGAACCCGTCCATAGCAGCTACGGGATGTAATCCGAGTGAAGAGAGATTCTCATGAAGTCCCATCTTGGACGCGGTAGCCACACGAATCTGATCTTTTTTCATATATAGGCTGGGTGCGATCCCCAAGGTTTGTTTGAATTTGCGGCTAAAATAATATTCATTGCCATAGCCAACAGAGACCGCGACGTCTTTGAGTACACATGACTCCTGCTTGAGCTGTTTTTTGGCTTCGTCGATCCGTAAGCGATTCAAATAATCGGTAGGTGACATACCTTTGGCTTTCTTGAAACTGCGAGAATAGGAGCTTGGCGTCAACCCGGCAATTTTGGCCAGTTGATCCATGCTGATACCTTCACTCATGAACCTTCTCATATACATAATGCTGCGTTCAAGCGCCGGATCGACTTTCTCATAATTTTCTTCAAGCCGATTCTCGGAGAGATACTGCAAAAGCTCATGCAGTTGGCTATGTATACTGATAAAGTGATCGGGGTGAACGCCGCGATAGGCTTCATACAATTGTTCAACTCGCGCTCTGGCTTGTTGGTCATGACGAACCATCAGTCTGCCTGTCTCCCAATCCAGCGGGAAACCAGAGGAGGAGGACATTTTCCATTGGCCACGCACTTGCTGCAAACATACCGTATCCATGCTAAGTATTATAAACTCCGTAACAGCCGAGCGTGCAGCCGCCTCAATCGTTGTTCCTGGCTTCAGAACATACAGTTGATTGGCTTCGGCGGTATAGACCGTATCGTTCAGGACCAGGACACCGTCTCCTTGTAAAATAAGACAGAGCATGGGCCGGGACACCGTCTTGCCTTGCACACGGAAATGCTCCCCGCGCCGTACACGGCACATGGAAGAGAGGAGCGGTAGAGATGAGGTTTCAGAAATGAAGGGAAGCTGTTCAGTCATACGGACCATCCTTTTGTCTTATTTTCTTAATGATAACAATTATCATTCTCATATGGAAGATGTTTTTGAAAAATAGTTTTGGACATGAAAAAAAGAGGATACCCAGAGCCGTGATGGCTTTAGGGTTATCCTCTTTATTTGAAACAAGAATGTTGAGATAGCTATAAGTCTATTCCCACATGTGAGGGTTAGTTTGGCACGACCAGCAGGATATCATCCAGGAAAACGTCGCTAAGCACCTTTTTGCCTGTGCCATTGGCTTGCACATGATACAGACGATAGAGATCATTTGCGTTGATGTAGAACATGCCCGGAACATCGTCATGAAGCTGGAACGTTGCCCATTCCTCTCCAGCAAGCTTGGTTACTTTGAGAGCTGTGCTCACGGAATAAAGACCATTTGTACCGGATAGATACGCAATAGTTGGTGTTCCGTTGGTCAGCTGAGCAGTTACGAAAGTGACACTGTTCAAATTCAGGTTGGCAGATTTGGATACCTTGTTCCCGGCGATGGTTTTGGCATACGCCTTTTTGTCTGCATCCACAACTACAACCTTATCTGTACCTAGCGGACTTACCTCCCGGATGCTCTTACTATGAATCTGAAGTGTTTTGCCAGAAGTGGTCAATGCAAAGGCTTTGCCTGTTGAATAATCATAATCCTTGTTGCTGTCCAGCTTGATGCCTTTATTATACACATACAGATTGTTACCCCAGCCGCCGGCATAAACAGCGTTCACGTCCAGCTTTGCTTTTGGATTAACAGCTGTACCTTTGCCTGTATTGTAGTTTACTTTGTACATGATAATGGCGTTGGTGGAGTAGTACTGCTCGTATGGGTCAGTGTTCACCATCAATTGCAGTTCGTTTTTGGCTACGTTCATAAAATAACGACTTTCTACTGCACCAGCAGCAATTCGTTGCACTACTCCGCTACCATTGGATGCTTTGGAAACGATCCATGGGTTTCCATTAACGAGCCCGTTATAATATACACGGCCTTTTGTTACAGCGAGCAGCGGAAAATCTGTATCCGCTTTGTCTGCAATTTTGATGGCAGCGGAAGCTTCGCTATTGCCATTTGCACGATAGATCATTCCTTTGGAATCCATATAATAGATGAACCCATTATCCGTAAAGTAGCTCAACACATCTGTCGCATACGTTTCAGCAGAATCGCTGGAGCCGTCATTGGGAACGCGAAGCAGCGTTGTGGAAGACTCGGAACGGGTGTAATAGAGATAGGATCCTGCCACAGACAGACCATCTCCTTCAAAATCAAGCAATACCTCTGTGGTTCCGCTTCCGTCGCCGGATACTTTGTACAATACACCATCGGAATCATAATAAACCGTAGTTTGGCTGAGGGAAGCTGCATGAGCATTGGCTCCGCCTCCAAGCACTGCTGCCGCGATCAGTGTGAACAGCAGCAAGGTGCAAACCGTGCGTTGCAAGCGTATGGACCATTTGTTCATAAATCAATCGTCACCCTTCTTCTTTATGTATGTAATAAACACAATATCACCTTAAGTTATATCGGTAAACTATGGAAAATATGTTATACATCTCAGTCGCATAAAAACGACAGAAGATCAGATCTTCTGCCGTTATATGTCAACCATATTCCGCCTAAATCTGACTTTCAGCCAGCTGTTGACGACTGTTCCACAAAGTAACCAGACGAAGCAAAATGAAACTGATAAGCAGAAGTACTGCTCCGACCAGGATTAACATGAGAGGACTGATAAGCAGCATGCCGCTCGCCTGACCGGCAATCAGCGCAAGCAATGGAATCACCACCAATCCACCGAGTTGATAGGCCTCCTGAAATCCACGTACCTTCGCCGAGATCAGTACATTTAACAAAATGACCACAAGACTGCACGTCGGAACAACCCACAGAACGAGAATGATCCAGTTCAGATTGGGAAACATCCATGCCCCGAACATGGGATACAACAGGATATTGGCAATGATGCCGTAGATAATGAAGGTTACCCAGGATAATAACAGAGAAGGAATAAGGGCAGCTAACACCTTGCCTTTAAATAATGTATCCATACTCATCGGAGTGAACAGAAGACCTTCCAGAGTCTTACGTTCCTTCTCGCCTGCAAAACTGTTGGCCGTCAGAATGCTGGATGCCATCACTGGAATGATGAGAAACAGGGGCGCAAACATGTATAAAGCCAGGTAATAGACAATACGGTGGTTATCCGTAGGCATCGAAGCAAGCTGCGGAATCCGTCCGGCATGGGTTAGGTTATCCAGTGTATCAAGCAGGAAGCTCATATTGCCGAGAGAAGCAAGTTCCATCCTTGAGGCTGTCCAAATGAGTACGGCGGGCATAATGATTCCGATAACCAACGGAACGATCAACATGGGTAGCCAGAGCTGCACGCTGGCTGTGATGGCGCGAATATCTTTACGAACAAGTGCACGTATGGCTTGTCTGTTATTCATGATGGTGTGCCTCCCTGATGGCAAAATAAATACTTTCCAGATCGCTGCCCATAATTCGGGCCTGATAGACTTGTCCACGCTCAGTCAATTGTCGCAGCAGCAACGGAATATCTTCACGAGTTTGAAGCTGGAAAACGGCTTTGTTCGCGGAGACGATCTCCGGTGTATATCCTGCTACCGTTTGCCAGCCATCCGGAATGGTCGCTTCAATTTCAATTCGGGGTGAGGTCAGGTATCGGTTGACGATCTCCTGCTCCGTACCTTCCTCAACCTTGCGCCCCTTTTCCATGAAAATATACCGATCACACACGGCCGATAGCTGGGATAATACGTGAGACGATACGAGAATCGTCATCTGTTCCTCCTGATTTAGCCGACGGATGATTCGGAGGACCATCTGAATCCCGTCCGGGTCAAGCCCATTGGTTGGCTCATCCAGAAAGAGAATGGAGGGGCGGTGCAGCAGCACTCGTGCTAGACCTACGCGTTTTTTCATGCCTGTGCTGTAAGTGCCTACTTTTCGATGTTGATATTCCTTCAATTCGAACAGATCCACGAGCTCGTCAATCCGTTCTTTGGCGCGTTGTACACCGAAAGCTTCAGCGAAAAAGATCAGGTTGTCACGCCCGCTCATATTTTCATACAATCCGCTCTGCTCGGTTAATGTGCCGCAGATGGTGAGTACGTTCTCCGTCTCACGGAAGGGATCAAGGCCGTTAATACTCACTTGCCCACCCGAAGCGCCGAGAACACCGTTCATAATGCGGATCAGGGTGGTTTTGCCCGAACCGTTGGGACCAATCAGCCCGGTAACGCTGCCTTGTTCAACCGTGAAGCTGACATCGTTCAGTGCCTGATGCACTTTAAATTGTTTAGAAATGTTGCGAACTTCAATCATGTACATTCACCGTCCGATCTGAGTTTGGAGATTATACGTCCAGATGAGCTATATCGTTCAAATGGAGGGCCAGAAAATAAAGATTCTCCGTCTTTAGTCCCAAATGTGAGCATTAACTCCACCCTAAAGTCCGTCGAAATCGGGTCTCAGGTTTGTTTTCACTGTGGTCTATACCATGTATTCTAGTTAAAAGGATGCAATATCTCGTTTCATTGCCATCCATAACGTGGTAATTAGACTTAAGGCCTCTTACATATCATGAATGCCTGAATATTCATCTAACGCCGGTCTTGGTTAGCCAAGGCCGGTTTGACGTCGTTACTTGGCGTATCCATCCAATGGAACGCCTCATTTCTTGTGATTACATAACTATTTCGTCTAACACATCATATGAACACTTCCAAGTAGGAAACATCAGATGGGTTTGGACAAGAGGAAGGTGAGCGAAATGGCAGCATCCAATGAGTATCGCTTCCAGGTGAACCTGAGCGGTATGATCCAGATTTTATCGAACCATCTATACAGTAGCCCTAAAGTATTTTTACGTGAATTAATGCAAAATGCGACTGATGCCATTACAGCTCGAACAGAAGCGGAACCGGGATTCCAGGGTGAAGTACGTGTGGAACTGACAGGAACAGGCGAGCAGTTGACTATGATGGTGGAGGACAACGGCATTGGCTTGACAGAAGCCGATATCCATGAGTTTCTTGCGATGATAGGTCAATCCTCGAAGCGTGGGCAGCAGGCCTTTCTGGATGGAGAGACTTCGTTTATCGGGCGATTCGGAATCGGATTATTGTCCTGTTTCATGGTGAGTCATGAAATCGTCATGCTGACGCAATCCGCGAAGGGTGGACCTTCGATGGAGTGGCGGGGTAAGCCCGATGGAACGTATACGATTCGGCAATTGGAGACACAGTTGTCTCCGGGAACGAAAGTATATCTGCGTTGTACACCGGACGCAGCCCATTATTTTGAACCGGAATATGTGAAAGAAGCCTTGTTCTATTACGGAGCGTTGCTGCCTTATCCAGTCATCCTGCATAGTGACGGTGTTCAACATAACGTCAATAGCGAGTCACCGATCTGGTTGATGGATCCTGAGCTTGCACGTGGACGCAGAGCGGAAGTGCTGGCTTTTGGTGAACGATTGCTTGGGGAGAAGTTTCAGGATTTCATTCCACTGACGACGGCTTCAGGCCGTACAGGAGGTATAGCTTTTGTACTGCCGCATGCTGTCAATCTGAATGCCAAGCGCTCCCACCGGGTGTACCTGAAGCGAATGCTGATCTCGGAGAAGGCGGAGAATATTTTGCCGGAATGGGCCTTCTTCGTGAAATGCCTAATCTGGACAGACGAGCTTCAACCAACGGCTTCACGGGAACATTTTTATGAAAATGAAAAGCTGGAAGAGGTTCGCTCCGAACTTGGCGATGCCCTTCGTAAAGGGTTGGCCGACATGGCTGAGCGCCAGACGGAACGGCTGCAAAAGCTGATTCGCCTGCATGCGCTGTCGATGAAAGCACTGGCTGTGCAGGATCAGGAGTTCTATGCCATGATTCATCGCTGGCTTCCGTTTGAAAGTACTCGTGGTCATCGGGAACTGGGTGAGTTGATGAGTGAGGGAGAGACGTTGTACTTCACGACCACGGTGGATGAGTATCGCCAGATTCATCATGTCGCGTCAGCCCAATCGATGTTGGTCATCAACGGTGGATATATCTACGACAGCGATTTGATGGCAATGCTGCCACTAGTGGTGCAGCATGTACAGACGCAGCGGTTGCAGCCGGATGAGGTATCCATGAGTTTCACCGACGTGCCGCCGGCTGAACGGAATCAGTATTATGATGCCTTGCGCCTTGCTGATTCTGCTTTGCAACGTTTCCGCTGCCGTGCAGAGGTCAAGGGCTTCAAGCCAGCAGATCTGCCGGTGCTGTTCACGCTCTCGCAGGAGTCTTCCACGCTGCGTGCATTGGAAAAAGCAAGTGAGGAGAGTACTGAATTGTTCTCATCTGTCCTCGGATCATTGTCATCCGGCATTAGTTCCGCAGGTTATTCGACCCTGTATCTGAACATCAGCAATCCAATTATTCAGCGGGTCCTGACTTCACCGGATGCCCAAATGACTCCGATTGCCATTGAGATGTTGTATGTCAATGCACTAATGATGGGGCATTATGCGATGAATCGGCAGGAGCTTGAGGTGCTGAATCAGGGTATCGTTCGTTTTATTGATTGGGGTTTGCGTGCGAATACAGATCGTAAGGGGGATGCCTGATGAAGACCGAAATGGATTTTGAGGATTTGATGGATGAGGCCTATGGCCTGCCTAATGGAACAGCGAAGCTGGGCATGCTGGAGGAAGCGGCAAGAGTCGCCGATGTGAATGGTATGGAGGAGGAAGCGTACGAAGCACGTTCAGAGATCGTGGAGACCGCGACATTCTGCGGTTATCCGATGAAAGCACTGATTGCTTTTTCCTGGCAGCTGGGCAAGTTTGATCAACAGCCTGAACGTTATGACGAAGAAACGTTAATGTGGTCGTATAAATGGATTTTGGGCGAGTTATCCAGCTTTCCGGAAGTGTCTCGCGATAAAATGATGGAGCTGCTGGAGGACTTTGGACGTCGCTTCAAATCATTTGGGTACAGTGAACGTTCGTATTGGTATTATCGATTCCGCATATCCATGGATCTTGGCGAGCTGGAGGAGGCAGGTACCAGCTATACGAAGTTCAGAAGTATGGATCGTGACTTTATGAGTGATTGTGAAGCCTGTGAGCAGGACGAGATCATGCGCTACTGGTTATTAGCAGGTGATGATGAGAAGGTATTGGAAGCGGCGAAGCCCATTTTGAAAGGACGAATGAGTTGTGCCGAAATTCCGCACCTGACCTTATCAGAGATTTTGATGCCACTATACCGGCTTGGCAGGATTGATGAAGCTGACAAACATCAGGCGAAAGGCTATCGCATGATCAAAGGACATAATGATTTTGTGCAGAGCTTTGCTGAGCAGATGGATTATCTTGCACGCACGAACCCGGCGAAGGGCATCGATGTTCTGGAAGAAAATATAGTGCTTGCGATGGACCATGAAGATCCGTTTGCCAAAATGATGTTTTATGCCAGAGCAGCACAATTGTTGCGCCGCTGGGCTGATGAATCTCCAGGATACCGATTGCGGCTTCCCGCTTCATTCCCTTATGAAGGAGATCCAGGAGATTTGCGTAAACTGGTCGACTATTTTGCGGCATATGCCAAAGCGGCCGCAGACAAATATGACCAGCGGAATGGCAATCAACATGTCTCTTCCATGTTGAGCGAGGTATTTAATTCATAACTTGAGAAGACCTCTTAAGTATCATCGCACCATCAAATGGTACACCAGAAGGTCACCACGCTAGCCAAAACAGGCTTGTTCAGAAGGAGGGTTATCCTCCTTTGAACAAGCCTGTTTATCGTTTTTTATACCGTGAATATAAGGTTGGTGCTCCGGTTATTCAGGAGTTACGGTTGCAGGCGCGGTTGTATCTTCGGCAGGTTCCTCATCTGAGGAAGTTTCCGATGGCGGCTGCTTTGTCATAAGGTCAGCTACGATCTTGTCGGTTGGCTGTGTAAACAGCTGGTACATAATCGCTGCTTCTTCCTGGCGAATCAGTGGTTTGCGGGAGAGGAAATCGACTGATCCATCCTCCAGCACCTTCACTTCAGGCCCCTGGATGCCTAGCTTAACCATCATCTGGATCGCAGGCACAGCCCAGGCATCTGTCTGCCCGGCCAGCTTCACATCCTCGAACAGTTCATTTGGATATTGCAGCTGGAGAGTTCTCCAGATCATCACCATGGCTTCCTGACGTGTGATGACCTGATCCGGTTTGAACTGTTTCTCATCCGCACCCGCGATCATGCCTGATTCATAACCTAGCTGAATGTAACCGGCAGCAGGGTGAGTTGCCCAGTCGGTATCCGCAGGTGGCGTCGTTTTGCTGGCTTTCAGCCCGCTCATTTTAAGGACATCCTCAATGAATTCAGCCCGTGTAACGGCATTTTTGGGTTGAAAAGCTTCACTTGCATCATTGCTATAGTATCCAAGGGATTGCAAACCATAGATGGCTTCAGCATAAGGACTATTCGCCTGGACATCCCGGAAGCCTTGGGGTTTCTGTCCTTTTTTCTCATAACCCATTGGGTTGAGATAAGGTTCTTTCATATAGATGGTTCCATCAGCATTTTCCTTGAACGCCGTGAACTGGCCTGTTAATTCGTCCTTGAAGAGATTATCTTCAACCTGAATCAGGGTACGTGGGCCAAGGAAGACGTCGGAAATGCTCAATTGTCCAGGTTCTTTGCCGCCATCTTTCAGGGAACTGACGATGGTGCTCAGTCGCAGATCTGCGTATAGCCCAGCGAAGCGTTGCAGCTCATCCGCAGTTTGAGGTGTATAGTCTTTGAACTTAACGGGCTCCGCATATTGCGGGAAGAACGTTTGGATAAAGGCAGGATAGAAGAGATTACGAAGTGCTCCCGTTTGGTTGTAAGTAAGGAAGACACCTGTGTTTTGCTCAGGAATAAGGAAGAGATAAGAGCTGAATCCGATTAGGTCGCCAGCCTTGGTGATAATTTTGGAACTGCTGCCTGCACCCGGAAGCTGAAAAGCAGCTTCAAATCCATAAGTGGTATTGGGCAGCAGCGGATGAATGGAAGAACGGTATTGTTCCATGCTTTTTACCGTAGATTCTTTCCAAATACGTTCGTTATCCTTCACGCCATCATTCAGGAAAGCGATCATGAAATTCCCAATATCCTCTGCCGTTGAGAGCATGCCGCCTTGAGGCATAGGTGTTGGAGAAAGGGTGTACAGGTCGAGTGGATTATGGCCCGCATCATAGGCTGTTGCAAGTTGGTTTTTGAACTTGCCGTTCAGCATGAAACTGCTGTTATCCATACCCAGAGGTTTGAAAATATGCTGCTGCATATACGATTCAAACGGCTCGACGCTCACATTCTCCACAATCATGCCAAGCAGTAGGAAGGAGAAGTTGTCGTACATGTAGGCGCTACCAGGTTCTCTAACGACAGGTGGCATATGTAACTTGGCATAATCCTTCATCGATACACTTTTGTCAAAGTCAGCATGGATGTCTTCCTGCTGCGGGTCGCGAATCTCGAATCCGGTGGTGTGTGTGAGCAGATTCTCTACCGTTACAGGTTTGTCAAAAGGATTATCGAATTGCAGTCCTTTCACATAGGTCTGGAAATCAGCCTTTAAATCCACCTTGCCTTGCTCTACGAGCTGCATGACAGCGGCTGATGTGAATGTTTTGGAGACCGAAGCGATACGAAAGATGGTATTTTTCGGATCAACGGGCTCTTTGCTCTCCAGATCGGAATATCCATACCCTTTCTCTGCAACGACTTTTCCATCTTTGACAACGACTACGGAAGCACCAACATATTGGGCTTTCGCTTCGGCGGAATCAAAAAATGTATCCAGAAAGGCTGTCGCGGACTCTGTTGTCAGCGCTGTCACTTTTCCTTTTTCATTGACCGCAGCAGGTGCGGTTTCCGCCTGCACGGCGGGTGCCCATAGACTGAGGGACAGGACCAACGCCATGAACGCCCCCGTTATGGAGGTGAGCCTGAAGCGGGTGCTTTGATCGGATAAATGCATGTAAACACTCCTTCAAAAGAAAATTTTGTGAAAGGAACTCTCCTGTTTATTACTGATTACTGGACCGATAGGTTTCAAGAGAGTAGATTGTGATATCCATACCTCAATAAAACTCACAACAATCAGGAGCAAAATACAGCATAGAGGAGCCGGAAATTTAGGAGGCGTCTGCGCATGGTTGTGGTTCACTTTGACCCGTTGACGGGCGGAGCGACTGCCGGAAAAATACGAGAGCACCGATACCCATAAATACGTACAGGCCAGCCATTGCATAAGAAGGCAGAAAGGCACCAATCGTCAGCCCAAGACTACCCAGCAGAGCGGCTGCATTATAACTCATGCCGTCTGCAGCCATATAGGCAGCACGGTCAGATTCAGGAATCATGCCAGCAAGCATGACCTGACGAACAGGCGCATACATGAGCTCACCAATGGTTAGCAGTACAGCGGATGTGATAAGCAGCCAGGCCCAATTGCTGAAAGCGAGCACGGCAAAACCAGTAGTGTACAGACACATTCCGACAGTCATGATATATCTGGACTGAAAGCGCCCCATCCATTTGGAGAATGGAATGGCCATGATTACGACGAGTACAGTGTTAATCGCCATGATCAGACTGAACATCTGCAGACCTGAGATATCCCAATGGAACAGTTGGGCGTTGAATTCACTTTTCAGACGAACGGCGATGTATTTATCCATTTGGAATTCCAAAGAGACAGCCAGCACTGTTGCGGTGAAAAACACCATAAAACGTTTGTCCCTAAATACACCGCCATACGTTTTCAGTATATTCCTATTAATCGGGGCATCAAGCTGATTGGAGTGTCTACTATCCATTGTTTCATGAATATAGAATAAGAGAATAAATAGTGTAACCAGGCTCTCTATGCATACCAGACTGAATAAAATGAAGCGAAAGGACTCGAACAATAATCCGCCCATCAGCGCACCAATCGTAACGGCAACGTTGGTGGTCCAATACTGCAGCCCATAGACATAATGACGTTCATGTTCACTGCTCACGTCTACAATCATGGCATTGGCAATGGGCCCAGTGATACCCGAACTGATGCTGCTAAGCAGAAACATGGCACAAGTTAAAGGAACGGAGTCCATCCATGGGGAGTTGGCGGCAGCCAGCCAGAACAGGGCGAATACCTGCAATATTTGGGCGATGACCATCAGTTTCTTGCGTCCGACTCGGTCAGACCAGTATCCTGCGCCCAAGCCAACGATCATGGAGGCCACAATATTAACGGTTAACAGCATACCTGCCCAGCCTGCACCAATCTGGGCACTCAGATAAATCGCCATAAAAGGAATAATGGATTTCTGAGTTAGATCCGTAAAAAAATCAGTAATGATACGAATCTTGATGTTGCGATGCAAATCAGTATATTTCATGTGCAGTTCTCTTCCTTCCCGCTGGTGTTGTCGATGTACCTGAGTATAATGGAAGAAAACCTGAAGAAAAACTGTAGAAGCGTACGAGTCAATTTCGCATTTTACGCAGGGGAAGGAAGGCAGGGATAGTTGTGGAGGTCATGGATCATTATATTCAGCTTCGCATGGCCTTTTCGAATGTAGACGAAGAGGAAGAAATACATACAACGATTGGTGAACTGGCAAATCATTTATGTTGTACGATGCGCAATATGAATCTGATTATGAACAAATTTATGGATCATGGCTGGATCAGATGGAGCCCACAGCGCGGCAGAGGGAAGTCATCGGTGCTCGTTTTTTGCCATCCTCTGTTACAGGCTGTTCAGGAACGATTCGACCGACTATTGCAAGGCAACAAGCTGGAAGAGGCCTATGCGTTGGCTTCAGCAATGCCGTTCTCGATGCGAGAAATATTGATGCAAGGATTACATGGCCAGTTCGGTCTGCGTTCCGTTCACGGCACTCAAGGAAGAGTTGATACACTGCGAATTCCACAGGAGACGGCTTTTGAGACATTGGACCCGACCCGGGCTTACATGTGGGGAGAAGTTGGAATTGTTGCGGAGGTATTTGATCGCTTGGTGCAGTACAACGCTGAACGCCAAGTCTGTGAACCGAGTCTTGCCGTTGCATGGGAGAGCAACCCTGAGGGAACAGAGTGGATCTTTTATTTGCACAAAGGAATACTCTTTCACCATGGCAGGATGCTTGATGCAGAGGACGTAAGATATACATTTGAACGAATTATTTCCGATCAGGAGAACCCTTGCAAGTCACTGTTTGGTTCCATTCATCACATAGAAACGTTCGACGAGTTAACGGTGCGCTTTGTGTTGCGGTTTCCTAACTTCATGCTCCCGGATATGATGAGCAGCATGAATGCATCCATCTTGCCCCGTGATGTGGAGCTTGACCCGATGTATCCGATTGGTACCGGGCCTTACCGATTGACACGTAATCATCCCAAGCTGCTTGTGCTGGAGGTGTTCCCTTCCTATTTCAGGGGGCGGGCGTTTATTGATCGGGTTGAAATATGGCAGCTTCCCCAGACGGGTCGAGTGGAGTCGGTGATCAAACAGGACTTGTTTCCAGACGGACAGGCTCGCTTGATTCAACATGAGGTTCAGGGCGGTGTGTTTATGACTTTTAATATGCGAAAAGAAGGCCCGCAGCAGGATTTATACTTTCGTCAGGCTGTTCAGCAACTAATGGATCCACAGGAGATGATGGGGGCATTGGCACACACAGGTGTGCAGGCTGCATATAGCTTGGTTCGGGACAAGTCCAAGGAAAAGCAGATGCTTGAACGGATAGGATCGAAACCAACAGCCCTCTCAGCTGACTCTTCTCTCGAAAGAGCTTCAGAGCTGTTACAACGCAGCTGTTACGCAGGCCAGATCGTGAATGTGTGGGTAGAGGAAGGCGAGAAAATGGAGACAGACATGGCCTGGTTCGCACAGCGTTGTGCGCTTATTGGACTGAAAGTGAGTTTTACGCCAGGTAATCCGGTAGATGCCGTATACCATGATGAATTCGCCTCTTATGATGTGATTTATACGGGTGAAGTGTTCGGTGAGCATGTGACGCTGAGTCTACTAACGATGTATACGTTTCATAATACGCTGTTCCTCATGGCACTGGATGACGAGCGAAAAAGCGAGCTGGAACGTGAATGCAGACACGTCGTTATGATTCAGGATAGTGCTGAGCGATTTCGTACGCTGATGAGGTTGGAGGAGCGACTCATTCAAGATGCCTTGCTCCTGCCTACATACAGCTTTAGGGAAGAACATGCACACCACGTTTCGCTTCAGGATTATCGTGTAGTAGCATTCGGTATGCCTGATCTGCGTCGATTGTGGGTGAAGAGAAGTCCAAATATAGAAGATGATACTGCGAGTTATCCGGCGTATATCCCATTGTGGTAAAGAGTGTAATTACTACAATGGGATAGGCCGGTGGGGATGTTTTTATACTGTAGGTGTCTTTATAAATTCAATTGGATTCGTGCCAGGTTCGAGCAACAACGGAATGGATAGAGAGCTTATGGTATCTTGTTCATCTGTCTTAAACGTAAAGGTGATTTTCAAGCCAAACAGGATAAATTCCACAGAAAATGTATCATTTCCAGTGTATTCCATAGGCATCTCAATGGCATTCAATGTGGCCTGTAACCCATCATTCGACTGTTGAATAACGATTTCGCCGTAACCTGGATGGGTATAACTTCCCGCATACGCATGGATAGGACGATCATGGGGATGAACCTGAGTATCCACTGGTTTTTCCTCAACAGAGGTTTCTGGAGTAGTTGGTGTTTCTATGGTGTTTGTTGCTGCTTCGGAATCGGTTGATTCTCCAGTCATTAATTTGGCTAATCTCTCGCTCCAATCTACAGGTTCCAATTCAAGCAAACGATCAATAACGTTAAAAGAAATCGTGTAGGGAAGAATACTCCCATGGGTATTGCAAAGGACTACAACACCGATCTGTTCCTCCGGTAAAAAGGCGACCTGAGAAGCGAATCCATCAATTGCCCCACCGTGATGAATCATGGCGTGTCCGCGATAAGAATCAATCATCCAGCCCAGACCATACGTGCTAACAGGCAACTCTTTGCAGTGGAATGGTGAATCACTAGCCATTTGCGGGCTGTGTGTAATAGCCAACTGTTCTTTGGAAATCAGCTGTTTCCCACCCTGTTGCCCTTGATTCAATTGAAATTGCACCCAGGCGATCATATCGACCAGATTGCTGTTAATGGAGCCAGCAGGCCCTACGGCATCTATTTTCCGAAAAGGTATCCGCGTATTCTCACCGTTTTGATCCATATAAGGGAAGGCGAAGTCAGGTTGATTCTGCATCTCATCGACAGAGAAGACACTTGAATTCATACCAAGTGGGTTAAACAGGGACTCCTGGACGACATTCTCCCATGAAGTTCCTTTGAGTTGCCCCACCAGATAACCAGCGGCCATATACATCAGGTTCTGGTATTGCCACTTGTTCCGAAAGTCCTCATTAGGCTCCAGATATTGAAGAGCGTTTACAAGTTCTTCTCTGCTCCGTGATGAGTTGTACCATACCATCTCGTGCCTTGGAAGTCCGGAGCGATGACAGAGCATATCGCGAATGGTCAGGCGTTCTGTAGCTACCGGATCGAACATTTTGAAGTCTTTCAAATACGTTCTGACAGGCGTGTCCCACTTCAGGATGTCCTGATCGACGAGCAGGGCAGCGGTAGATGCTGTGAAGGCTTTGGTACTTGAACCGATCGCGAATAGGGTATGGGGTGTAACTTCAAGCTTGGACTCTAGGTCGCGATAACCGTATCCTTTTTGCAAAATGACTTCATTCTTGTGGATAACCGCTACAGCCACACCTACTCCTTTCCAACGTTGAAGCTGCTCTTCCACAAAATCATCCAATCCATTCAGTAATGAGTGAAGGTAGGTTGTGTTCATTATTTTCCTCCAATTTAAAATAGAGTTGTACATCAATCAAGCTACATAATCGTGGTATGTAATTACATTGGTTGGGTTGTTATCTGTATTTACTATGAAGAATCTGGTTGGATTTTACATCCTACCCGAGACTGATTTTGTTACCAGATAGGGTATTGCGGCACTGGATGATGGAATGCTTGTCAAACTAGTCCGCATATATCGAACAAGTCCCTCATAACATGTACTAATCAAGTAGGGGTTCTGCTGTACGCACAATCCTGAAGTGAAAACATGTGCTAAAGGGGATGATGTCATGCGCCGAATATCATGGATGCTTGCCATGGTATTGGTCTTATCGACCTTACTTGCCGCCTGCGGGAAGAAGGATGCGGCAGCCGTGGTCAAAGATCTGAACGAAGTCGTAGGAGAAATGGAAAGTTATCAGGGGGCAGGCGTTATGACGCTGCATACCGGAGATACGCCGCAGCAGTACAAGGTCGAGGTATGGCATCAAAAGCCTTCGTATTATCGTATCGCATTAACGAATGCCAAAAAGGATGTAACACAAATTGTACTGCGCAATGATGAGGGCGTATTTGTCCTGACACCGAGTCAGAACAAAAGCTTCCGTTTCCAGAGTAACTGGCCGGATAACCAAGGCCAGGTTTACCTCTACGAGACGCTGATCCGCAGCATAACAGGTGATTCGACCCGCCAGTTTGCCGATGAGAAGGAAAGCTATGTATTCGATGTAGCTGCCAACTACAATACACATGCATTGGTCAGACAGAAAATATGGTTAAACAAAAGCGATTACGCTCCAAAACAGGTAGAAGTATCCGACTCGAATGCCAATGTGGTGGTCGATGTGAAGTTTGATAGCTTCAAATTTGGTACTGAATTTGAGAAAGACGCGTTTGACATGCAGCGTAATATGACTGCTGCTTCAGAAAATGGTGGCAAGGCTGGTACTGACTCAGGCGCGGCTCCTGCTGGGGATGGTAAAGAAACTACCAATCCTCAAGCTGCAACAGAGGAAGGTTCTGCAGCGAATCCGAGCGGAACTGTTAGTGACGGACAGACGGGTGTGAGTGATAACGCTGAGCAGCAAGGTTCAGAAGATCCAGCCAGCGGGCAAGGAACCGAAGAACCTACATCGGCCGAGCCGGAAGGTTCGGATAGCTTCGGAGTTATTCAGCCGACCTATGCACCGGAAGGAGTTAAGCTGAAAGACGATCAGATCGTGGAAGGATCAGGAGACTATTCGGTTATGCTTCGCTACGAAGGAACATATAATTACACGATCTTTGAGGCGCGGCCTCAGGACAGAGCTGTATCGCTTGCCCCATCGCGTGTTCTGGATCTTGGATTTACCCTCGGAATGATAAGTGGAGATGCGTTGCAGACACTCACATGGATGTCAGACGGAGTGGAGTACAGGATTACAAGCGCAGATTTGCCAGATAACGAGATGATACAGATTGCGACTTCAATGCAGGAAGAGTCAGGGAAATGATTTGCAAAGTATAGTCGTCCTAACATAAGGAATGCTAAGAAGCATCGGAGATATTCTCCGGTGCTTTGCTGCATTTAGAGGTCATCTTTCCTGTTTTATAGCTGTGATTCACAGGATTTGATTTCAGTTAAAGCTATGTGTATCAACAGCCAATGATCCTGCGTAAGATAAGCAAGGATTAGGTCCAGTGTACTCAATAATGCAAAACACGCTTCTACGCGGGAGGAACCGGGTAAATAATACGATATAAGCAGATGAGTTACGTTATGGAGAGATGAATATCTCGTTCATGGTCTGGCTTATGGGTCTTATTCCGCGTTTGCTCCCGACTTCAGGATAGTGCTCCTGTATGTGTTTTGGACTGCAGATCTTCCGTTCATTTGACAGTCACATGCTTGAGCATTACGATGGAGTCTGACGTGAGCCGGATTAAGATGATTAGAGAAGGTGACTTAACGTGCAAGAACAATATCGGCCGACCCAAGCGGAAATCAATTTGGATCATTTGTGCAACAACGTAGACGCTTTCCGTGAAACATTGCCGCAAGGCAAGAAACTGCTCGCTTGTGTGAAGGCAAACGCCTATGGACATGGAGCTGTGGAGATGGCCAGAGAACTGGAACGAGTTGGCGTGGATTACTTAAGTGTAGCTTTTCTTGACGAAGCGCTTGAATTGCGACAACACGGAATTACCCTTCCGATTCTGGTATTGGGCTACACGCCGCCAGAAGGCATCGCTGAAGCCTGGAAACATGATGTAACCATTACGCTGTTCAGTAAGGAAGTACTCGAAGCCATTCAACATCTGGAGACGGGCACATCCTCTCGTAAGCTCAAGGTTCACATCAAAATCGACAGCGGCATGGGCAGACTTGGGCTGTTGCCTGGCGATGAGGCGCTTGCATTCATTCAGGAAGTAGCCAATCTGAAGCAGGTTATGCTTGAAGGCATGTTTACCCATTTTGCCAAGGCGGATGAAAAAGACAAGACCTATACACTGGAGCAGTATCGACGGTTCCAAGGCGTGGTTGATGCGCTGCGGGATCAGGGATGTGTCATCCCGATTATACATACGGCGAACAGCGCCGCTACCATTGATACGCCGGAGTTGTCCTACAATATGGTACGTGTGGGCATTAGTCTGTACGGATTGTATCCTTCGGGAGAGGTGAATCATCAGGTAGTGAAGCTGTCCCCGGTATTGACACTGAAGACGAAGGCGGTTCTGGTCAAAACGCTGCCACCTCACTGGGGTGTCAGCTACGGAACCCGTTATGTAACACAAGGGAACGAACGAATAGCGACCCTGCCTATCGGCTATGCAGACGGATTTTCAAGAATGCTGTCAGGTAAAGCACAAGTACTTGTGCGCGGCCGCCGCGTTCCCGTCGTCGGTACGATCTGCATGGATCAGTGTATGGTGTCGCTACAATCTTTTGCAGCAGAAGCAGAAGAAATTCAAGCCGGCGAAGAGGTTGTTCTCATCGGTCACCAATCGGGTGCAGTCATAACTGCAGACGAGGTGGCATCTCAGCTCGGTACGATTCCCTACGAAGTGGTCTGCATGATGGCGCACCGAATCCCGCGGGTTTATACCCGTAATGGAGCAGTAGTCGCCAGAATCAACCCTCTTTTGACATCCTGATAGCAAGACTGGACGCTATTTCCAATAAACTTTTTTCAGAACAGAAGGAAAACTGTCGGAGCATCTCGAATTATGAATGATAACTGGGATGAAAAATCCTGAAAAGAGATGTTTGGTCTGTACGAATATTGTTCCCCGTGTTTATAATGGAGTACAGCATACTTGATATACTCGGGGCATATATATTCCTTTGTATAAAAGTTCTGGAAAAACGTAATACTGGTTCACAATGGCGAAAGGTTTGTGGGGGTGGAAGAAAGGTGGCCAACTTGCAGAACACCAAGCGGATCATGATCAGTTTGCCTGATTATCTTTTGCAAGAAGTGGATGGCATCGTAGCGCTGGAGAATTCCAACCGCAGCGAATTGATTAGGCAGGCCATGAAGCTGTATTTGACGGAGCGTAAGAAACGTTACATCCGTGAATCGATGCAGCGAGGGTACATGGAGATGGCGAAGATTAACCTCACCATGGCATCCGAGGCCTTTCACGCGGAGGAAGATGCGGACAGCACTCTGGACCGCTTAGTTAGCGGGGTGTAGACATTGATCGTAAAACGCGGTGACGTTTTTTTTGCGGATCTTTCTCCCGTTGTCGGTTCCGAGCAAGGTGGAGTCAGGCCGGTTCTGGTCATCCAGAATGACATCGGCAACCGGTTTAGTCCTACTTGTATTGTGGCGGCGATCACCGCCCAGATCCAAAAGGCAAAGCTGCCGACGCATGTGGAGATTGATGCGGCGGCACACGGCTTTGACCGGGACTCGGTTATTTTGCTCGAACAAATACGGACGATTGATAAGCAAAGGCTGACCGACAAGATTACCCATCTGGACGAGGAGACCATGAAACTGGTCAACGAAGCCTTACAGATCAGCCTAGGTTTAATCGATTTTTAAGGCATCAGGCAGTTGTTTCTTTGTTCTGCCGTGCCATCCGTAGACAATGGATGTTCCTTACAGGAACACACAATTTCAGACAGCAATCAGAAGAGCGTACAACAGCCTAACGGCCGGGGTACGCTCTTTTGATTAAAGCTTCATGAAAGCGTAGAACATTTTGAAGCTTTTCGTTATAATGATACCTGAGAAACCGTTTACGTAATCGACATATATAGAGGTGGAGGAGACATATGAGCATTTATATTGATCAGGAGAAGCTTCAATTTCATCTACAGACTCAAAAGGCAAGCTATGTATTTCAGGTCCTGCCTTCGGGATATTTGGTACATTTATATTATGGCAAAAAACTGCGTGATACCGATCTGAGCTGGCTTCATGTGCGTACAGAGCGTGCTTCGTTCAGCCCGAATCCGGTGCCGGAAGATCGGACGATCTCTTTCGACACGTTGGCAGTAGAACTGCCGGTGTATGGTACAAGTGATTTCCGTAATCCGGCAATCCAATTGGAGCTTGAGAATGGTTCAACCGTTTCGGAGTTCAAGTATACAGGCCATCGACTGATCAAAGGAAAGGCAGCGCTTACTGGACTGCCTGCGACTTATGTTGAATCTGACGATGAAGCTGAGACACTCATTCTTGAACTGGAAGATCGTGTTGCAGGGATCAAGATTGAACTTAGCTACACGGCCTTTGCAGCATTTAATGCAATTACGCGTTCAATGCGTATCATTAATGAGAGCGCTACCTCGGTGAATATTGCACGTGCGCTCAGCTCTTCCGTTGATTTCCCGCATGCCGATTACGAATTGCTGCAACTGTCAGGAGCATGGACGCGTGAACGGGACATCGTTCGCAGACCGCTTGCTTCCGGTCTGCAAGGCATCGAGAGCCGTCGGGGCTCAAGCAGTCACCAGCAGAACCCGTTCATTGCACTGATGACACCGGGTACAGACGAAGATCAGGGTGAAGTCTACGGGTTCAGTCTTGTATATAGCGGCAGCTTTACTGCACAGGCAGAAGTGGACCAGTTCCATACCACTCGTGTATCACTGGGAATCAATCCGTTTGAGTTCAGCTGGAAGCTGGATTCACAGGAGTCATTCCAGACACCTGAGACGGTTATGGTCTATTCGGATGCAGGTCTCGATGGTATGTCCCAGTCGTATCATGAATTGTACCGGGAGCGACTGGCACGCGGACAATTCCGCAATGCAGAGCGTCCGGTTCTGGTTAACAACTGGGAAGCGACCTATTTCGGCTTCAACGCAGATAAGATTGAGCAGATCGCCCAAGCAGGGAAGAAGCTTGGCATTGAATTGTTCGTACTGGATGACGGATGGTTTGGACATCGGGACAGCGATAACTCCTCACTCGGTGACTGGATTGTGGACAAGAACAAACTGCCACAAGGCCTGGATGATTTGGCCAACCGGGTAACCAGTCTGGACATGCAGTTCGGATTATGGTTTGAGCCTGAGATGATTTCGCCAGACAGCGAATTGTACCGTGCTCATCCGGACTGGTGTCTGCATGTGCCGGATCGCCGCCGGACGGAAGGGCGCCAACAATTGGTACTCGATTTCTCCCGTCAGGATGTGCGTGATGAGATTGTACGCATGCTAAGCGATGTGCTTGGATCCGCGCCGATCACTTATGTGAAATGGGACATGAACCGGAATATGACGGAAATAGGTTCTGCATTGCTGCCAGCAGACAGACAGCGCGAGACTGCGCATCGTTATATGCTTGGATTGTACGAAGTCATGGAACGGATTACTTCGTCGTTCCCGAATATCCTGTTCGAGAGCTGTTCAGGTGGTGGCGGCCGTTTTGATCCAGGTATGCTGTACTACATGCCGCAAACGTGGACCAGCGATAATACGGATGCGATATCCCGTCTGCGTATTCAGTATGGTACAAGCCTGGTATATCCGGTAAGTTCAATGGGGTCACATATCTCAGCTGTACCTAATCATCAGGTCAACCGAATTACTTCTCTAGAGATTCGTGGACATGTCGCGATGTCTGGTAACTTTGGATACGAGCTGGATTTGACTCGTTTCTCAGAGGAAGAGAATGCCATTGTAAAGGCGCAGGTTGAGCTGTACAAAGAAATTCGGGGAACCATCCAATACGGAACGTTCCGTCGCTTGCTAAGTCCGTTTGAGGGAAATGAAACGGCCTGGATGTTTATTGCACCAGATGGCAGCGAAGCCGTTGTATTCTACTTCCGTGTGCTGTCTGAACCGAATGCACCGCTCCAACGTCTGAAGCTGAAGGGCCTCGACCCTGATGCGGATTACCGCCTGAAAGGTGGTTCCGAGACGTTTACCGGGGATGCGCTGATGTACGGTGGGATTTCCGTAGGCCGTGCATCGGGAGACTATCTGAGTGAAATGTTCCGCTTCGAACGGGTATAATAAACTGGCGTGATTGCAGTGTTTGTCAGGAGAGACCGGAAGACGTCGGGGAGACGTTTTTCGGTTTTTTCTAATGGCTGAGACGAAGGTTTGCTACGTAATCTCAATTGTAAGAACTTGTAACCTGGACGAATGCTGGAAATCTGAACGGGATTTTGTGATAATATAGGGGAGAGGAATCTGCATGAATGCAGGTTCGATACTGTGATTACAGCAGCAAAGCTGCCCTGAACAAGCTTCAACTGAACGATTCAGGAAGGAAAGAGGGATTTATTTGTCTGAACAGGAAACGGTTCTGGAACCCAATGAAGAAACAATAAAGGCAGAACGCCATGAACGAATCATCAAACAGGTAGCCAAGGAACTGTCACTGTCCTTGAAGCAGGTCCGCACCACGTCGGAGCTTCTGGACGAAGGCAATACGATTCCATTTATCGCCCGCTACCGTAAAGAAATGACTGGAGAGCTGGATGAGAACCAGCTGCGGCTCATTGAAGAGCGCATCGTTTACTTGCGCAATCTGGAAGACCGCAAAGTGGAAGTCATCCGTATTATAGAGGAACAAGGCAAGCTGACCGGAGAACTGAAACAGTCTATCACTCAGGCAGTTAAGCTGCAGGAAGTAGAGGACTTGTACCGTCCGTTTCGTCAGAAGCGGAAAACCCGTGCCAGTGTAGCGAAGGAAAAAGGTCTCGAGCCACTCGCTGTCTGGATCTGGGGTCAACCGAAGCAAGGCAATGTCATGGAGGAAGCTTCGCGTTATATCAATGCTGAACTTGGGGTAGAAGATGCAGAGGTCGCACTTCAGGGAGCCAAAGACATTTTGGCTGAGAATATTGCAGATGATGCTGCTATTCGTGCATGGATTCGTCGTTATACGCTCGATCATGGCATGCTGACTTCGGAAGCGAAGGATGCTGAGCAGGAATCTGTATATGAGAATTACTATGATTATCGTGAATTAGCCAAAAAAATGCCTCCTCACCGTATTCTCGCAATTAACCGCGGTGAACGTGAAAACATTTTGAAAGTGGGCCTGGACGTGCAGCCTGAACCGGCTCACCGGCACATGGAAGGACAGATCATTAAGGGTGCATCTGCGGTACAGGACGTTTTGCGTGATGTGATTGAAGATGCTTATAAACGTTTGATTGCCCCTTCAATTGAGCGTGAGGTTCGTGCAGAATTGACGGAAAAAGGTGAGAACCAAGCGATATCCGTATTCTCGGCTAATCTTCGTAATCTGCTGCTTCAGCCGCCGATTCATGGCAAACGTGTGCTTGGTGTCGATCCTGCCTACCGTACCGGTTGTAAACTGGCTGTGGTCGATGATACGGGCAAGCTGCTGGAAGTGGCAGTTACGTACCCAACGCCACCACACAACAAGAAGCGTGAAGCTGCCGAGGTTTTCCATCGGATGATCAAGCAATATGATATCGGGTTGATTGTCATCGGTAATGGCACCGGATCCCGTGAAACAGAACAGTTTGTTGCCGAGATTATTCAGGAGAACGGAGACGAAAGTCTCGTGTATCTGATCGTCAATGAAGCTGGAGCGAGTGTATATTCTGCATCCAAGCTGGCCCAGGAAGAATTCCCGGATCTTGACGTTGCTGAACGGAGTGCTGCTTCGATTGCCCGCCGGGTGCAAGACCCGCTGGCTGAGCTGGTTAAGATTGATCCAAAAGCCATTGGTGTAGGCCAATACCAACATGACGTATCTCAAAAAATATTGGAAGAAAGCTTGAAGGCTGTTGTGGAATCCGCAGTTAACCATGTGGGCGTGGATGTGAATACGGCTTCGCCTTCACTGCTGTCCTATGTTGCGGGTGTGAATGCCACCATTGCCAAAAATATTGTGAAATACCGTGAAGAGAACGGCCGGTTCACGAATCGTCGCCAGTTGCAAAAAGTGCCGCGTCTGGGTGCCAAAACCTATGAGCAATGCGTAGGCTTTATGCGGATTGGTGAAGGCGAGAACCCGCTGGATCGCACACCGATTCACCCTGAATCGTATAAGGTCGTAGACCAGCTCTTTAAAGAGCTTCAGGTTGCGTTGGACAAGCTTGGCAGCAAGGAACTGTCTGTTCTCCTGTCGGAGCAACAACCGGAACAGCTGGCTGTGAAGCTGGATGTGGGTGTGCCTACACTGCGTGACATTCTGGACAGCTTGCAGCGTCCGGGTCGTGACCCGCGTGAGGAAATGCCGCTACCGATCTTCCGCACAGATGTGCTCAAAATTGAGGATTTGGTGGAAGGCATGGAGCTGCAAGGTACGGTTCGTAACGTGATCGACTTTGGTGCCTTTGTTGATATCGGCATCAAGAGTGACGGACTTGTCCACATCTCACAGCTGAGTAACGGTTATGTCAAACATCCGATGGATGTTGTATCTGTCGGAGATAATGTAACGGTTTGGGTGATGAACGTGGATACCAAAAAAGGCCGTGTCGGCCTCACGATGAAAAAGCCTGCTTCTTCTAAGCAGTCTTCTTAATCCAGGCACAATGATCGGAGAACAGCCTTCCCTGTAATGGGAAGGCTGTTTGTTGTCAGTTATAATAGTACTGTTGCCCGTACTGTATTCTTCGAAGGGATTTTATGAAAGAAGTGAGAGCTTGAAGTGGACGGAGAGAGTGGCGTCAGATTTTTAGAGTTCGCTGTCCGCGCTGCGCGGGGTGCCACTTGTCGGTTTGTTTCGGTAAAAGAACCAGCATTCGTTCAGCAGCTTGATCTGTCTGCTGTCCTTTTTGTGAAATGCACGCATCAGTTGATTGCAAAGCCATTGAGGCAAGGGTATCTCCTCCTCTTGCATAATTCATCTGTACGTTAGCATATGTGGCAATAGCCTGGACTGTGCGAATTAACCCGTTGTGAACTTGGAAAATTCAATATGTATAAGGATATGGATTAAAGGAAAGAGCCCATGATTGTAGGGTTGGAAAAATGAAAAAAAAGCGCAACCCCGCTTTTAGGAGATGCGCTTTTGGTTCCATCCTGCATTAATAATAAGTCCATAAGTAAATTAGAGTGATTCCATCTCTTCTTCATACCATTGCTCTAATTGAGCCTGAAGGGCACGGATCTCAGTGAGCAGGGAAATCAAAGGATATTCGCTCTCTCTTAGTGCTGCAAAGCTTTGTTCAAGCGCATTGATATAATCAAGGCCTCCGATGATGGAGAGTTGCTCGTCCAGAAGATCAAGATTGTCACATTCGGCGATTGCCCAAGGCAGAACAGGTACATCTGCTGCGGTAAGTTTGTCAATTTCTTTGTGCAGGCGCAGGTTGAGCGCACTGAGTTGATAAGCGTAATCGGCAGGCATTTCCACAAACTGCAATTGCTGCTCCTGCTGCAGGATGACGTAGCGCATTGTAGGCATAACGAGTAATAATCTCCCCTCATACATTCTACTTGACAGTGTAGCCTACGAAACGGTTAAAATTCAAGTATTATGGCGGAAAAACAAATGGCCCAAGGGGTGTGAAAGGAGGACAAACCGATGGAAAACGAGGAATTGCAGCAATGGATTGAGCAGGTGTCACTGGATCATTTCGGGGTTCCGTTCACTCATGAGGCGCTGTTTAACCGTCGCTTGACCACTACAGGTGGACGCTATATGCTCAAGAGTCACCGGATAGAGATTAATCCTCATCAGCTCGAAGCTTATGGGCGGGAAGAGGTTGAGAAAATTATCAAGCATGAACTGTGTCACTATCATCTGCACATTCGTGGACGCGGCTACCAACACCGTGATCCTGAATTCAAGGCCTTATTGCAGAAGGTGGGCGGTTCGCGATTCTGTCAGTCCCTTCCGGATGGAAAGGGCAGAAAGCCATTACCGTATCGCTATAAGCTGGTGTGTAAGAGCTGCGGCACGGAATATTTGCGTAAGCGCAAAGTTGATCCGAAGAGGTACCGCTGTGGCCGATGTGCGGGCAAGTTGCTATTGAGTGAAATATAGTGAAAATAAAGTCTATCCGAATTATACATAGCCATCTTAAGAAAATTGTAATGTTTTTATTAACATCCTTGTCATTATTTTGTAGTAAGCTGGTGTAGTTCAGATCACCAAAAGAGTAATGGCTAAGGAGGAAAGAAGATTGGCAAAGTATAGGGTGCTTGTAGTGGATGACGATCCCGATATCCGCAACGCGATTGAGATTTATTTGCGGATTGAAGGAATCTTGGTTACTAAGGCAGCAGATGGGCAGGAAGCGATAAGAAAAGTCAGGGAAGAAGAAGTTCACCTCATTGTAATGGATGTAATGATGCCCGTTCTGGATGGTATACAAGCAACTTTCAAAATACGCGAGGACTGCAATGTACCGATTATTTTTTTATCTGCCAAAACCGAGGACTGCGACAAAATTCTTGGTCTGAATATTGGAGCTGATGATTACATAGCCAAACCCTTCAATCCATTGGAACTGGTGGCCAGAGTGAAGTCCCAGTTGCGTCGATTTACAGGACTTGGAACACAACAAATCGACAGGGATAATGAACAAGAAATTGAGGTCAGGGGGCTAGTACTTAACAATAGGAGGAAAAAAGTAACTCTGGAAGGTGAAGAGATTCGATTGACTCCAACGGAGTTTCATATTTTAAAATTGTTGATGGAGAATACGGGACGTGTTTTTGCCATTGATGAAATCTATGAACGTGTTTGGAAAGAGCCGGCCTTTCAGCCGGAAAACACGGTGGCTGTACATATTCGCCGAATCAGGGAGAAGATTGAGTTTAATCCCAGAGAACCGAAATATGTAAAGGTGGTGTGGGGCATTGGCTACAAGATGGAAGGTTAATGTGATTCCCTATATGATTCGATTTGTTTTGATCAGCTGCAGTACCCTCATGTTTTTTTATGCCATGTCGCGAAGTTTCCAGAATATTGATTTTGTTTTTCGAGGCTGGGGTGTTCAGAGTGATCCGTCTTTAATCATATGTTTGTTCCTGATCGCTTTTTTATTTGTGTTTAGGAACCGATTCCCACTGCCTCCGGAGAGCAGATATGTGAAGATGAAGAATTGGATGTCGGTCAGATTAACTAAGGATGTACAAATATTGCTTTATTTTGTCATCGGTTTAGCGTTGTTCTATGGAACGATTCTTGTCATGCAGGGGAACGGCATACGGATGAGCCAACATGAGTGGATCAACGACTTTGTCATGTATTTATCTGCATTCCTGTTATCATCCTTGCTGCTCTGTTTTGCTGGGGAGTATGGTAGGGCGGGAATTCGGTTGATCTCAGATCGAGCCGCGCTTTGTCAGACTCTCAATGAATTATGGTTACGCACGACGATTCCTATGATACGGGATGAACTGAAACATGGGACCCCACCTGGAAATAGGATCATCAAAACTCTCATCGTTTGTTTTGTATCTCAATTCGTATTGCTGATCATTGCGTTCGTGGTAGAGGTATTTAGGTTTCCAATCCTACTGCTGATCTTGGCGTGCAGTGTGATTATCCTGGGTCAGATCGTACGAATCATTCATGGTTTACAAGGTGTAACACAAGCTGCTTCGGCCATGGCTTTAGGACGTATGGACGTTCAGCTTCCTCAGCAGACAAACGGTATGCTTGACCAACTGACGATGCATATGAACGATATGAAGCAAGGAATTCAGAGTACCGTCGAAAAAAGAGTGAAAAGTGAGCGAATGAAGTCGGAATTGATTACCAATGTCTCACATGATTTAAAAACGCCGCTGACCTCGCTGGTGAGCTATGTGGATTTATTAAAACGTAATGAAGGGACTGCTGAGGAAAAGGCAGAATATATTGAGGTGCTGCAACGCAAGACGAAGCGGCTGAGTGTACTTGTTGAAGATTTATTTGAGGCGGCTAAGATGGCCAGTGGGGATGTGGAGCTTCATCTGGAGCAGGTTGATGTTGCGGCCTTATTACATCAGGCTTTGGCGGAATATAGTGAGTCTATCATACAGTCTGGTTTGATTTTCAGAGTAAGTAGCAGGGATAGTCCGATGTACGCTCACTTGGATGGAAAACGTACATGGCGTGTATTCGAGAATTTGCTTGGTAATGTCATTAAATACGGAATGAAGAATTCAAGGGTATTTATTGATTTATCAGAAGATGATGTGTATGTGATATTGTGTATCAAAAACGTTTCTACATATGAAATGCAGTTTGCTGCAGATGAAATTTTTGAACGTTTCAAGCGGGGCGACCATTCCCGGAGCGAAGAAGGATCAGGGCTGGGTTTATCCATTGCGAAAAGTATTGTTGAGCTGCATGGAGGAAGAGTTAACATCGAAATTGATGGCGATCTGTTTAAAGTGACGGTCCATTTTCCAAAATGACTCAGCAGAAGCAATAAAATAAGCGTTATGACCGACTTTTCTATGCGTTCGAATGAAAGATGCAAGGCTTCCAAGAAAGTCACTTCAGATATGTTGACTTGGAATATTAATCATGATAAATTTAGGTTATTCAAGATTATTATTCCCTGATAGCTCAGTTGGTAGAGCACTCGACTGTTAATCGAGTTGTCACAGGTTCGAGCCCTGTTCGGGGAGCCATTCTTGGAGAGATACCCAAGTGGCTATAAGGGGACCCTCTGCTAAGGGGTTAGACTGCGTAAGCGGTGCGAGGGTTCGAATCCCTCTCTCTCCGTTCTGATTTACTTCTCTGTACAAGGGATGAGAACCCTAAAGGTTCGTCGAAGCATACGCTTCGTAAGCAATACATCGCAGTCTCGAATGAAGTGAGAGTATGCCTCTCTCTCCGTTCTGAATAAACCAAACATAATCCCCCTCCGCAGTAACCTTTAACGGATACTGAGGAGGGGGATTTTTGATGTACCGTCATTTTGACAATGTACAAGAAAGAATGCCTGGTTGCCGCGCTATAATGAAATACCCAATACCTCGTACAAACCCTTCTTGCCAGCTTCCGTGACTTCCACCGAACGGCTGCCTGCCTTCTGGCGGGTCCAGTCCAGCTCAGACAAGCGGCGTCCCAGTTCGTCTCCCAGTACACCGGAAATATGATGACGACGCTCACTCCAGTCCAGACATTTGCGAGCCACAGCGCGGCGTGATCCGGCTTTTCCTTCAAGCATAATGCCAAAAGAATTGAACCATTCAATTCCTTTCTCTGTAATGTGGTAATCCTTGGCCTGCTCATCCTCAGGTTCTTCGAGATAACCTTCCCGCAATAAAGCTTCACACAACGCTATCCCTAATTTTCCGGCCAGATGCCCATAACAGGTTCGAGCAAAGCTTAAATGTTGAAGCTGGTTAGACTGTTTGAGAGATCTCACTTGTACTGGTGCGGCGATACTACCCATCGTCTCAATCAGAAAAGCTACCTCTTTGCCTGCGAGACGATAGTATCGATGTCGTCCTTGCTGTTCAACGACGAGCAGCCCGCCTTCGACCAGCTTGGCGAGATGACTGCTTGCTGTTTGAGGAGTAACACCCGCCATGTATGCAAGTTCGCCGGCAGGAAGTGCACGACCATCCAACAAAGCTTCCAAAAAAATAGCACGACTGGGATCAGCAATTAACGATGCAATTACAGAAATATTCGGATATGTATTCATACTTCGATGATACCTTAACTATTGGTGTATTACAATTAATCATGCATGAATTAGAACCCAAGAGATGGAAGGGACGGGTTGAAGAATGGAGGAAGAAGCATTGTATACCAATGATAGAACGCAAAAAGAGTTTGAACCGGTGAACCATCGGGACTTGAACAGAGAGCTGATACAGCACGAGGTGATAAATCCAAGTATTTTGTACTATGGCACACCTGTATTGCTGCTGAGCACGTTAAATGAAGATGGAACGACGAACCTGTCTCCGCTTTCCTCATCCTGGGCACTGGGCGACTGCTTGGTACTTGGAGTTGGTATTCAGGGCAAAGCCTTTGAGAACCTGAGTCGTCATCCCGAATGTGTGATTAATCTGCCGGATGCATCCATGTGGGAGAAGGTAGAGGGACTGGGGCGTTATACCGGAATATATCCCGTTCCAGAGGAGAAAAGGATGATGGGGTTTGAGTTTTGCGATGATAAGTTTGCCGTCTCTGGACTGACACCCCAAAGTTCAATTCAGGTTGAGCCGGATAAAATAGCGGAGTGTCCGCTCCAGATTGAAGCAGCGGTACAACACATTCGCATTCCCGAACACACGCCTTTCATGGCGATTGTGGAAGTAAAGGCGTTGAAGGTACACGCACATACCCGACTGTTATCAGGTTTAAACAAGATTAACCCAGAGAAGTGGAATCCATTAATTTATAATTTCCGACATTATTATGGACTTGGAGAAAGGCATGGGGAGAGTTTTCGGGCAGAGAAGTGATGTATATGGTCTGTATAGCATAGAAACCAATAAGTAATCCAGAATATATGAAGTGGTGCCGGTTGGGGTGCCGCTTCTTTCTATCTATATTGAGGCTCCATTGAGATTTCATGCGGGTAATCAAATAATTCGGTTATTTTATTAGGCAGGGATTGGGTAAATAGTAAAGAAAGATACATGTAAGCATATACATAAGAGAGGTGATGAACATGGAAATGGAATACTTAATGCGTGTACTCATAGCTGGCATATGCGGCGTGTTGATCGGATATGAGCGCAAGAACCGAATGAAAGAAGCGGGGATACGTACACACTTTGTTGTTGCGGTGGGTGCAGCATTGATGATGATTGTTTCCAAGTATGGCTTTCAGGATCAGGCAGGCTGGGCGAATCTCTCGCTTGACCCATCCAGGATTGCCGCACAGGTGGTCAGTGGGGTTGGCTTCATTGGAGCCGGAATGATCTTCACACAGCGCCACACGGTCCGGGGATTGACGACAGCGGCGGGAATCTGGGCGACTGCAGGAATGGGACTGGCTGTGGGTTCGGGATTATATTGGACTGGGGCTGGGGTGACGCTACTTATTGTAGTGGCACAGATGCTGCTGCATCGGCCGACACGCTGGTTGGTGTCCGCGAGAACAGAGACGCTGACCATTCGACTGCTAAAGGAGGGGGACACCCTCAAAACCGTTTTGGCTTTGCTGGGACAGGAGAAGATCTCGGTGGTTGGATTCAAAACAGAACAGAAAATAAGCACAGACTCCGGGGAGGAGACCGTGCTTGAATTCACGTTGCAGCTGCCGGGTTCATACCGGGGCGAGCAGTTGATTATTTTATTGCAGGATGTGCCTCATGTTCGATCCGTTGATATGAGGTGAGCCTAGTCTATTGCTAGGTCGCTATGCCGAATCATCATGACAATCAATTACTGACCTCCTTCAACGACGGTCTCCGGTCGGGAAACGGGCTTTCCTTCTAGAACACACTGAATGGCATGTGCGACACCATGCTCCACATTGGTCAGAGAGATAGCCTTGGCAAGCGCCTTAATCTCCAGTTCGGCATTGCCCATGGCAATACCGAGCCCTGCCATTTTCAGCATGGATACATCATTGAAGTTATCACCAATGGCTGCCGTATCTTCCATGGAGATGTTCAGATGAGCTGCCAGTTTGCTTAAGGCGTTCCCTTTGGATACATCAGGATGCTGCATTTCGAAGTTGTGTTCAGAGGATACCACCATGGCTACATCGGACCGAGAAGCAAAGTATTCGCGTCCCTGCTGCAATTGAGCCGGATCCAATGAAAAGGCCATAATATTGTAAATGTAAGCTTCGGAAGGGATTTCCTGATGGGAGTTTACGCGGTGATAGTCTTTCTTGTCATAGTGCTTCTTAACAGCTCGAATAAGGCGTTCAATATCCTCCCCAGGACTGGAACCCAGAATGCGATCCATTTCTGCAAGCATCGCCTCGTGGCTGCTTATAGGGGCATATATACCCTGTTGTGTGGAGGCCTCGTAGTAGCAATGATGATCTTCCAGCCACTGCATGACGGATGCTGCCGTTTCACGCTCGAGTGGAAGATGGAACAGGCGTTCACCGTTGGCATCATGGATGGTAGCTCCGTTGGATCCGATAACTGGCGTGTTAATTCCGCCTTCGCTGCTTATAGTTAATACATCGGAATAGACCCGTCCTGTAGCAATCGTAATGTTTAATCCTTCTTGTTGCGCCTTATGGATTGCAGCTGCGTTTTCCGGGCTGATCTGACTGTCTCTGTTCAACAGGGTTCCATCTAAATCGGTAGCAAATAATTTCATGTGTTACAACTCCTTTTCAATTGTAGGTTCAGGAATGAGAATCTCGACTTGTTGTTCGGCTAGAAAGGTTCGCCAATCTTGGGAAGGCCATTGATCTGTAATTAACATGTCAACGAGTGACCAGTCTGCAAAACGATAACCATAACGCTTATCAAACTTGGAATGGTCAGCGAGTACAATAACCTGTTTTGCAGCTTGCATCATTTTGTGCTTGATCTTTCCTTCTTCTTCAGAGGCACTGAAGCCGTCCATCGTAATTCCGCCAATGCCGATAAAGGCTTTGTCTACATAATAATGGGAAAGAGTTTCAATCACTGAAGTACCATAGACATAACGTTGCTCCTTATCGACTTTGCCGCCCAGCAAACGAATCTCGACAGCGGTATGATTGGAGAGAAGATCAGCTGAATAAATGGAATTGGTGATGACAGTACAGGACTTGCCATTTAGATTTTCGGCACAAGTTTGCACTGTAGTGGAAGAATCTAGAATAATGTGTTCACCTTGGCGGACGATGGCAGCCGCTAGCTTGCCAATAGCTCTTTTTTCATCGGAAATGTGGAGCAAACGATCTTTATAAGATCGGCGCTCATCTGGTGGAACGGGGAGAATTGCACCGCCGCGCGTTCGGATAATGGCATCCTGTTCTTCGAGTTTGATTAGATCCCTTCGTGCTGTGTCCCGGGAAACGTCAAAGAGGGATACAATATCATCAGCCGAGATGCGATTGTGTTTACGCAAATGTTCAATAATCAGCTGCATTCGTTCTTCCTGAAACAAACGTGCCGCCTCCTTATACGTAGCTGACCGTGTATATAACTGATAGGTTAATTATAAGTACTAATAATGATATTTGCAATATTATAAGTGAATGTAAGTGTATTTAAGTTTTTTGATACTAATTTTACAAATTGCGATGATTACGGTGATAAATTTGTGAAAGACATTTCAGTCGTGAGCACGCTCTTGACCTCATGGAAAAGGGTGAAAAAGAGTGCATAAAAAAGTTTAAAAAAAGTGTTGCACATTTAAGTTGGCCTATGATATACTCATTCTTGTCGCCAAGAAAGACAATTTGTTTGCAAGGCCCGTTGGTCAAGGGGTTAAGACACCTCCCTTTCACGGAGGTAACAGGGGTTCGAATCCCCTACGGGTCATTATCTTCACCACCTCAGGGATGCATAATCCTAATGAGGATTCCTCAAAAGTCATAGCTCCTAAACAAAAGAGTTACGCATGGCACATCCGGTGAAGTTACAGCAAGAGCCATTAGCTCAGTTGGTAGAGCACCTGACTTTTAATCAGGGTGTCGAAGGTTCGAGCCCTTCATGGCTCACCATTTTTACAATTGAATATGCGGTCGTGGTGGAATGGCAGACACGCTATCTTGAGGGGGTAGTGGGTGTATACCCGTGGAGGTTCGAGTCCTCTCGACCGCATCACAGCAACAAACGTTATAAGATAGACTCTCATGATTATTCATGGGAGTCTATCTTTGTGTTATGAGAAATACCAGAACGTATTCCTGGGATTAAAAGGCTGAGGATTCAGGAAGGTTGTGGTATAATTTAGGTACATGTATTGATTATTACGGTTGGAAGGCGGTTCTGTATGCAGTCGATCTATGAGCGAATTGAACACCTGATTGCCGAACGAGGAATGACCAAGAAGGCTTTCTGCCAACAGCTGAAGATCAGCACGGGCAATCTGGGTGACTGGAAACGCGGTAAATCTATTCCGAGTACGAATAAACTAATTGAGATTGCTTCGTTTTTTGATGTGAGCCTTGACTGGCTCATGATTGGGCGTCCATCCAAGGAGGCGATGGTGCGGGAAAAACGGGAGGATTATTTTTTTGACGTGTTGCGGCAATTGAATTGCCAAGAAAGCGAATTATCGACTGTAGAACAGTCTTTTATCAGTGAATATATTGAATTTACCCGTTATCGCAAATCCAAGGAAAGCAGAGATTCAGGCGATTTTCGTTACAAGGGAGAAGATAAGCCCAAAGGAGACGAGTTGTTGTAGTGCATGTTAGTGAAAGCTGCAACTTGACTGAATTATCTGGGTATATAAATAACCTCTGAACACATCCGAAACCCATCGGAGAGTTGTTCAGAGGTTTTTTCTTTGGGACTCATTGCAATATGAATATGTGATTTCGAAAGTGAGTCTGATAGACGTATAGCCTTCACTTGCGGAATATAAGGTTGGGTTTACCCAAAAGATCGGAGCGAAGGGTGTTCCAGATCTGAAGGCATTGCTCCTGAAGTTCCCAGGCTGCCATTCCGAGCAAACGAACACCAATCCCACCTGTAGCGAGCAAGCTTGCCCCGGCAAGCATGCGACCATCTAGGGGCAAAATGGACCGTACGGACTCCAACTGTGCTGAACCCAATCCAGGGGCAATCATCCATAAAGCCGCAGTATGGGTGTAGGCTAACAACGCTGCGGATGATGTTGGATCGTCCGATTCTGGTTCGAGTCCGAACTGATCCCATACGGCCAACTGCTCTCCTTGCCAGATTTCTGTCAGACTGCGATATCGCTTGAATTGAAAGACTTCTCCCCGATGAATCCGTCCGGCGGACCAGATATCTGCATACGCAAGTATTGCTTGTTCACCCAACTCGAAGGTCGTGGTGAGTGAGGATGAGCTACCTTTAAACGGGATAACGCATTCAGGGAAGTACTCCAGCACCGCTCCTTGCTCCAGCCGAAAGTGATGGTTCACAGATGACGGAACAGTAGGTGTGGGATGAAGCCTTGTGGCTGATGTGCTGCTTAGCATTAAGTGAGTGTTCTGGCCCAATTGCCATTTGGATTGATAATGATCACCATTCAGCACGCCTGGAGAGACGTCTGAAGTATATACACATAATTCATCTCCGCCACCTGGAGGTCGAAAGGATCGACTGAACCGGAGAGGGGCGCTGTAATACCGATCGGTCATGACGGTGCGCCCGCCTTGAAGGGCGAAAGTGGCCTGGAGCTCGCTGCGGCGTATCACGGCCTCTCCGGTACTGCGGTTCAATCCATGTTCAACTCCATGTAAAGAGGAGGACGAATTAGTGGCTGTGAGTCGTTCCGTGCTCATGGGTGTGTGTATGCAGATGCGCAGCGGAAGCATCGTCATCCATATATTGATGTTCAAGCCAATGGACGATTTCGGATACCCCTTCACCACTCATCAGGTTCGACATCACATAAGGCCGTCCTTCGCGTACCCGTTCAGTATCATCCTTCATTACTTGCAGGCTTGCGCCAACATAAGGGGCAAGGTCAGTCTTGTTAATGAGCAGGAGGTCAGAACGCGTAATACCCGGACCGCCTTTGCGAGGCAGTTTTTCCCCTTGAGCCACATCAATAATGTAAATGAATACGTCCGCCAGTTCCGGGCTGAATGCAGCAGAGAGATTGTCGCCGCCGCTTTCGATAAAGATCAGTTGCAGGTCAGGAAAGCGTTCAATCAACTCATCAACAGCTTCGAAATTCATTGAAGCATCCTCTCGAATAGCGGTATGTGGGCATCCCCCTGTTTCTACACCGATAATACGTTCCGGTGCGAGCGCATTCTGACGCAGCAAAATCTCGGCATCTTCCTTTGTGTAAATATCATTAGTAATAACGGCCAGGCTGTAGCGTGTACGCAATGCCTTGGACAGCTTCTCTACTAAGGCCGTTTTTCCTGAACCTACCGGCCCACCGATTCCGATTCGCATCGGGCGACTCCGATCAAATACCTTACGTTCCCATTCCGCATGGTGCGTATGATTAGCTCCTCCACACATAACAAATTCCTCCTTGGTTTTGAATTAATGTAGTTAGGACATGAACAGACGGACTGGCAGGCTCTCGTGCCGCATAGCGTAGATTTCCTGGGCAATACCGAAACTGTGCATGTCTTCTGGGTCGTTATCCCGGATTTGAGACCATTCAGAATCAATATCATTCAAAAGTTTTTGGATAAGCATCTGTGCTTCGGTTTGCCCGATGGGCAGAAGACGCAGAGCGCTATTTACATAAGCGTTAACAGAGGTATACAAATGTCCGGTGACGGCTTCGTCCATTCCGATTTCCAACTGATAATTGATGTAACCGTGAATCGTTGTAATACCGCAAAAAGCACCATGTTCCTGTACGGCTTCATCGATTAGAGAAAAGTCCATCCACGGGTAAAGTGATCTCGCGAGTTTGAGTAATCGCTTCCCCATCTTGTGCCCACTTTCCCGCAGTTCCCTCGGGGTTCGCTGGGCGTGTACACGTTTGTCGTAAAGGGCTAAAAGGGCGGCATCCTGTTGCTCAATGGCCTGGTAGACACCTTTGATGGCAAGGCCATCGAGCCGCACGAGGCTGGAATGAAGCTGTCCGCGAATGAATTGTTCGAGTTGGGCGATGGTCCGTATCCTGCCATCATGAGTGTATGCCTCCAGACCGAAGGAGTGAGAGAACCCGCCAATGGGCAAGGCTGAATCCAGCAGTTGAACATAACGGAGTAATTTCGTGCCGCTGTGCATCATCATGCGTGGCCCCCTTTGTCAAAACATGAAATAGCGTTGTGCCATCGGTAATTCGTCCGCGGGCTCACAGGTGAGAGGCTCGCCATCAGCCCGTACCTCATAGGTTTCGGGATCGACTTCAATGATGGGTGTAACGTCGTTGTGAATCATGTCTTTTTTGCTCACCGAACGGCAGCCTTTGACGGGTTCCACGCGCTTGTTCAAGCCTAGCGCCTCCTTAATTCCGGCATCTGCTGCGGCTTGGGAGACAAAGGTGATCGACCCTTTGGCAAGTGCACTGCCGTAAGCACCAAACATCGGTCTGCCGAACACGGGCTGCGGCGTAGGGATCGATGCGTTGGGGTCACCCATCTGAGCGAAGGTGATCATACCTCCCTTGATGACCATCTCGGGCTTTACACCGAAATAGGCCGGGTTCCAGACGATCAGGTCTGCCAACTTGCCAACCTCCACGGAACCGACGAGATGGCCTATGCCGTGAGCAATTGCCGGATTGATCGTATATTTGGCGACATACCTTTTGATCCGATCGTTATCGGACGGTGAGCCTGGGGTCAGTTCAAGCTTTCCGCGCTGCTTTTTCATCTTGTCGGCGGTTTGCCAGGTGCGAATAATGACTTCTCCAACCCGGCCCATTGCCTGTGAATCGGAACTGATGATGCTGAATACGCCAAGATCATGCAAAATGTCTTCGGCAGCGATCGTCTCGGGACGAATCCGCGAATCAGCAAAAGCAACGTCTTCAGGGATGGACGGGTCCAGATGGTGACAAACCATCAGCATATCGAGATGTTCTTCTACGGTATTGCGTGTGTAAGGACGTGTTGGGTTGGTTGAAGAGGGGATGACGTAAGACTCTCCGGCAGCGCGGATAATATCCGGCGCGTGTCCGCCGCCAGCACCTTCCGTATGATAGGTGTGGATTGTGCGTCCGTTAATGGCCGCCAGTGTATTTTCGAGAAATCCGGTCTCGTTCAGCGTATCGGTATGAATGGCTACCTGAACATCATGCTCTTCGGCTGCGGTTAGACAGGCATCGATAGCGCTTGGCGTTGTACCCCAATCTTCATGCAGCTTCAGTCCAATGACACCGGCTTCAATCTGTTCAATTAATGGAGCGGTGCTGGAACTGTTGCCTTTGCCGAGATAACCGATATTCATGGGAAATGCCTCTGCGGACTCCATCATACGGTGGATATGCCAGGCTCCGGGTGTACAGGTGGTGGCTTTGGTTCCGGTTGCAGGTCCTGTGCCGCCGCCGATCATGGTTGTTACTCCTGAAGATAATGCCGTTTGAATCTGTTGTGGACAAATAAAATGAATATGGGTATCAATGCCTCCTGCGGTCACAATCATGCCTTCCCCGGCAATGATTTCGGTCGAAGCGCCAATAACTAACGCGGGATCAACTCCGTCCATCGTATCCGGGTTACCGGATTTGCCGATTGCGCAGATGAGGCCATCGCGAATGCCGATATCCGCTTTTACAATCCCCCAATGATCAATGATGACGGCGTTGGTAATGACGGTATCAGGTGTGCCATCACTGCGAAGGGCTGATGTGGACTGACCCATCCCGTCACGAATAACCTTGCCGCCGCCGAATTTGCTTTCATCGCCATAGACAGCATAATCATGCTCAATCTCTGCCCATAGTTCCGTATCCGCCAGTCTGACAGCATCCCCGGTTGTTGGTCCGAACATTGACGCGTATTGTTCGCGGCTCATTCGTTTCATAGAGGTTCCCCTCCGTCCTGTACAGGGGGTGCGAATGTCTTCAGAAATGTTTCCAGTTTCTGTGGATCAGGTGGCTGATCTGCCGATCCTTCCGTTAATCCGTTAAATCCATAAATCTGACGTTTGCCGCCAAATGTGGTGAGTTCGACCGGTTTTTCTTCACCAGGTTCAAAACGAACAGCGGTGCCTGCCGGAATATGCAGGCGGTGTCCGAAAGCGGAAGTGCGATCAAAGTCCAGCGCAGCATTGACTTCATAGAAGTGAACGTGAGAACCGACCTGAACGGGACGGTCGCCGCGGTTCAGTACAATCAGACGCACGGTTAAGCGATCGGGATGACAGACGATCTCATCATCCTGTTTTAAGCGATATTCACCTGGGATCATGGAGTTCTCCTGCCTTTCTCAGCGTATAGGTTCATGGACAGTAACCAGTTTTGTTCCGTCAGGAAAAGTGGCTTCCACCTGTACCTCAGGAATCATATCGGGTATACCTTCCATGCAGTCTTCGCGTGTCAGGATCGTGCCGCCGTATCTCATCAACTCTGCAACACTCATGCCATCGCGTGCACGTTCCATGAGCTCGGAGGTCAACAATGCGATAGCTTCGGGAACATTCAGTTTAAGTCCGCGTCCTCTGCGTTCGCGGGCGAGGTTAGCAGCCACGGTAATCAGGAGTTTTTCTTTTTCCTGCTCAGTCCAGTGCAAGGTAATCCGACCTTTCCCTTAGATAGTCTATGTCGTCATGGATCATGTTATATGTTAAATATACTCACACAGGGTGGACCCTTTGTCAATATGGTTCCAATTATATTAGCAGCATGCATGAAACGAGTATGCATAAAATAAAATTGTGTAAGCATTATTGACACGGTGAGTGTAAGACTCCATAATTTGGATCAACGAACATTTCGGACATATATGACCTTAATGTTCGTCAATAGACTAAAAAAAGGGAGTGTAGGCTATTGAAGAAGAGGTCGGTCAAGTTATGGAGTGTTTTGCTCGGTGTAGTCATTGCGTTGACAGGATGTGTAGAAGGTGGCACGCCGCCTGAGGCGTCGAGTTCCGGTGGGGCGGGAGAACCAGCTTCATCCGGAGATACGATTAAAGTAGGTGTTCTTCACTCCCTGAGTGGAACGATGGCGATCAGTGAGGTGTCCGTTAAAGATGCGGAGATGCTTGCTATTGAAGAGATCAATGCAGCGGGCGGGGTTCTGGGTAAACAGATCGAGCCAGTAGTTGAGGACGGAGCTTCCGATTGGCCTACATTTGCTGAGAAAGCAGGAAAGTTGCTGCAGCAGGATAAAGTAGCCGCTGTATTCGGCGGATGGACCTCTGCGAGTAGGAAAGCGATGCTGCCAGTGTTTGAGCAGAACAAGGGTCTCTTGTTTTACCCGGTGCAATATGAAGGATTGGAATCATCACCAAACATTTTTTATACAGGAGCTACAACGAATCAGCAGATCGTTCCATCCGTAACCTGGTTGCTGGAGAACAGGGGCAAGAAGTTTTACCTGCTGGGTTCCGATTATGTTTTCCCAAAAACGGCCAATCAGGTCATCAAAGCTCAGCTTGCAGCTGAGGGTGGTGAAGTGGTAGGCGAAGAATATACACCGCTGGGACATACGGATTACAGTACAATTATCAGCAAAATCAAGGCTGCCAAGCCGGATATTGTATACAACACGCTGAACGGAGACAGCAATGTCGCCTTTTTCAAACAATTAAAGGATGCCGGGATCTCTTCCGAACAGTTGACGACTCTGTCAGTGAGTGTGGCAGAGGAAGAAATTCGGGGGATTGGTGCGGATGTGCTAAAAGGGCATTTGGCCTCCTGGAACTATTATCAGACTACAGATACACCTGAAAATAAAACATTTGTAGAGAAATATAAAGAAAAATATGGAGCTGATCGGGTGACGGCCGATCCAATTGAGGCGGGATATGTGGCCGTTTATCTGTGGAAAGCAGCTGTGGAGAAAGCCGGATCAACCGATGTTGAAAAGGTGAAGGAGGCCGCCAAAGGTCTGGAATTCGATGCACCGGAAGGAAAAGTGACGGTGGACGGAGAGAATCAGCATATCTACAAAACGGTTCGGATTGGTGAAGTGCAGGAAGATGGACAGTTTAAGGAATTGTGGAACTCTGGCGCACCAGTCAAACCTGATCCGTATCTGAAAACGTACGAGTGGGGCGCTTCCCTCAGTACCAAATAGCAATGATATCTCACTTCAGAACTGCTGAATAACAGACGAGGGTGAGACAACACACCCTCATACAATATCACGGTAAAGCGTTGATTCGTAACGTTAATGATGTCTTCTATAAAATTAGATGTTCACAGCATGGGAGGGAAAAGTGATGGATATGTTTGTCCTGCAAATGTTCAATGGGTTAAGCATCAGTTCCATCCTGTTGCTGATTGCATTGGGACTCGCGGTTACATTTGGGTTGATGAATGTCATTAACATGGCGCATGGTGAATTGATCATGATCGGCGCTTACGCTACATATGTGACGCAAAACCTGTTCATTTCGTATGCTCCGCAAGCGTGGTTCGATGTCTACTTTATTGTGGCTCTGCCTATCGCCTTTGGTGTGGCGGCTCTTATAGGCTGGTTGCTGGAAGTGGTGCTGATTAGGCATCTGTATGGGAGGCCGCTCGACAGTCTGCTTGCTACATGGGGCGTAGGCATGATGCTGCAACAATTGGCCCGAACGATATTTGGGGCGCCAAATGTAGGGGTATCCAGTCCGGCTTGGCTCAACGGAGGTCTGACCATCACGGACGGTATTGTGTTTCCATATAAACGTCTTTTTATTATCGCGCTGGTTGCTGTTGTACTGCTGTGCATGTATTTGTACATCTATCGGACTTCTTCCGGGAGACGGATGAGGGCCGTGATGCAGAATCGAAGCATGGCGGGCTGCCTTGGGATTTCAACCAGACGAGTGGATGGCATGACCTTTGCCATTGGTTCGGGTATTGCCGGCATCGCCGGGTGTGCGTTAACACTGATTGGTCCGATTGGTCCCTCGCTGGGCACGTATTATATCGTGGATGCGTTCATGGTGGTTGTACTGGGCGGTGTGGGGAAACTGGTGGGAACCGTGTGTGGTGCGCTTGGAATTGGCATGTTCAATACATTATTCGAAACATATACCTCAGCTTCTATCGGCAAGGTGCTGGTATTTGTCTGTATTGTAGCTTTTCTGCAATGGAAGCCGCGTGGGCTCGTTGCCATACGGACTCGAAGTTTGGATTAATGCGAAGAAGGGGGTTATATGATGTCGGCACTTCTTAAGACGGGTAGTCTGAAAATGAAGATCATCTGGGCAGTTGTCCTGATCATGATGTGTCTGGCTCCGCTCATTTCCACGGAATTCCGACTTAGTCTGTTGGCGAAATTCCTTGCCCTGGCCATTCTGGCGATCGGTCTGGATTTGATCTGGGGATATGGAGGGGTGCTTAGTCTGGGGCATGGCGTTTTCTTCGGACTTGGCGGGTACGCCATGGCGATGTATCTGAAGCTGCAGGCGAGCGGTTCAACACTTCCTGACTTTATGGGATGGAGTGGTCTTAGCAGTCTGCCGTGGTTCTGGGAACCATTCAGGTCATTTCCGGTGGCGCTATTGCTGGGTATTGCCCTTCCGGCATTGCTGGCCTTTGCTCTGGGGTGGTTCACGTTCCGTAACCGGATCACGGGTGTGTATTTTACAATCCTGACCCAAGCGTTAGTCCTCATTACCGTAACGTTGTTTGTGGGCAAACAGGAATGGACGGGAGGGACCAACGGTATAACGGGATATAACGCGATCTTTGGTTTTACCCTTCATTCGGCAGGGACAACGATTGCTCTTTACTATATAACGCTTGCTGTTCTGGTGCTCGCCTATCTGCTTTGTCGCCGGGTTGTAAACAGCAGGTTTGGTCAGGTTCTTGAAGCTGCCCGGGATGGGGAGAATCGGGTTCGTTTTCTTGGCTATGACCCGGCAGGCTTCAAAACACTGGCCTTCGCCCTTTCCGGAGCGCTTGCGGGAATCGCTGGTATGTTATTTGTACTCCAGGTAGGGATCATCTCACCTTCCATGATGGGGATCGTGCCATCGATTGAAATGGTGTTATGGGTTGCCTTGGGTGGTCGTGGAACGCTGATTGGTGCGGTAATCGGAGCTGTGGTGCTGAACGCAGCCAAAACGGGCATCAGTGAAGCTTATCCAGAAGGTTGGTTGTTTGTCATTGGTGGGCTATTTGTAACAGTGGTCTTGTTCATGCCGAATGGGCTTGTGGGTGTATACCGTCATGTGGTGCGCTTGCTGAAACGGAGAGGAGAGGTTGTGCATGTTCCAGTCAGTCAGGAAAAACCAAAAGTCTACTGACGTTCCGGTAGTCTTGGTCGCTGAGGAAATTACGGTGGCGTTTGGCGGTTTTGTTGCGGTCAAAGGCATGAATCTGAAGCTGCATGAACATGATCTACATTTTCTGATCGGTCCCAATGGTGCGGGGAAAACAACGATGCTGGATGTGATTTGCGGCAAAACTAAGCCCTTGTCCGGTACAGTGAAGATGGCGGATGGTACGGATCTGACACGTCTGAAGGAGCATCAGATTGTTCGAAAAGGGGTAGGGCGCAAGTTCCAGGCTCCGTCCATCTTTGCTGGTCTGACCGTGCAGGAGAACCTGATGCTGGCTGCGGAGAATCGTCGTTCTCCTTTACAGGCTCTGGGTATTCAACGGTATTCAAAAATAAGTCCAGCCATGGAGCGGATTACGCTCCAGATTGGTCTGCAGAACCGTGTGGATGCACGTGCAGGGGCGCTATCACATGGGGAAAAGCAGTGGCTTGAGATTGGTATGTTGCTCCTGCAGGAACCCCGTGTATTGCTGCTGGATGAACCGGCAGCGGGAATGACGGACGAGGAAACACACAAGACGGGCCGACTGCTGCAAGAGATTGCGCGAGAAAGGTCTGTTGTGGTAGTGGAGCATGATATGGAGTTTGTTCGTGAGTATGCAGCCAAAGTGACGGTGATGCATGAAGGCAAGCTTCTAAAGGAAGGTACGATGGCGGAAGTGCAGGAAGATCCGAGAGTGGCTGAAGTGTACCTGGGCAAAAGGAGGGATGACCATGCTGTCGCTGCAACGAATTGAGTCCGGTTATGGGGAAAGCAATGTGCTGCGCGGTGTGAATCTGGATGTTGAGCCAGGTCAGGTGGTATGCCTGATGGGGCGTAATGGTGTAGGGAAAACCACCTTGATGAAGACGTTGATGGGGCTTCTTAAAACGCGCAAAGGAAGTATTCAGTGGAAAGGTAAGGAATTATCCACCCACGATCCGGCCAAACGGGCCAGGTCGGGGATTGGATATGTGCCGCAGGGGCGAGAAATCTTCCCTCAGCTAACAGTAAAGGAAAATCTGCTGCTGGGTCTGGAGACAAGTGCAGAGGGTGTAAAGACGTTCCCAGAGGATGTGCTGGCGATGTTTCCAGTGCTTGCCACGATGTATGGTCGACAGGGTGGTGATCTAAGTGGCGGGCAGCAACAGCAGTTGGCATTTGCCCGCGCGCTGGCTTCCCGGCCGGGATTATTGCTTCTAGATGAGCCGACAGAAGGCATCCAGCCTTCCATTGTAGAGGATATCCGGCAGGTCATTTTGCAAATTAAGGCAAAGGGTGAAATCTCCATCTTGCTGGTGGAGCAAAGTATTGATTTTGTACGCGGTGCTGCAGATTATATCTATGTAATGGACAAAGGGGCAATTGCACTACAAGGAACACCGCGAGAGCTGGATATGTCGCAGTTTGAGCACCATCTGTCTGTGTAGCTAGGATTCTTGGTGTAGGGTGAGTTCAGGAACGCTTGTCCAGAATGTTGGAGTACTTCGGATATAGTCTTCGGATGCAATCCGGGCAGATATCATGGGTAAATTCGGCATGAGTGTGTTTCTCCAAATAACTCTCAATAGAGTTCCAGCTGTCCTGTTCATCCTTGATCTGTTTGCAGACAGCGCAGATGGGAAGCAGTCCACGCAAAGTACGCACTTCAGACAGAGCCTTCTTCAATTGGCGTTCTGTCTGTTTCTGTTCGGTAACATCCGTGTGTGCAATCAATGCGAGATCAGACTGCAGGGATGGGTCGGCCTGAATTAATGGAGTGAGTTCCAGACGAAACCACCGCTGTTCGTTGTGGACAGTTTGGACGGAGATGTCGTATGTATAACTGTCTTTAAAAGGTGCAGTGATACTTTTTAACTCCTGAACAATCTTCTCATTCTTTGTATTCTCCTCGCGTAATGTCCACCCCTCTACAAGGTGAAGGTAATGAGGCAATTCAGGTGTTGTTCTGGAGGGGCCTGTTACGCTTGGCTTGGGAAGCAGCTGCCCGAGTCCATTTTGCCAAGCGGTGTTGCAGCTTCGAATGATCCAGTTGTGGTCGACGATGATAAGCTGGTGCTGCATGGACTGGAACGATAATCTCTCCAGATCGGATATTAAGTATCTCATGAAATGAGCTCCTCCTTGGCAGAAATCTTATCTTAAATCATCTGGAATTTCCAAAATGTCAGCGACCTGGTTCCTAAACCGGGTTGCTTTGCGTGTGCCGTGAATGAGATTGGACAGACGGTATGGCGGAATGCCATACTGTTCACAAAATGTCTTTTGGTCGACCTGGAGTTCGGTTAGTCGTCGTTTAATGGCCCATCCGAAAGGAGTCACAGGTTTCTTTTTGTTCAAAAGGGTTCACCCCTCGTTGGAATGTAGTGTTCAGCTGGTTATTCTTGGTGTAAAATATATAGATATGCGAGCTGTATGTTTTATTATATACGTATTTGCGTCATCTAACAATTAAAAAAGACGGAAATAAGTGTATTTTAAGATGTTAAATGGCGTAAATACGTTAAATAGACAAAATAATTGACATAAAAAACACGCCAGCAAGGAGGTTGCGGCGTGTTTTTTATATTTTTACAGTGTGAGGAGGCGGGTTATGAAGGGAAGGGGGTAGATTAGGCTCTGTAGGCGTGAAGCCCTGCTCCAAGCATGTGAAAGCTTGGGAACAACGTTTTCATGGACATTGAGGTTGGTTGTACCGGTCCATCGGCAGCGGAGGCGCTGACAGTATGCCATTCATGCTCCAGATCTGCGGCCAGTCGAACCAGCAGGTCCTGGATTGTATCGGTATGAAGAGGAATCACTTTGGAGGCTTCGGTTATGCAGGCACTCATGGCTGAATGCAGATAACCAAGGACCGCCTCCTCGACAGGGATTTCGAGGTGGTGGTTAATCCAGGCGTGAACGGTAGAGAGGCAACCGACGGATTCATACCTAGCCAGGGTTTGTTCGAGATGGCTAAAATCAATCCAGGGGTGGAGTGCATGAGCCAGCTTAATCAGTCGTTTGCCCATTGTGGAGGCGTGTTCTCTAAGATTGACTGGTGTCCGCTGGACATGGACGAGCTTGTCGATGAGGGCTGTACGCCATGCGTCATTATGATCTGCGGCAGTATATATGCCTTTAATCGCCATGCCTTCCAGACGCACGATGCTGGGGTGCAATTGGCAGCGCATGAATGATTCGAGATCTTCGGCGTTACGAATGGTACCTTCAGCGATATGGGTATCCATTCCGAAGGAATGGGTGAAGCCTCCAACCTGGATAGAGGAATCAAGCAGTTTGACGTAATCGAGCAGCTTATTCCCACGGTTCACGATCTTTCGCCTCCTACGTTCGTTAAATGTTATGTTAAATAACATCTATACTCCTTTTTGGTTCGTTTTATGTTCGTAAATCCGAATTATATGATATATATATTCACATAAATATCCGCTTTTTGTCAATAGTTTCTTGGTTTTTTAAATATTAAATCTATCTAATGTTATTTTATATAACTTTATGAGTTACGTTATACTAAGGGGATGTGAAGGATGGTAATGCAAATAAAGTAGAATGATCGGCCTAATCGGGTATACAAACGAGATCAAATTTAATCATATGCACTTCGTAGGAGAAAATGACGAGATTATACGATTTATGGAAGGGAAAGCGCAGTTAAAATGATATTTATAAAAATGCTTTACTTTTAAACATGAACCGGGTATAATCAATTCTGTTGCCGATTATTTACGACATGCGGTCGTGGTGGAATGGCAGACACGCTATCTTGAGGGGGTAGTGGGTGTATACCCGTGGAGGTTCGAGTCCTCTCGACCGCATCATAAGAACGATTAGGAAGAAGCTTCCCGTAAGGGGAGCTTCTTTTTTTATGTGTTTTTTTTACAGTAAAGATGAGTCCAGAAAAAAAGGTCACCCGTTTCCCTGAATGCATGCTCATTCTGTCTTCAGGGGTCGGATGGCCTTCAGTTGTTATTTAAGCAATTCTTTGATGTCTGCTTCAATTTTATCAGGTGTTGTTTTGGGAGCATACCGTTTCAGAACACGTCCGTTCTGATCCACAAGGAATTTGGTGAAGTTCCATTTGATGGCTTTGGAGCCGAGTACACCCGGTGCTTCTTTGGTAAGATGCTGGAATAGAGGGTGAGCGCTTGAACCATTCACATCGATTTTCTCGAACATCGGGAAGCTGACACCATAGTTCATCTGACAGAACTCGGCAATATCATCAGAAGAGCCTTTTTCCTGTGCAAACTGGTTGCTTGGAAAACCAAGAACTTCAAATGGGGAATCTTTAAACTTATCCTGAAGCTCCTGCAGACCTTTGAATTGAGGTGTGAGGCCGCATTGGCTTGCTGTATTCACGATAAGCAGTACTTTGTCACGATAGTTGGACATTTCAACTTCCTGTCCGCGAAGGGTGTTTACTTTGTAGTCGTAGACTGACATGAAAATCGCCTCCATTTCATTTTCTTCTTTCTTCTATTATATTGATTACAATTAAATATTGCAAAATTAATATTGCTTTTTTAACTCAATTTGAAGCTGTCGTGTATGATCTGTGACTGATTTAATACCTAATTTTCGCTAAAGAGAGAATTAGAGAGCTTTGATGAGATGGGTAGAGAATGGATGCGTTGTAAGCGCTATTATTGATGAGAAATGGCAAAAATCCGTCGATTCGGTGATCTGCGCAGACTTTACACCAATATGGCACGGGTGTATGATTCATATCGTAATTCCAATTTAAATTAAATTTTACATGAAAAACGAAACAAACGATAATATCGCTCTGATTAATGATTATAAAAGAACGATGTTTTAATCGCTGAGTTTCCATTCATTCATGGGTGGGAAACGGGGGAACCAACAGGATGAACTGTCCAGGACAGTAGGCATCCATGGGGTGAATTTTCCGGTGACAGCCGGAAATAGGGCGACTCTCGCGCCCGAATCCGTCAGCTAACCTCGTAAGCGTTAAAGGGAGAGGCAACAAGCCGTACGCTGGTTCATAGTGTCTTTTTGCTATGGATTATTGAAGAAGCGTCCGGGAGGCCTTGGTCCCCCACGCTTCTTTTTTGTTGTCTTTTCACGCCAAGGGAGGAACGAATGATGGATAAAGAGATGATCTTAGTGACTGCTCCAAATGAAGCAGGACGCAAATTTATCAAATTGCTGATGTACAAAAAAATGCCGTTTGCCGTTCTGACCAACAGTGCAGGGGAAGAGCGCAGGCTCCGGAGAATCGGTGTGGAGCATGTCATTCGCATGAACACGGCTGCAGCTCAGAAATGGTTTTTGCCGCAAGGCAGTGTCGGCAATGTTTTTATTTTTGAAAATAGCCTAAACCTGACCTGTCGATATTTGCAGATCTGCCGCTCCTGGACATCCAAGTCCTTGTGTGTCATTACGGAACAAAGCCACCCCAAAGGGATCTATCGGGGAATGGGAGCAGACCGTATTGTATATTCCTTGAATGGGGAAGTTGGTTTTCTGCTTAACGGCTAGTGGCTAGTACTATTCCTGTGATTGATCCAGTCTCAGCTGCCTGTTATAATTGAAATCATAAATAAACGGAATCTTGAGGAGACTCATGCATGATGGTGGGTCTTCTTTTTTATGGTTTGGGAAATAGGGATAATTTCCTGTGGCTAACGAGGAGGAATAGGCGTGCCGGATGTACGTGGAATACAATGGTTGTTCTTTGATGTGGGGGATACGCTCGTGGACGAATGGGAGCCGGTAGATGATATTATCGGTCAGTTTGTTCGTGAAGCTTGTGCGCTTGGTTATCAGGTGGAGATGCAGACGGTGCGAGATATATTTGCCACCTCCTACCGAAATTACGAGCAATGGCCGATGAAATTGGCTATTCGTACCCTTATCAGCGATGAGGGTCACCGGGAACAGATACAGGAGAAGCTAAAGTTCCGCAAAGAGCTTGAGCGCCCCTTCGCGTCAGCCGACGCTGTTCTACAGACGTTGTCGCAACACTATAAGATTGGTATCATTGCCAATCAGAGCCCGGGGACGGAAAATCGGCTTGATAGCTACGGCTTGCGCAAGTATGTGGATGTGCTGGCCTGTTCGGCTGAAGAAGGAGTGTCCAAGCCTGATCCTGAATTGTATGCTGTAGCATTGAAACAGGCGGGATGTAAACCCGAGGAAGCGGTCATGATCGGCGACAGGATTGATAATGATATTATTCCGGCTAAGAAGCTGGGCATGCATACGATCCGGATTTTGCAGGGTTATGGCAGGTTCCAGCCGGAGCTTGCGGATGCAGAGCGTCCAGACTGGACTGTTGAATCACTGGAGGAACTTCTTCCATTGTTAATGGTAACTCAAAATTCAGACAACTAAATAAGAGCAAGCAGCATTTAAGATCTAATCGGTATGGATTAGGCTGCTGCTCAAACATATAAAAGGCTGATCGTCTCAAGGTATACGTTACTTGAGTTGATCAGCCTTTTTGAGTTAGACAAAATATTGCGTAGTTCCGTTTAACCTAGAATAACAGAATGGTTTGGATAATCAAATACACATTCAGAACAACGATAACTCCAGCAATGATCCAGGAGATGATTTTGAGCCATAGCTTGTTGGCAAAGGCCCCCATGCTTTTTTTGTCACTCGTAAACATCACCAGTGGAATGACAGCAAAGGGTAGCTGTAGCGACAGCACAACCTGGCTCAGAATCAGTAGTTCCTCTGTTCCGTGCTCTCCGGCAATGGCTGTTACGATGACGGCCGGAATGATTGCAATCAGACGTGTAACCAGTCGACGAAGCCACGCTGGGATACGAATGTTCAGGAAGCCTTCCATTACAATCTGTCCGGACAACGTGCCGGTGAGTGTTGAGTTCTGACCGGAAGCCAGCAAGGCTACACCGAACAGGATGCTGGCGATGGTAGTACCCAGCAGAGGTGTCAGCAGATGGTATGCATCTGTAATTTCCGCGACCTGAGTCATACCTGCACTATGGAACACGGCAGCAGACACAATCAGGATGGCTGCATTGATGAACAGAGCTAGCGTTAAAGCGATGGTTGAATCCATGGTGGAATACAGAATCGCTTCTTTTTTCCCTTTTGGCGTTTGTTCAATCTGACGGGTCTGCACAATGGAAGAATGCAGATACAGATTATGGGGCATGACGGTTGCACCGATAATCCCGATGGCGATGTAGAGCATAGCTGGATTTTGCAAAATCTCGACATTCGGTACGAAACCATGCATGACGCCACCCATATCCGGTTTGGCGAGAAACAGGTCAATCCCGAAGCAGAGGGCAATGGTAGCCATCAGCACGATAACGAGCGATTCCAATGCGCGAAAGCCTTTATTTTGCAGCAAAAGAATGACCAGTACATCGACAGCGGTAATAATGACGCCGTATAACATGGGAATGTTGAACAGCAGCTTGAGCGCGATGGCCGAACCAATAACCTCGGCAAGGTCGGTGGCTGCAATTGCAAGCTCACACAAGATCCATAGCACGATCACAACAGGCATACTAAATCGTTCGCGGCAGGCTTGCGCCAAATCCCGTCCTGTGACAATCCCGAGCTTGCCAGCGAGAGACTGTAATACAACAGCCATCAGGTTTGAAATCAGAATAACGGATAATAACGTGTATCCGAATTGTGAACCACCCGCAATATCCGTTGCCCAGTTCCCGGGATCCATATATCCAACGGCAACGAGGTAACCCGGTCCAACAAAAGCTAGGAACTTTTTCCACCAAGCAGCGTTCTGAGGCACCTTCATGGAGCTGTGGGCTTCCCCGAGAGATGGGGCCATACCCGCAGCCAATGGTTCATTTGAAGGAGTGTTGAACGGATTTTTTTTACTCATAATATAATCACCCGACTTTGAAGTATTGATATTCTATATGAAGAGGAACGGTATCATTCCTTTGATTACATTTGAACGCTTAAACCAAAATCAAAAGCGTAATTAAACTACTTTTCATATGTCTAAACGTTTATGTTGATACTTACATTGTACTCCTTCAATTATTTTTGTCTAGTGCAACTTTTGTGTATGAGGACAAAATTTACTGGAGAGTGAATTGTGCCTTAGTATATTACCCAACCCTGGATAAATTACCTGTGTTCATCCCCAATGCATGAAAAAGATAAAGATGTAAAAGCTGAATAAGGAGCAACAACGTTTCAAAATGAGCCAGAAGTTTAAATTGAATTGTAGGCAACAAAAAATTAAAGGCGAAGGAGAGATTCTTAATGGAAGCTTTATATACAGCAACAGCGACAGTTAAAGGTGGACGTACAGGTTCGGTGGCTTCTTCGGATGGCGTGCTCAAGCATGATCTGAAAATGCCAAAAGAACTTGGAGGCTCCGGTGGTGAAGGAACCAATCCTGAGCAGCTCTTTGCAGCGGGATACGGTGCATGTTATGAAAGTGCTCTTGCCAATGTGGCACGCAAAGCAGGCGTGAAATTGGAGAATGTGGTGGTCACAAGTAATGTATCCATCGGCAAAGATCCGGCGGATGATGGTTTCCAACTGTCTGTACGTTTGGATGTGAGCATGCCTGGCGTGGATCACACTCAAGCAGAGGATCTTGCTCGCAAGGCACATGATTTCTGTCCTTACTCCAAAGCAACTCGCGGCAATATTGATGTGGTACTTAATGTAGTTTAAGACCTGACTCGTAGGAGGAAAGGGAACATATAGAGCAGGGTATCTTTGGATACCTGATGTTCGAGTACAAGACCCTGCTGGCCTTCGGCAGGGTTTTGTATTTTATAACAATTGCGATGCAGGAGATTGCATGTTGAACAGCGTACTATTTTACATAATCTACTCTTGCTTGAAGTCATACATTCGAATAAGGGGGAACGACAATGAGTATTGAAGAGATGATAGAACGACGATTTGTATGTACCAAATGCAGGGGTACGGATTGCAATATTAAGGAAGTATCCATGTCAGGAGCGGGACTTAGCAAAATGTTTGATATTCAGCACAATCATTATCTCTTCGTCGCCTGTTCTTCCTGTGGATATGTAGAAGTATTCGATCCGGATGTGTTGAAAGGGAAAAAACAGGGTCAGGTGGGTACCATTCTTGATATTCTATTTGGTGGGTAAATGTGCGTGAGTTGACATCGAACTAAAATTTCTTTAATATGATTTAGTACTAAGAAGTGTCAATGCATGAACCAAATTTGAATTAACAGGTGATATCCATGTCTTATAGACCGCGTATTGCAAATTTAGAATTAGCTAGTGGCAACAAGGAAGACGGATTGTATGAATTTAAAATGAAATTGGTAGACGGTACACAATGCCGTGTATTCTACTCCCATTCCCCAGAATGGAAGCTAACCAATATCAGCCGTCTACAGAAAACGCCTTGTCCGGTATGTCGCAAAGATTTCATTTGCAAATGCATGGACCAGTGGGCTGGTGACCTGCACCAACAGATGATTGACGACCAATGGATGGAAAAGGCAATTGCAGAGTAATTGCCAAAACAGATACGAGCGTGGGCATAGAGCCTGCGCTCTTTTTCTATTTTTCGTTACACTTAAATAAAATGTGAAAAAAGCGAACGGGATGACTCAAAACGGGTAAGTTACTCTAATAGCACACATGAGGAGGCCACGATTATGACAGCAAACCAAACGGATCAGCATCAGGGACACCCGATTGTGCTTGTGGACGGAGTCTGTCATTTCTGCCAAGGATTAACGAAGTGGATAATCAAGCGTGACCCTGAGGGGAAGTATCATTTTGCATCACTTCAATCGGATGTAGCGAAAAAATTGCTGGAGAAGGGCAATCTGTCCACGGACAGCATGGATACTTTTGTACTCATTGAGGATGGGAAATATTATACACGTTCAACCGCAGCGCTGCGTCTGGCCAAAGGCTTAAAATTCCCTTATCCAGTATTGTACGTGTTGATTATTGTACCGAAATTTATTCGAAATGCCATATATAACATGGTAGCTCGCAATCGATATCGCTGGTTCGGTAAAGATGAAGCGTGTATGCTGCCTACACCCGAAATCAAGGATCGATTCCTTTAAAAAGGCTAAGTGTGACAGATTGTATCGATGCCGATTGATTAATAACGGAAATAATTGGGTAATGAGTACGGATCAATTCTATTTTGGGAGGCAAATAACTTGAAGAAGTGGACTACATTAATTATTGGGGCATTATTAGCAGTAAGCATGACAGCTTGCGGAAGCGATGCAGATAACAGTACAGCAACGCCGCCAGCTGGAAACGAAACGTCTAACGAGGGCAATACAACTGCGGAGCAGGAGACAAAGATCCCTACATTGGATGAGTTAATTGAGAAAACGAATGCAGCGACTAAAGATATGAAAAGCTTCACTACGGAAGCCAATATTGATCAAAATTTGAAAATGGTGGCTGGCGAGCAGTCCCAGGATCAACAGGTGAAAACATCGCTGAAGATGGATATCATCAAAGATCCGATGATGATCTATCAGGAGATGAAGATGGAAATGTCCGGACAGGAAGCGCAGAATGTGAAGCAATACATCACTTCGGATAAGATTTATTCACAGGTGGGACAACAGTGGGTCAAAATTCCTGACGAACAAACAAAACCACTGATTGAGCAGATGCAGGCAAGCATGAATCCGGAAGGTGAGCTGGAGCAATTCAAAAAGATTGCCGAAGACACCAAAATTACGGAAGAAGGCGACAACTACGTCATTAACGCTGACGTATCCGGTGATAACGTGAAGGAACTGGCCAAAGCGGTTATGGAGCAAAATGGATCGGATGCCCAAACTCAAGCGATGCTTGATCAAATGAATATTACCAGCATGAAAATGAAATATATGATCAACAAAGAAACCTACCTGCCTGCAAGTACGGATGTCAACATGGTTATGAATATGGAGCAGGAAGGACAGAAAATCTCGATGGACATGAAGATGACCAGCACGTTCTCTAACCATAATGGCGTGAAAGAGATTAAAATCCCGCAAGAAGCATTGGATAGTGCTAAATAAGAAGCGTAAGGATAAGAGGGTGTGACTCTCCGATGAGAAGTTTTCCTGGTAAAGTTGCTTAAAGATGTGTCTTCTGGAGATGGCACTTCTGATATGAATTTGTGTGAACCGACAGGTTCGCTGAATTCAATCAGGGGTGTTTTTCTTTTTTGTATGCGTTGTGGTCAGAGTATTAACAAACGGGTGAGCAGTAGTGGCTTCCGCATGGGGAGTGATAAGCCTATAAACTACAGAATGCGTATTTTAGGCGTAATTTCTCTTTGGCACATGATTGATCGAGCGGCGAAGCTGCATCTCTTCCTTCCGCAGCTCTTCTAAGCCTTCTGCGTAGCGCACCAGGCTGCCAAATTCGTTGTCTCGAAGGTGAGGACTGGGAATGACTGAGGTCCCTTACGGAGCGTTTAAGCGTCATAGCAACCAGATAGGTCAGAGGATTTCCTCAAGAGGTCAGCATCACTTCCGTTAACCTAACCCTTTCGTGTCCTCAAATATGACTGACAGAAGATCTCTCCCTTGGTCATACAGGGTTCGGTTGTAGACGACGTTAAGACTGATTATCCTGGCTGTATCCTCATCATGGAAGTATCGGCGTTCGAGAACCGTCTTCCCCACTGCTACGTATTGAAAAAAATCTATTCGAGCTTCTTCCTGGCCAAGAAAGCCAGAGTAAATGTCCCACGTAGCGCAACATACCACAACAAACAGATCGTCAGCGAAGAAAGTTTCGATGGCAATCCCTGCGTGCCGTTCGGTCCGCCGCACGACTTATCACCGCAATTAGGGGAACTGGGCACGCTTCATTATGGCTTTCGCAGCTAGTTGTTGCGAAGGCAGGTCCATAACTGCACGATTGTTTGCTTTTCCTAAACTTTTTCCCTTGGCGAAAGCGCTTGGATTTTCTACAATAGTCATGTAAGCGATTCAATTTAGGGTTGGTGGGAAGCTGAAGAAAGTCTATTTCAGGGAAGAAGGTTGAAGAAATGATTGAATATGCACATATACACCACGTGAGTCTGGCTGTACGTGATTTGGAGGTTGCGAAGAAATTCTATTCGGGTATGCTCCGTATGCAGGAGATTGAACGTCCGCCTTTCAACTCCACAGGCACCTGGTATGCCCTTGGTAGTCAGCAGCTTCATCTATTACAGCATCCGCAGGGACATACGCTTCGTGAGGCTGGCATTGATACAACAGATGGACATTTTGCGATCTGGGTGAAGAGTTACAAGGAGACTTTGGTCTGGCTGGAACAGCAGGGAATTGAATATGAGGCAAGACCAGATAGTGTTGCCGGGTTTGCACAGATTTTTGTGCTTGATCCTGACCGCAATATTATTGAGTTTGATGCACCTTATCATTCTTGATTTTTTTGAAATAGGGGACAAAGAGATACTAGAAGAACGATTTTATTTTATAATTTTTAAATACCATTTGTATTCTAGATTGAGAGTTATTGATAAAATAGTACTTATGGGAATCGCCTTCCATATACTGCATGTTAATGCGGGTATTGGATGGCGGTTTTTTTCGAGGAAGGGAATTAGAATGAAGGTCTAATAAATTTACTTTTCTAAAATCTATTAAAATATATTACATAAATTATCATAGGAAAGAGGGGATGAGTTACATCCCCTCTGATTAAGTATGAGTTTATCGTACAGTGACAGTGTAGAGTACAGTATCACCGTTAGGTAAATAACCAACTACTGTACAAACTCCAGGTGACAAACCAATTATTAATCCTTGTTGATTTAAATAAATGCCGCCATAGTCCCCGCTAATCCAAAAGTTGGAGCCAGCAACTGTAATGCTCTCGCCAACTCTCAAACTAATAGGAACAGAAATTTGATCTGCAAGAGTTATTACATTGGACGTTTCTGCAGAAGCAGCACTAGGGCTTGGTGTAGCAGCAGTAGCCGCGAAAGATGTAGAACCAACAGTGAAGCACGCAACGACAGTTAATAGACCAGTAATAAGTTTCTTTTTCATCGTTATCATCCTCTCATATTTGGAATACAACTCTATTATATAGAAAATATATCCAATAGTAAACTATATTCGGAAAATAAAGTATTTTATTGGATGAATATTATGTGAACCAAGTATTAATTTTGAGATATTCAATTTTGTGAAACTGATAATGATAATTGATTTATTTCATAGCAAATTGATAAAAATATAAGCTATCGTAATTAACTATTACGAACAGGGATAAGGAATAGAATGCAAATCGACCAATACTTTGTTTAGACAAGGAAATGGTATGACAAATGGATACAATGTGATCTGGATGACCAGCTATAAGGAGTAGGTGATTAGTTGAAGTAGAATAAATCCCTTGCTCCTCCAGAAATTGTATGCTATATTATCCATACATTCATAGCACGTGACGGAAGCACCGTCCATACACTGCATATTCTTGCGGTTATTGGACGGTGCTTTTTTGTGCTTTTTTGCAGGGAGGGAAGAAGAATTGATTGTTCTTAAGGCAGTGCTGGCTTCTAAAGACAGAGAGTATATCAGCGCCTGGCTTAATTTTGTACAAGGCAGCCCGTCCGGCTCCATTATACGAATTACCGCCTTTTCAAAATGGGAAGCGTTCAGGGATCACATGAACGAACAGGAAGGCAGGGAACTGCCGGACCTGGTGATTGCGGAACCGGAATTTCTGAACAGCTGGCTGAGTCACGGTGGCGAAACCTCGGGTATTCCATGGTTGATGCTTAGTGAAGGATTAGATGAGGTGGATGAGGATAAACGGCTGATGAAATATCAACCATTGCCTACGCTGATGGATGCTGTTCTTAATGCTTGTCGGCAGCCGCGTCGGAAGAAAACCCATCGTCCAGGACAGGAGACACTTTCTATTGGAGTTGTATCAGCTTCCGGCGGGAGTGGCAAAACTGCGGTGGCGATGCATATGGCGAAGCAGCTTGGGCTTGCAGGATATGCTGTTCTGTATCTCAATCTGGAGACGTTAGATAGCTCGATGCCGTTTCTGGAGAAAGGTCTGTCTAGAAGTGGGCAGCGTACACTCGATGCAGAAACAGGGCTGTCACGTCTTCTTTACGATTTGAAGGTGGGCAGGAAGGAATCGGGCAAACAGGGACAAGCACAGTCTTCCTCCAAAGGGGTGGACGGATATGTACTTCGTCACGAAGTGCTGAAGTCGGATGTATTCTGGCCATTATCGAATCGGAAGGAATTGCTGCAAATGTCCCGTGAGGATACGAAGAGCCTTATTCGGTATTTGGAGGACTGCGGGCAATATGATGTGCTCATTCTGGATGGGGACTCAGGTTGGGATGGACGCAGTGAGGGGATTTTCGATGCTGCCGATGCATTCGTGTGGCTGGTGGAGGATGACATCTCTTCCATGCACCGCTGGGGTCAATGGATTCAGCACATGGAGCGTACGTGGCCGGATCTGCATGAAAGTGTACTGGATCGTGCCCGCTTCATTGTCAACAAGTATCGGGACAGCGTCATCAATGCTTTGCCAAGACCTGATCTGCATTTGGATGCAGTGCTGCCGTATATCCCTTCCTGGAAGCAGCTGAGTCAGGAGGAAGTGATGCTCAGCTCACCGATTTTTCAACGCGAAGTGAAGAGGCTATGCGCCATGATCGTACAGGATGGGGAAGAAGAACTGAAGCAGACAGGACGGATCCAGAAGGGTGATGGGTGGTCACTATGATGGATTCATCCAAGATGGTACTGGACCGTGAAGAGCAGTTTCAGATCATGCGTCGTGAGGTCAGGGAAGGCCTGGATTTAACTTCTTCTGCGGGAGACGAAGAACTGTGGCAGGGAATCGAGCGTAAAGTACTTTCTGACCCGAAACTGAATGATCTGACCTCCGGGGAGCGTCATACGCTGGTACAGCGGTTATTCGACTCCTTTCGAGGCCTGGATATTCTGCAACCCTTGGTGGATCATCCCGAAATTACGGAGATTATGATCAACAGTCACCGGGAAATTTTCGTTGAGCAAGAAGGAGAAGTCAGACAGATCACGCTGGAGTTCGAGTCCAGGGAACGATTGGAAGACATTATCCAGATGATTGTATCCGGGGTGAACCGGATTGTGAATGAGTCTTCTCCAATCGTGGATGCGCGGTTGAAAGACGGCTCAAGGGTCAACATCGTGCTGCCTCCGATTGCATTGAAGGGCCCAACCATGACGATTCGGAAATTCCCGAGTGAACCGATGAAAATGTCCGATCTGATTGGTAAAGGTGCCTTGCATGAAGAAGCGGCAGAGTTGCTGCAACAGTTGGTGCGCAGCAAATACAATATTTTTATCGGCGGCGGAACCGGGTCGGGGAAAACCACTTTCCTAAATGCATTATCTCAGTTTATCCCTGCGGATGAACGGATCATCACGATTGAGGACTCTGCTGAATTACAGATTGTCACTGTACCCAATCTGGTATCGCTGGAGACGCGTAATGCCAATACAGAGGGCAAGGGGCAAATATCCATCCGTGACCTGATCAAGTCATCCTTGCGGATGCGTCCAAATCGAATTGTCATTGGTGAGGTGCGGGGATCAGAAGCACTGGATATGTTGCAGGCCATGAACACTGGACACGATGGCTCGTTGTCCACGGGTCACGCAAATACGATCTCCGATATGATCAGCAGATTGGAGACCATGGTGCTCAGCGGAGCGGATCTTCCCATTGCGGTTGTCCGGCAGCAGATCAGCTCAGCCATTGATATCTTTGTACATTTATCCCGGCTGCGCGATCGTTCGCGTCGGGTGACCGAGATTAGCGAAGTGATTGGCATGCAGGACGGAGAAGTACTGCTCAATCCACTGTTTCGTTTCCAGGAAATCGAAGAAAAAGAAGGCAAGATTATGGGTGGACTCGTGCAAGTTGGAACGCTGAGACAAGTGGATAAAATTCAGATGGCTGGGCTAGGGGAATGGTTGAACGAGTACATAGAACGCAATAGCGATGAGCTGATTGAATCGGATAACAACGTAAATTAGTTGATTTTATGGGTAGGTGATGAAGTTGGGTGAGGCAAGACAGGTTTTAACGGACTACACCGTATTTACACTATCCCGGAAACAGCGGATTGTCTGCCTGCTGATTAGTGGTTTGTTGTTCTTTGGTGTCGGTATTCTATTCTATCATCACTGGTTGGCCGGATTGATATTGGCTGCGGGATGTATATGGGTACCAAAACACTGGAAAAAAGTACTGCTGGAACGAAGAAGAATGACTCTCAGTTTGCATTTTAAGCAGGCATTATATGCGTTGTCCTCCGCGCTGGCTGCGGGAAAATCGGTAGAGAATGGATTTAAGGAATCCGTGGAGGATCTGCGCATGCTGAATCCTGAGGCGGATACAGATCTCATTCGTGAATTCACCATTCTGAGGACGCGTATGGAATATGGTCAGCCCATTGAAGAGGCACTGCAAGACTTCTCGGACCGGGCCAAAATTGAGGATATCACAAACTTTGCCGATGTGTTCATCACTTGTAAACGAACGGGTGGAGATCTGGTCGAAGTGGTGAGGCGGACCTCTGCGGTCATTGGTGAGAAGCTGGATATTCAGCAGGACATCATGGTAGCGGTGGCACAGAAGAAGTTTGAATCGAAAGTGATGTTTGCCGCTCCATTTATTTTTCTGATTTTTCTGAACTTTACGGCCAAGGATTTTATGGAGCCGTTATACAGTGGGATGGGATATATGATCTCCAGCGGGGCATTGGCATTACTCGCCTGCTGTTATTTGTGGATTACACGCATTATGGATATCAAAGTATAAGGAGCTGACACGATGCTGCTTCCCGTTATTTTCGGAGGGGTGCTCGGAGCAGGGTGGCTGGTGCTGGATCGAACGCGAGGGCAGACCTACCGGCATTTGCGCAAACTGGATATGGAAGGATTACGACTGAAGAAGCTGCATGGCCCCTTTTTGTTTTTACTGGACAAGTTCGAAGTGGGCCGCAGATTGCCTGTGCTCATGTTCCGCATGCAGCATGCCATTCAGAAAATGTATGGCATACAGCATAGTGGAGAGAAAACGATGCTCTACTGTGCTGAAATGCTGACTTACTCATGGCTGATGTTGCTCGTAGGCTGCCTTTTGTCGCTCGTTGGGGATATGGGGCTTGGCGGTATGGTAGGTGGATTGGCACTGGGTGTTGCACTGCCCTTCGCCCTTTACAAAGACCTTAACACCAAAGTACAGCGAAGAGATCAGGACATACTCATGGAGCTACCGGAATTATTGAACCGAATTGTTCTGCTGGTTGGTGCGGGAGAAACGGTGCAGCGTGCCATTATTCACTGTGTAGCCAGTCAGGGAGAACGGAATCATCCCCTCTATAACGAGCTACGAAAGATGGTTGGGGATTGGAACAACGGTTATTCGTTTCAACAATCCTTTGAACAGTTCAGTCGCCGCTGTGGTGTACAGGAAGTGACGATTTTTACTACAACAGTGCTGCTGAATTTCCGGCGAGGGGGAGGTGACTTTGTATTGGCGCTGCGTGATCTGTCCCAAGTGTTGTGGGAGAAACGCAAGGCCGTTAGTCGGGCTAAGGGAGAACAGGCTTCTTCCAAACTGGTGTTTCCGATGGTACTGATCTTTTTTTCGATTGTAGTGATGATTGGAGCACCTGCTTTTATGATGATGAATATGTAGGAGGAATTGGGGATGCTGGAATTGATGAAAAGCAAAGTAACTGGATTTTGGAAGGAAGAGGACGGACTCGGCACGTTGGAGCTCATTCTGATTATCGGGGTTATTATCATTATTGCGCTGTTATTTAGGAAGGAAATAGAGAAATTAGTAGGAGACCTTCTTAAAAAAGTGGACACAAAAAGTAATGAATTTTTCCCGGGTTAGTAGATTCAAAAAGGAAGAAGGGAGCTTCACCATTGAAGCCTCCCTGGTCTTCCCTATTGTGTTGTTTATTCTCGTCTTGATCCTCTTTTTCTCCATGTACATGTATCAGAAGACATTTCTGAACCAACATACGTATGCAGCTTCTGAACGTGCCGCCTACAGCTGGGACAACAGCTACAAGCAGGCAACGACGGGTGAAGTTGTGGCTGGGGAACATGACAACTTGTACTGGAGACTGACCGATGATCGATTGCTCGGAGCACTGTTTGGTTGGGCGGGAGCGGACAATGAGGTTGTTGTGTCTGTACCCGCAGGAGAAGGTGGAAGTTTATCGGAAAAGAAGCTGTCCCAAGCAGCACAAGGCATGCCTTCTGGCATGAACGGGACAATTGAATACCAGAACTCGCTGATCCAGCGAAAAGTTACAACCAAGCTGGAGCAGGTGATTTCTTTACCGCTGCCTTCTTTTTTGTTTGATTCAGGTAACAATGTGCTAACACAAGGTTCATCTGCAGTTGTAGAACCGACGGAATTTATCCGAACGGTGGATCTGGTCCGTTATTATGCGGCCAAGTTTAAAAGTAAGGGCGGAGCCGCATCCAGTACTGCCGCTGAAGCGGGACAGGTTGTACAGCATTTTGGCAAAACCAAAAAATGAGGAGAGGAGGAGGAAACACTGTTCAGAAAAAAAGACGGTGAATCTGGAGCCGTAACCGTGTTCTTGATCTTGATTTTGGCTGGAATCTTTATGTTTGTTTCCATTTTCATTGATTATGCACGTATTGCTGCTTTCAAAGTACAGGCAGAACGTATGACGCATGCGGCGATGAGATCTGTGATGTCAGCCTATGATACTTCCTTGCGGGAGTATGGTCTATTTGGATACGGTGACAGCAGTGGTGAGGTCATCATGGCCAAGGTGCTGAATGATAGTGTGAAGCCCTCGGCTGTGAAAGATGGTTTTCCAATTCTAGATATCCAATGGGATACGACTTCACTAAGCATGGAGCGTGAACTGGGCAGATACGATATCTTTAATCGCCAAATTCAGGAGGATATGAAATATCGTGCACCGGTTGATTTTACCCTGGAAGTGGTCAATCGTTTTAAGCCGATGTCAGAAGAGATGAAAGAAGCAGCTCATACTGTGGATTTGCTCAAAAAATTGCAAAAACTGTATGACAAACGTGAAGAATTGCTGGACGAAGCATTAGCCAATCAGACGGAATCCGCCGATAAGCTGAAGGGTCTGCCCGCACTGATTATGAATCCGCCTTCCTCTGCCATTTACGACGAGATGTTAAGAGATACGCCAGAGACAGCTGCCGAAGTAGCGGCGCGTTATGCGGATTACCTAAACAAAAAACAAATGGATGAGGGGCTACCATTCAACCAGCAACAGTACATGCTAGAGCTGGCTCGTTATCGAACAGGTGTAGGGAATGTGGCGACAGGCATAAGCGCGATCATACAACCAGCATTGCAGGCTCACCAGACAAAATTGGAGGAAGCCCAAGTCAAGATTGAAGAAGCTCGCAAGATCAATGAGGAAATGAAACGGGTAATCGCTGAGGGGGAGAACCGTTCACAGAATGCCAGTTATGAAAAAGTAGGCAACTCAACCCTGCCTGGGACGAGTCCTCCATCTACCGGATCGGGAAGTGAAGCCAAAAATACACGCTCTCTTGCTTCAGAACTTGTAAGAGCTGACACACTATTCGATCAGTTAAATGCACATGTACGCTCTCAAAATTCGGATTTTACCAATGTCAGAAATGACAGTATGGAGCTTAATACGCAGCTTCGTTCGGTTACAGTAATGAGTGGTGTTTCCATTAAACCAGCGGTTAGACAGGCTAGTCAGGTCACGGAACGATACATGGATACTTATGTAAGAAGTGGTCCCTCCAATGTCATTCTCCAAAGCAAACAGCTGTTGGAGAACGGTCGCGGATCCGATGCCCAGCGCAAAGCGAATGATAAGGAATCCAAAGGGAAGTTGAAGGATGTTAAACGCATATTATCACAAATCGAAAAGGGGAGTTCCGGCTCCATGGAAGCCTTCAAACAACTGGAGGAGTACGACAATGCCAACATAACTTTTAACCAAGCGAGCCGTGAAGAAGCCAAGAAGGCAGAGATTGCAGGCGATCCGTATGACTCCGGTGGTGACGCCATGAACGGAATGGACAGTTTGTTCGGAGGAATGTCTAATTTGCTGGATAGTCTTGGCGATGAGTTGTTCCAGAATGAGTATGCACTGGCGTATTTCAACTCAATGGATTTTGGACAGTTGTTGAGCTGGACCGAAGGTAGTGGAGATGCTGGTGAAGTATTCAAACTGGAGAATCAGGAACTGGAGTACATCGTATATGGTTTTCATAATCCTTCGGGGAACATTGCTGCTGCATATGCGGAGATCTTTGGCATGCGACTGGCGATTCGAACTGCAGAAGGATTAATTGAGAATAGTAAGCTTGGGAATCCACTACTTGTATTATCTGCTGCGATTTTATACGGAATTACAAACGCTATAGCAGATATGGTGAAACTGGCTAAAGACGGCAGTGTGGAATTGTCCAAATATATCAAAGTCAAGCTTACATACAGAGACCATCTGCGTTTGTTCCTATTAATGCATAGCAACAATGAACGCAAAATGTCCAGAATGTTGGCTTTGATCCGATTGAATACCGGCGTAAATCCGGATGAGAAGCAGACATACGCTTCAGGAAACATGCGCAGCAGTATTAGATTGTGGTTTTTACCAGGAGTCACAAGAAGTATAGGCGCTGTCATGGGTAGTGAAGATCAGGTAGAAGATGGGCGATTTTTCATTGATCGAAAGGCCGATTATTCCTATTGAGTAATCTGGGTCGTTTCGGTGGAGGGATTATGGATAAGCAGCACCAGCAGGAAAAAATATTGGCACGATTACAGAGTCGACTTACACGAGTGCGTAGACTGGAAAGATTGAAGTCTCTGACTGAGCAGATACATTCTATTTCGAAAGTGCGTTTTCCAAAAAGGGAACAGGGCAGCATCGTTTTGGAAGCCTCACTGGTTTTGCCTGTATTCCTGTTCTTTGTCATGTTCCTCATTTACATCGTACAGATGACGTTGGTATCAACAGCGTTGCAGAGCACGGCAGGAGAGGCAGTAAAGCAGTTATCCACGAAAATATATCCTGTCTCCCTTGTATTCAACCCCTCTGATTCCGCAGGTAGTGGAGGCTCGGAGGGTGGATGGAAAATACCGGAGCTGTCACTGACGGAATGGGCCGAAGAGTACGCCTCTTCGCTGCCGGAGCCGCTAAGTGATTGGATACGTGCTGCCGCTGCCAGAGGTGAACAACCATTACAGGAGATCAAGACATCCGTTCTTGAGACAGTACTTGATCCGACCGTTAAGCCGCTACTTCAGCCTTTTATTAATACTTCTCTACTGGATGTAGAACGTGTGCATGTTAATGGTATTTCCATACCCGATCTCAAAAATAAAACGAATCCTTACTTCAGGCTTGAATTGAGCTATGAATTGCCTGTTAAAGTTCCCTTTCTAGGGAAGTCTTTACGCATTCAAGCGGCTGCGGCAGAACGGGTATGGATTGGAGATACCGGAGAAGGCTCCAATAGTAGTGGGGGAGACGCGGATTCAGCTGGAGCAGCAACCGTACTATCCAAGCCGGAGCCAGCATACATAGGCAACAACGCGACAATTAAGGTCCAAGTGGAGCCCGGAGCTACAGCGAACTTGACGATATTTTACAAGTCCGGTGAAAGTTCAGCCAAGCATATCGGGTGGGCAACTGCCGATGAAAACGGTGTGATTGAGTGGAACTGGTTTGTTGGTACACGTACAACGGAAGGCACATGGACATTTGTTGTAGAGACTGCGGATGGCGTCCAGACGGTGACCGAGTTTAATGTGGCTTCCAGAAAATAAGGAAGGAGATGATGGAGGTGGAGTGGTTTTACCTGGCCTGTGGTCTATATGTGATTGCAGCTTTTGTTACAGATGTTCGTTCAATGAAAATTCCAAATCGTTTAACTTTACCAGTGACTGTCGTGGGAGTTGTGGCCCATATGATCTGGGGTGGATGGGAGGGGTTTCTATTCTCAGCAGCCGGATTCGTGGTGGGGTTCGGTGTCTTATTTCTAATGTATCTGATCGGCGCAGTGGGTGCGGGAGATGTGAAATTGTTTGGAGGAATTGGAGCTTGGACAGGACTGGCCTTTGGTGTTCACGCTATTATTTACTCCGTTTTGTACGCAGGGGCAATTGGATTAGTCATTCTCTTATTTCGCAGGGATTCAGCGAAGCGGATTCGGGGCATGGCAGGAAATCTTGCCGGTTTCTTCATGCTCGGTTCGCTCAAACTGGTTAATCAGGAAAAGACACTGAAGTTTCCTTTTATGCTGGCCGTATTGCCGGGATTCATTAGCGCTTATATCTACATGACTTAACTAAGCGATGGAAAGAGAGGATTGGCATGTATGGATTAACGAGAGATTTCATTCGAAACGGCGGATCATTTATGGTTTTGGAGAAAGCGGAAGGGTTGCGAATGGACGAACTGAGCCGTGTGCAGATTGGCATGTTGTCTTCCAATCAAATTCCCCGTCTTCTTCCCGTTCATATTCGAGAGGTAGACCGAAATGTAACGTTACAATATGATATTTCGGGATATAAGATGTTACCTCAAATGTTGAAGTCAGGAAAAATCAAGCTGCGTGTGTTATATGGTCTATTGTTTCAGCTGGCAGATACGTTTACGGAATGTAGACAATATATGTTGGATTCACGTAAATTACAGATTCAGGAAGAGGACATATTCATAAATGGTTCACTTGAACTGGGAGAACTTGGTTTGGTATACATCCCGATTGTCGATGCAGTTGAGGTCGATCCGACCCCTCAGCAATTCCGGGAACTGGTTATTAGGCTAATGGCCCATGTTCAGGAACTTCAGGGCGAAGGAATTCAGCGTGTCCTCCAGCTATGCAACGTTGAACAATGGGATATCAGACAACTGCGTGAACTTTTGCTTGAATTATATGCAGATGAGCAGAGTGGTTCAGGCCAGGCATCGTTTATGTCTTCACGTGGGTCATCCGGCACAACTGATCATCATTTTGGAATGCCACTTTCTGCAGTTCCAGAGCAGGGAAATGATCCGTTTCCTAATAGAAGTGGGCAAGATCAGTATCGTCAGTTGGATCGAAATGGCGAAGCTGGGCAGCAGTTGAAATCAAATCATCAACCTAGGATACATACTGCGGAGGATGATAAACCACTTAACAAACCCTTTTCAGGATTTTCAGGCAGACGTTCACCGATAGAGTCCTCATTGCAAGCGAAAGGTATTGAAAATCCGTCACAGCGCCAAACTTTTGATTCAATACAGGACGATGATATGGAAAAGGATGAGAAGGACAAGAAGCAGGATTCTTCCAAAACGACCTATATCATTCTGGGCTGTATGATTGCCATGGCGCTGGTATGGAGATTCATCTATATGGAACAATCAGGGCAGACACAAATGATTCTATCTACAGCATTAAGTGCTGGGTTGCTTGGGATCGCGGGTTGGGCATGGGTGACCAAAGGAAAATTCAAAAATTCGAAATCCAATCTGCTAAGCAAAAAGATGCCGAATGAAGAATATACAGATGGCGAATTACAAGAGGGCTCTACCAATAGGAGATCTGCTTTTTTTGGCTTGGGAAGAGGCAAAGATAAGCAGAAAGAAAGCGAAGAAGAGATGTTTCAGGAGAGCTGGCGTTGGAATGCATCTGAAAAGTCACCAGAAGGTAACGCCTATGCACAAGGTTACACGAGTCAACAGAGCTCTGGTGATATGCAAAGTTCTGAATCAGGACGGAGGCACTCTTTTGAATCTAGGTCATCTGTAGCAGGGAATTCTCGCTTTCAAAATCTACATATACCATCCGAAGTATCTGATGAACCTTTTGTTCAGCATGCTGTCGAATCCGTGGCTACAACATCGGAACTTGTTCGTCATCATGCGGCGGCTGATGCAACTGTAAACTTGCAAAGTGTTGCTGGCGGAAGCATTACAGGAGCAGGTCCAGTTGCACCTTCTTTTTATCTTGAACGCAGATCAGCAACAGGGGACAAAAATGAACGGATGGATATCCGTGGAGCATCGTTTGTTATTGGCCGATCTGCGGACATGGTCCAGTGGGTAGATTCAGCAACCGGTGTGTCCCGTGCTCATGTGGAATTGAGCCGGAACAAATCGGGCTATGTCATTAAGGATTTGGGTTCTGTGAATGGAACCATTCTCAAAGGCGATGTTCTTGCTCCATACAAAGAATATCCACTGGAAGATGGAGATACCTTTACGTTGGCTGAGTCTGTTTACACGTATCGATCAGTCGGATAGACCCCGGTGTTTTAGATCTTCCAATGCATCAATTAATGTAGGGAAGGTGAACTGAAATCCGTGATCCAACGCTTTTTGCGGGATAACCCGCTGTCCCTGAAGCAGCACGACAGAGAGTTCACCGACCAGTGTTTTGATCAGAATTCCGGGTACGGGGAACCAGTGCGGACGATGATACACTTTGCCTACCGTACGTCCGAATTCATCGTTGGTAACTGGGGTGGGCGAAGAGGCGTTCACTGGACCGGAGATTTCTTTATTTTGGATCGTGAAATCAATCAAACGCACAATATCCATAATATGAATCCAACTGGTCCACTGTTTGCCACTTCCCACCCTGCCCCCAACACCAAGCATATAAGGCAGTTTCATTAATGGAAAAGCACCTTTTTTATGACCAAGCACGAGGCTAACGCGGATTTTCACGAGTCTCACATGTTTGATGGCATCAGCAGCAACTTCCCATTGTTGAGAAACGCGGGATGGGAAATTCACCGATTTTTGAGGACTGTTCTCATCAAATGTTTCTGTAGGAGAGGTGCCATAGATTGCCATGGCAGATGCCTGTACGACCACCTCCGGTTTGTGTTCCAGTGAATCTATCAATTTGGCTACGCGTGCTACAGTAGTCACTCTTGATTCAACAATCTCCAGTTTCGCTTTGGTTGTCCAACGTTGATTCAACGTTTCTCCGGCGAGATTCACCAAGGCATCCATTCCCTCCAGCAAATGAGGCTGTTCCTCTACCTGTTCCCATGAGATATAAGTAAGGTTTTGGCTGGGATTATGTAAATTTGGCAGTTTACGTGTAATAACTTTCACATGATGGCCTGCCTGAAGCCAGTAATCAACGAGCGCTCCTCCGACAAAACCGGTACCTCCGCAAATCGCAATCTTCATCTTGGCGACCTCCTTGTTATTTTGACTATGCTGATGTGTAATATTGGATCGACAAACAGCCCCTGGCGGTAAGCACTACCTTGCTGGGAATAACTTACCTGACGGAGCATGTTTGCAAATATGTAAGCCTAATACATATTAATGTTCGATTCGGCTGAATTCATTGATCTATTTATTCATCAAATGTTTATAAGGCGAATAATCAATTTGGTTCTTCTCCAAAAATTTCACCAGAAACTTATTATCCCGCTTCGGTGTGGCTATAATGTATCCTTTAATGCAATGATCTCTGGATACTTCAGTTGCATTATTTTCGTACGCAATTTTGCCGATTTCTGCTGCGATGGAATGTTTGGCGATATCTCGAAATGGGCCGGGAACAGGTTCTACAAGTTGGTCGAGAAAAGCTTTTGCTTCATCTGTCCATAAATGACGGCTGGTTTCAACCCAGTGGTTCTGCCAATCGAGTTTAGACTTCCCGTCTGCCTTCGGAAGCACTTTCAAAAACTTGCGCATCATAAAAAATCCGCCAATACACATACTTCCAAGCAAAAGAACGGTCCAGAATGCGATCGTGTTCATAAACCAATTGCTGGGGGAACTACTGGTCAACGTCAAAGCGTAGGAGTCGAAAATCATTGCGGAGTCACCTCGGTTTATTGATTTTCACGGAAAGACGGATTCCGCCCACCCATGTTCCAAATTACAGCTGTAAAAAATAGCCTATATCCCGAATTATAGCGCATTTCTAGATTTATTTCGATAATCGCGTTAGAATAAGGGATAATTCAGAAAAAGGGGGATTAATGATGCTTAAAATCGGCTCCCATGTGTCCTTTTCGGACAAGGGATTATTGAGTGCAACGAAGGAAGCGTCCTCGTACGGTTCCAGTTCGTTTATGATATATACGGGTGCACCGCAAAATACTCGCCGCAAGCCTATTGAGTCCATGTTTATTGAGGAAGGCAAGCTTGCGATGCAAGAGGGCGGAATGGAAGATATCGTTGTCCATGCGCCATACATTATTAACCTAGGATCATACAAAGAAAACACGTATGAGCTAGCCGTAAGTTTCCTTCAGGAAGAGATTCGTCGCACACATGCGATTGGTGTCAAAAATATCGTGCTGCATCCCGGCGCATTTACGGATAAGGATGCTCACTACGGCATCGGACGTATTGCTGAAGGCTTGAATGAAGTGCTGGACGGAGTGAAGGAGACGGATGTGAATATCGCTCTGGAAACGATGGCTGGTAAAGGAACTGAAATGGGCCGCAGTTTTGAAGAAATTGCTCAGATCATGGAGAAGGTCACACACAATGAACGCCTTACTGTGTGTATGGATACATGTCACATTCACGATGCGGGTTATGATATCGTGAACGACTTGGACGGTGTTCTTGAACAATTTGATCGTACGGTAGGGCTTGACCGCATTGCCGTAATGCATATTAATGATAGTAAGAACCCTGTGGGTGCGCACAAGGACCGTCATACACCGATTGGATCCGGCTGGATTGGTTTTGAGGCGATTAACCGTATCGTGCATCACGAGGCTCTTCAAGGGCGTCCGTTTATTTTGGAAACGCCTTGGATTGGTAAAGAAGCCAAAACTCAGCGTCCTATGTATGAAGCAGAGATTGCATTGCTTCGCGGGGATGTTGCTGGTCGATTTGGTCCTGAGTTCCTGACAGAAGTGGAACAATTGCATCATTTCTTCAAAGGAAAAGAGATTGAGTCCCGTTCATATGTTCTGGATATCTGGACATTGCTCAAGAATGATGCCAAAGCGAAGAAAGCCGATCCACGTGAGCCGTTGGAACGTCTGTATGACCTCGTGGCTGAAGCCGCATTGTTCCCGCACTTGAATGAAGAACAACTGAATCATCGTTTGATCGCCTGGCTTGCAGGCAAAGAAATTTTTGTCACGGCCTAGTTGAAGGAGGAAAAATAACCCGATGGAGATTCACGCTAAACAAGTACGTCCTGATGTTAAAAACCGCGCCGATCGGGCGCGGATGCTCATTTCCTGTCCGGATGGACCGGGAATTGTTGCCGCAGTATCCCATTTCTTGCACCAGCATGGTGCAAACATTGTACAGTCGGACCAATACACAATGGACCCGGCTGGCGGCATGTTTTTTATGCGGATTGAGTTCGATCTTCCACAATTATCGTTGAACCTGCCTAAGCTGGAAGCTGATTTTGAAGAAGTGGCAAACCGTTTCAAAATGGATTGGAGTCTTTCTGCGGTCAGCCGCAAGAAGAAACTTGCTATCTTTGTATCCAAGGAGGATCACTGTCTGGTTGAGCTGTTGTGGCAATGGCAGGCTGGCGATCTGGATGCAGACATCGCGCTTGTTGTGAGCAATCATCTGGATATGAAGGACTATGTAGAATCATTTGGCATTCCTTATCATCATATTCCGGTTACAGCGGATACGAAGAAGGAAGCGGAACAACGTCAGTTGGACGTCATTGGCAATGATATCGACGTGATTATTCTTGCGCGCTACATGCAGATCATTTCTCCGATGTTCATTGAGCATTACCGCAATCGTATTATTAACATTCATCACTCGTTTCTGCCTGCCTTTGTCGGCGGTAAACCGTATGCCCAAGCGTACAACCGAGGTGTCAAAATTATCGGTGCGACGGCTCACTATGTTACGGAAGAGCTGGATGGCGGACCAATCATTGAGCAGGACGTTCAGCGTGTAAGCCATGGGGATGATGTAACTGAGTTGAAACGCATTGGACGTACCATTGAGCGTGTAGTTCTTGCTCGTGCCGTGAAATGGCATGTTGAAGACCGTGTACTGGTTCATGAAAATAAAACCGTTGTGTTTTAAGCTAATGCTTTAATACTGCGCAAGGTTGATTCGGAAAGATATAGTTCAGTTCTATTCCGAAAAAAGAAAAGGCGGTTCCCTATTGATGTCTAAACGGGGGACCGCCTTTTTGGCTATGCTTCCATAGATGACCGCATACCCCAACGACCACGCCAAATAACAGATGCCCTGCCAGCCAGTAAAGTATCGCATTTATATCATATAGATCAGGCACACGGCTCGACAGCTGGGAGAGCGGGATATACAGCAGGGAAGAGAGAACGCCGATCAGGAGGCCTTTGGATATCGGATGGCCTGAACGCTGAATCCACCATATGTAGAAGATACCAATGATTATGGAAACGATAAGATGCAGCATAAATTCGATATATTCAGGTAATGTAGGCGGAAGCCATGGAACAAAATCAATGTTCAGCAGCAAGGTATAGACTTTTTCACCAGTGTAAGTCTGAATAGCCTTTAAAAAGAACCCGAGCACCAGTCCGGACGTAAGACCTGTTAAAATCCCGGCTTTCCAGGGTAATATGTGCTTTAGCGAATTTGTTGACTTAGCCAAATGTTCCGGTATATGTGAATCCTCCTTTCCATATGAAGTACAGCCTGATGTACACAAAAATCCGATTTTTCCAATCATGATCAAGGACCATTATATGCAAAATCAACTTCGATATCTAAAAAGAGTATGGTTTTCCGCTTAAAGGTTATACTTCATCCGATGGATTTGCGATGCTGGCTGAGCTAGAAGATATGCTGAAATGCTCAGTAGGACACTCTTTTTACGCAACTGGAAGCAAATTCCTCGTCATAAACAGCCGAATTTTCCCGATCTTCTAAAAGAAGGTTATGGAAAACCTTCACGCCAAGTGATACAATACAAAAGTGAATAAGTCAAAATGAAACACTCAAGCGGATTCACTTATTGTGAAATTCGGTTTGCTTGTATGATGAGAGGGATTCGCTTGCGCAACCCGACTTATCTAAAGACATGAGGAGGACAAACCATGACTGACAAGAACGAAGCGATTCAAAAGGAAGAGAACAACACCATCGACAATCTGTCGATCACTACCGTACGTACACTGGCGATTGATGCAATCGAGAAGGCAAATTCCGGACACCCGGGAATGCCTATGGGCTCCGCTCCAATGGGGTACCAACTTTTTGCAAAAACGATGACACATAACCCGGACCACCCAACTTGGGTTAACCGGGACCGTTTTGTTCTGTCCGCAGGACATGGCTCCATGTTGCTGTACAGCTTGCTTCACCTGAGCGGGTATGACCTGCCTATGGAACAATTGAAACAGTTCCGCCAATGGGGAAGCAAAACGCCGGGTCACCCGGAATTCGGACATACTGCAGGCGTTGACGCAACAACTGGACCACTGGGCCAAGGTATTGCAATGGCTGTAGGTATGGCTATGGCTGAAGCTCAACTGAGCGCAACATACAATAAAGACAAATTCAACGTAATCGACCACCACACTTATGCAATCTGTGGTGACGGTGACTTGATGGAAGGCGTATCCCATGAATCAGCTTCCCTGGCTGGACGTTTGCACCTGGGCAAATTGATCATGTTGTTCGACTCCAATGACATCACTTTGGATGGTAAATTGAACCTGTCTTCTTCTGAAAGCATTGCGAAGCGTTTTGAAGCTTATGGCTGGCAAGTGCTGCGTGTTGAAGATGGTAACGATCTGCCTGCAATCCAAAAAGCAATTGAGGAAGGTCAAGCAGATACGCTCCGTCCTACACTGATTGAAGTTAAAACTGTAATTGGTTACGGTAGCCCGAACAAACAAGGTAAAGGCGGCCACGGCGGTACTCACGGATCTCCACTGGGTTCAGACGAAGCCAAATTGACTAAAGAGTTTTACAAATGGGTTTACGAGGAAGATTTCCACGTTCCAACTGAAGTTCGCGAACACTTTGCACAAGTGAAAGATCGTGGTATCTCTGCAAACAAAGCATGGGACGAGAAGTTTGCTGAGTACAAAAAAGCATTCCCTGAGCTGGCAGCTCAATTCGAAACGGCAATCAATGGCGACCTTCCAGAAGGTTGGGATCGCGATCTGCCTAAATATGCAGCAACAGACAAAGCTGTATCCACTCGTGTAGCATCCGGTAATGCCCTGAACGGTTTGGCTCATAACGTGCCACAACTGACAGGTGGATCTGCTGACCTGGAAAGCTCCACAATGACTCACTTGAACAACCTGGAGAACTTCTCACCTGAAGATTATTCCGGTCGCAACATCTACTTCGGTATCCGTGAATTCGGTATGGCTGGAGCAATGAACGGTATGGCACTGCACAGTGGTGTGAAAGTATTCGGAGGTACATTCTTCGTATTTACAGACTACTTGCGTCCAGCTGTTCGTCTGGCTGCCTTGATGGGTCTGCCTGTAACATACGTACTGACTCACGACAGTATCGCTGTTGGTGAAGACGGTCCTACTCACGAACCAATCGAGCAATTGGCATCCCTGCGTATCATTCCTAACCTGACAGTTATTCGTCCGGCTGACGGTAATGAAACTTCTGCAGCATGGGCTTATGCGCTTGAGAACAAGAGCAACCCGGTTGCACTCGTACTCACTCGTCAAAACTTGCCGATTCTGGAAGGTACCGTTGAAGGTTCCCGTGAAAACGTGAAACGTGGTGCGTATGTTGTCTCTGATGCAAAAGAAGGCAAAGCTGTTGCCCAAATCATCGCTACAGGTTCCGAAGTGCAACTGGCTGTCAAAGCCCAAGCAGCACTTGCTGAACAAGGCATCCAAGTTCGTGTAATCAGCATGCCGAGCTGGGATCTGTTCGAGAAACAGGACAAAGCGTACAAAGAATCCGTCCTGCTTCCAGATGTTAAAGCTCGTCTGGCGATTGAAATGGCTCACCCAATGGGTTGGGAAAAATATGTCGGCGACCAAGGCGACATTCTCGGAATCAACACATTTGGTGCATCCGCGCCTGGCGACCGTGTTATTCAAGAGTATGGCTTCACTGTGGAAAACGTGGTTAGTCGCGTAAAAGCATTGCTGTAATTGCTTGAAAAATGCTGCAGGAGGGACAGTTAATTTCTGTCCTGCCGAGCAGCAAGTGAATTCCGGCAGAGAATGGGTGGACAACCACCCTGATCTGTTTTGCCTTTTGTTTTTATTAACTTCAGGGGGAGCGGGTACGCATGTCACAGTTTGATCAAGTCAGTGTAGTGAAAGAGGCCAACATTTATTATGAGGGCCAGGTAACGAGCAGAACAGTTATTTTGGGGGATGGCAGCAAGGTGACTCTGGGTATTATGCTTCCAGGCAGTTATGAGTTCGGTACAGATTCCCGTGAAATTATGGAGATTCTGTCCGGTGATCTGAGAGTATTACTTCCCGGAGAAGAAGATTGGCAAGAGATTCAAGGTCAAGCTACGTTCCACGTGCCTGCCGAATCCAAATTTAAACTGGAGATACGCAGCGTTACCGACTACTGCTGTTCGTACCCGGCGGAATAATACAAGAAGGGTAACCAGAACCGCGACTCGCGGATTCGGTTAACCCTTTTTGCTTCTTAAACTCTAACGACAAAGTTCGTGCTGCAAGCTTGTCAGCCCTGTGGATTTGAAGTATCCTTAGGCTAAGTTGTTTAGAATGGAAAACGGAAAAAAATACGCTACCGATATCAGGAGGTTTTATAGATCATGGCAAAAAAAGTGAAGTTTGACTACAGCACTGCCCTGGAATTCGTCAATCAGCATGAAGTGGACTATTTCGCTGAACCGATTCGTTTGGCTCACGAGCAGCTCCACAACGGAACGGGAACGGGATCGGATTATCTAGGCTGGATCGACCTGCCTACCGCTTATGACAAAGAAGAGTTCTCCCGTATTCAAAAAGCGGCTGCTAAAATCCAAAGCGATTCTGAAGTACTGATTGTCATCGGTATTGGTGGATCATACCTTGGTGCACGTGCAGCGATTGAGATGCTTACGCACTCTTTCTACAACAATCTGCCTAAAGACAAACGCAAAACGCCTGAAATCTACTTTGCAGGAAACAACATCAGCTCCACGTATGTAACTCATTTGCTGGATCTGGTTGAAGGCAAAGACTTCTCCGTTAACGTTATCTCCAAATCCGGTACAACAACGGAGCCAGCGATTGCTTTCCGTATTTTCCGTGCAGCACTGGAGAAAAAATACGGTAAAGAAGAAGCTCGCAAACGCATCTATGCTACAACAGATAAAGAGCGCGGCGCACTGAAAAAACTGGCGAATGAAGAAGGCTATGAATCCTTCATTATCCCGGATGATGTAGGTGGACGTTACTCCGTTCTGACGGCTGTAGGTTTGTTGCCAATCGCAGCAGCTGGCATTAGCATCGAAGAAATGATGCAAGGTGCGGCTGACGCTTCCAAAGAATACAGCAACCCGAACGTAGCTGAGAACGAAGCATATCAATATGCAGCTGTTCGTAACGCACTGTATCGCAAAGGTAAAGGAACAGAAATCCTCGTGAACTACGAGCCTTCCCTGCACTTTGTATCCGAATGGTGGAAACAGCTTTACGGAGAGAGTGAAGGTAAAGACTACAAAGGGATTTATCCTGCATCCGTTGATTTCTCGACTGACTTGCACTCCATGGGTCAATTCATTCAAGAGGGTAGCCGGAACATCTTTGAAACTGTGATTCAGGTTGCTGAAGTATCGGAGCATATTTCGATCGAAGCGGATCCAGATGATCTGGATGGTCTGAATTTCCTTGAAGGTAAAACGATGGACTTTGTTAACAAAAAAGCGTTCCAAGGAACACTGCTTGCACACACAGATGGTCAAGTACCAAACTTGATTGTGAACATTCCAGATATGTCTCCATATTCTTTCGGATATCTGGTATACTTCTTTGAAAAAGCATGCGGCATTAGTGGTTACCTGCTGGGAGTCAATCCATTTGACCAACCAGGCGTGGAAGCTTACAAGAAAAATATGTTCGCTTTGCTGGGCAAACCAGGCTTTGAAGAAGAGAAAGCAGCGCTTGAAGCGAGACTTTCCGAATAATTCATCGGTCTGCTCATATAGTTAAATAAGGTAATGTAATTACTTTCGGGGAGTCATTGTGAAGCAATGGTTTCCCGGATGTTAAACCAAGGCAGTTCGTCCGCGTGCGCGCGGGGAACTGCTTTCTTGTAAAATGGATCAAATTGGTGGAAAGTTGGATAGGGATGATTGAACGTTATCGCACGGTTCGAGGACCGAGCAATCTGGAAATTGTAATCAAAAAGTCGCGATTTATCGGTCATATTATGCCGGTCACGACGGAAGAAGAAGCAAACGCTTTTATTGATGAAATCAAGAAAAAACATTGGAATGCTACTCATAACTGCTCGGCGTATATGATTGGTGAGCGGGATGAGATCCAGAAGCAATCCGATGATGGCGAACCAAGCGGAACCGCTGGCAAACCGATTCTTGAAGTCATCAAAAATCAGCAATTGAAAAATGTGGCTATCGTTGTTACACGTTACTTTGGGGGAATTATGCTTGGAGCAGGTGGGTTAATTCGTGCTTATACGGATGGAGCAGTTGCAGCCATAGAAGCCGGGGAAGCGATTACCAAAGTACTCCATCGTGAAGTGTTTGTTGAACTGGATTATACATGGCTGGGCAAAGTGGAAAATGAATTAAGGAGCCGGGAAGTCCGTACAGGTGAAACTGGGTTCACCGATAAGGTTACGTTGACTTGTCTTCCGCCGGATAGTGAAACCGAGGCATTTGTGGCCTGGATCACAGATTTGACGCAAGGGCAATCCCGGATCACGGAGGGACAGCGGCTTTATTTTATTGAAGGGGAATAAAATATATGGCTAGAAGAGCAGTCGAACAGGAGTTGTCGAGGGAGCGGATACTGGAGGCGGCGAGGCATCTTTTTATTACCAAAGGATACCGTGCCATTTCGATGCGAAGCATCGGCCAGCATCTGGGCTATAGTCATGGGTCGCTGTATTATCATTTTAAGGAAAAGGCAGAGCTGTTTTATGCCATCGTGGTTGAAGATTTCAATCATCTGGGGCATTTGCTGCTGCAAGCCATGGTCAGGCCAGTCATGGGCGGCGTGAGCAAGGTGGAGCATATCATGATGGAGTTTATTCGTTTTGGATTGGAGAATCCGTATCAGTACGAGATCATGTTCATGATTCGGGATGAGGAATTGCTATCGTATTGTCGTACGGAGCAAGGAAGATGCTTTGAATTGTTTGCCTCCATTATTCGGCAATACATGAATGAAGAGGGCTGTACGGAAGAGGATATTCAATGTGTACCACGTACGCTGTTTTTGTCCATGCACGGATTCATATCGTATTATATTCAGGACCGTTTAACCTTTGCAGAGATTGAATCGGCTGCGTTATCTCATGTCAAAGTGCTCTGCCGTAATCTCCAACACCAGCCTGGCGTCCAATAAGGCGCTTTTGTCGCACTCCACACTTCAGGACGGTGAATTGTCATAACATTAATTCTTTATAACGTTGTCTCGCGAAAGTTTTGGCGCGAAGAAGACCATGACAGGCGGGTTACATCCCTAAAATAGGGTGGACCGCCTGTTTGTTTTTTATTTCGATGGATGGCAAATCATTAGAAATCGGGTTGAAATGAATCTAACCTTCCATGATTTTAAGGAAATATTCCCGCTGACGAGGACCATCAAATTCGCAAAAATAGATGCCCTGCCATCTGCCAAGCATTAATCTGCCCTCATGTATAATCACCGTTTGTGATGGTCCGGTTGTGATCGATTTCAAGTGAGAAGCCGTATTTCCTTCAGCATGCCGATATTCGGGATGTTTCCAAGGATACACTTCGTTTAGACGAAGCAGCACGTCATGTTTGACATCAGGGTCTGCATTTTCATTAATTGCAATGCCTGCTGTCGTATGTGGACAATAAATCAATACAGTCCCATTCTGCACACCGCTGTCACGGACAATCTGCTCTACCTCCCGCGTAATATCCTTCATCTCATCCCGTCGGGATGTCGATAAATTCTTCGTATATAACATATTACTCCACTCCTTTGCTCCACATTTTGTCCTCTAGATTGTACCTTAACCATTCCATACCAAACAAACCACTTAAATAAGGGTCAAAGAAATCTGGGAATACAAGCGATCGGAAGGTTGATCTGACCGTGTAGTAGGCAGAGAGATTTTTATAAAATCCATCTCATAAGTACGCCGATTTTATTCAATAAAAGCATTGACGATTAGCACTGCAAACTGGTAAAGTATCAGATAAGCAAAAACCAAGTAGACTAATGGGAATAATATTAAAGTAATATAATCCAACTTAGGAAAATGGTTGTACCAAAGCAGGAAGACTGCCGACCGGACATAGAACCGGAGGCTGGGAGGGAATGCAGCAATGAATACCGTTCTTCGTCACAAGGGATGGACTTGGGGATTCCGCAGTACCGTATTGCTATATTTTATCGTACTCATTGTACTTCCAATCATCGGTGTGTACGTCAATTCCTTCTCTGAAGGATGGAGCAACTTTATCCAAAGCATTATGGACCCAATTGCATGGAAAGCCGTGCTGTTAACGATCCGGCTGGCTGTTATAGCTACGGTGATTAACGTCATTTTGGGAACCATGATTGCCTGGGTGCTGACACGTTATCGCTTTTTTGGGAGGTCGTTCCTTAACAGTCTGGTAGATCTTCCTTTTGCTCTTCCAACAGCCGTTGGTGGCCTGATGATTATGCTGCTCCTGGGTCCGATCAGTGCCATTGGCAAACTGGCGGAATCCATGGGGGTTGAAATTGTGTTTCACCAGCCTGCGATTGTGATCGCAATGACCTTTGTTACGTTTCCATTTGTCATCCGTGCGGTGCAGCCTTTGCTCGAGGAGATCGATCCCTCAGAGGAAGAGGCATCCTACACGATGGGAGCATCGAAGGCGCGCACATTCAGACAGGTTATTCTTCCGTCCATGGCTCCGGGCATGATTAGTGGGGGAATGCTCGCATTCTCCAGAGCACTGGCCGAATTCGGGGCTGTTGTGCTGGTGGCAGGCAATATTCCGGGAAGAACATTGACGGCTTCCGTATTTATTTACGGCGAGATCGAAAGTGACAATCCAACCGGTGCCGCGGCCGTTTCCGTACTGCTCTTAACACTCTCCTTCCTGATCCTCTGGCTCATTAATCTGGTACAGATGCGGGGGAGAAGACGATGAGGCGACTATTAATCGGACTGACGTTTGCGGTGTTCATTGTACTGCTGATCATCCCGCTTGGACGTATTTTTATTGGTGCATTTGAAGACGGGGCAGGAGGATTCCTGGATGGGCTGTTGCGCCCTGAGGCGCTGCATGCCTTGATGATGACAGGACTTGTTGTACTTGTTGTCACGCTGTTAAATACATTGTTTGGCGTTATGATGGCCATCTATCTGGTTCGCGCCGGATGGCTGAGTGACCGGGTGAAAGGGCTGCTGAACAGCATTGTGGATCTGCCCTATGCCGTATCGCCAGTCATTGGCGGATTGATGATTGTACTACTGCTGGGTCCCAACAGTATTATGGGCGCTTTTTTTGAAGGAATTGGATTTAATATGGTCTATGCCTTCCCGGGTATGGTCATTGCAACGTTGTTTGTCACTTTTCCACTGATGGTTCGAGAGGTGATGCCTGTCTTGCAGGAGCTTGGATCTCAGCAGGAAGAGGCTGCGTCAACGCTTGGTGCATACGGCTGGAGAACGTTCTGGAGTGTTACCTGGCCATCCATCCGCTGGGCGGTTGTGTACGGTCTTGTGTTGACGGTTGCCCGCTCGCTTGGGGAATTCGGTGCAGTGCTGGTTGTATCGGGTAACATTATGAACAAAACGCAGACGGCAACAACGCTTGTATATCAGGATGTAGAGAATTTTAACGTAGCTGCCGCAAATGGTGTGGCATTGGTACTGGTTACTTTTTCTGTCGGGCTGCTGCTTATAATGGAATGGGCCAAGAAGCGAAAGGAAGTGCATTGAGATGCATGTGGAAGTCCGTGATCTGAACAAACATTTCGGTGATTTTCATGCGGTAAAAGATGTCTCGTTCGATATTGCCAAAGGCCATCTAATCGGTTTGCTGGGACCCAGCGGAGGTGGGAAAACATCCATTCTGCGTATGCTGGCGGGTCTGGAGAATCCGGGTTCCGGAGAGATTCGTTTTCACGGAAAGGTCGTAAACCATCTGCCTCCACAGGAGCGGGGGATCGGATTTGTATTTCAGAACTATGCTTTGTTCAAACATATGACGGTATTTGATAATATCGCCTTTGGACTCAAGGTCAAAAAGGCCCCCAAAGCCCAGATCCGTGATCGGGTCATGGAACTGGTGGAATTGACAGGGCTGAAAGGTTTCGAACAACGTTATCCACATCAGTTGTCTGGTGGACAGCGGCAACGTGTCGCTTTTGCCAGAGCATTGGCCCCTGAGCCCCAGCTGCTGCTGCTGGATGAACCGTTTGCCGCCATTGATGCCAAGATCCGTCAGGAATTGCGTTCGTGGCTGAGAGAGCTGATTGAGCGGGTCGGCATCACTTCGATTTTTGTAACCCATGACCAGGATGAAGCCATTGAAGTTGCCGACGAAATCATGATTATCAGCCAAGGGCGGTTGGAGCAGAAGGGCACGCCATGGGATATTTACAAAAATCCTGAGACACCTTTTGTTGCTACATTTATCGGGGAATCTACCGTCGTGGAGGACGCTTCACAGCTTAAGGGCTTCGAACATGCGGTGGAAGGGGAGCGCACCCGTGCGTTGATCCGCCCTGAGTATATCGAGATCGGTTTGAAGAACGAGTTTAGCATGCTGTCCGCTACGGAAAAGGGTATCGTCAAACACCTTCATTTCCGCGGAAGTGAATGGATGGTGGAAGTGGAAGTTGAGGGCCATAAACTCATTACGTATCGTTCACTGGAGAAAACAACGCTGCAAGTCGGCCAACAGATTCGTGTGCTCGTGCATCGGGCATATCTGTTCAATGATACCCATAGCTGGGTTGTTGAGAACCGATTGAAGGAAGATCCAATGCCGGTCATCATCTAATCGAAGATCACTTGGTTCAGAAATGTTCTAGAATTTTGGAGAGAGGTGCTGCCCATGCAGACGATGAAGAAGAAAATCAACCCTTTATACGTTGTCCTCATGCTTCTGCTCGTCTGCATGACCGTTGGATGTAGCAAGCAGGAGGATGCAAGCGGACAGAGCGGAACCTCGACAGACGACCAATCCAATACATTGGTTATCGGTGCTTACAGTGTAGCCAAAGACGCCGTCGGAGAGTTATTGCCCAAGTTCCAGGAGGAATGGAAAGCCAAGACTGGACAGACGGTTAACTTTCAGGAATCCTATGAAGCCTCGGGGACACAAGCAAGAGCCATTGTTGGTGGATTCGAAGCTGATGTTGCGCTTCTGGCGATGGAAAGTGATATCGATAAGCTGGTCAAAGCCGATCTGGTTAGCTCCAACTGGAAACAGGCGCCGAATGATGGCATGATCACTCGCTCGATCGTTGTTTTGGGTACAAGAGCAGGCAACCCGCTGGGTATTCGCGATTTTGAAGATTTGACCAAGCCGGGTGTTAAGGTGCTGTATCCTAATCCCAAGACGTCAGGCGGAGCACAGTGGGACATCAATGCCATCTATGGTGCAGGGTTGAAGTTATCTGAGGAGGAGCAGGGGAAGAAAGATCCTGCCGTGGCCAAGGCTTTTTTGGAAAAAGTACATGAGAATGTCGAGTCACTGGATAAGAGTGGCCGATCCTCCATGGCGGCTTTCGAATATGGCGTGGGTGACGTTATCGTCACGTATGAAAATGAATTGCTTGCCCGAATTGCCAAGGGTGTAAATTATGACATCGTGGTTCCCAAAAACACGATCCTGATTGAGAATCCGGCAGTTGTTGTAGACAAATATGCGGATAAGCATGGCAATCGTGAATTGGCGGAGGCTTTTGTAGCCTATCTAAGTACGCCGGAAGCACAGCGCATTTTTGCCAAGCACGGTTTCCGTTCGGTAGACCCGGATGTGTTTGCAGAGACGAAGTCCTCGTTCCCAACGCCTGAAGGTCTGTTCGATATTAACTATCTCGGCGGATGGGACAAAGTACGCAGTACACTGTATTCCAAACGAGGCGTATGGTACCAGGTGTTGGCCGGGTTGTAAGCCCGTACGAGCATCATCCTGTTATTGAATTTCAGAAGATTAATTGTTATTCAAACCTTCATTTTCACGATACAACGTGAGCTGGAGGTTTTTTGCATTGCTAGACAATAATGTTATCTCATTTAAACCCGATAGGTTAAGTTGGAAAAAATCGTTGCAATTTGTCGAATCCTTGCCTATACTATCTAACAGAACGTTAAATTACAGCGAGGGGAAATATCATAATGAAATCGAAAAAAATGTGGCTGTCATTGATGCTGGTTCTGGTTGTAGCAATCATGAGTGCATGCGGAAGCAGCGGTGACGGAACAAGTTCTTCGTCTAATACCGCAGAAAATACAGCGACAACGGATGATGGCCAACCGAAAGATGGCGGAAGCATTATTATTGCCGTTCAGGATGATCCTAAAGTGATGAATCCAATCTATGCGGGTGACCGTGTAACGTTGACGATTGATCAATCTTTATATGCTCCACTGTTCAATGTGAATGATGGCAAAAAAACGTACGTGCTCGCAGATAGCGACAGCTTCTCTGATGATCACCTGACGTATACATTGAAGCTGAAAGACGGTCTGAAATGGCACGACGGACAGCCTCTGACAGCGGATGATATTGTGTTCACAATGGATAGCATCCTTGATGAGAAACAGCACAGTTCTTCCCGTAGTCAGTATGTTTTTGATGGCAAACCGGTTAAAGTAACTAAGGTCGATGACCTGACGGTGGAATTCAAATTGCCGGAAGTATCTGCTGCTTTTGAAGGAGCATTGGTTTCTTTCTCTCCAATCCCTAAACACATTTTCGAAGGCGAAGCCGATATTGAGAAAAGCGACAAAAACAACAACCCGATCGGTTCCGGTCCGTTCAAGTTCAAGGAATACCGTCCGGGCGAATACGTAACACTGGAACGTTTTGATGACTACTTTGCAGGCAAAGCTCATCTGGATAGCGTGACATATCGTGTAGCGAAAGATCCAAATGCAGCGAACCTGGCTTTGCAAAACGGCGAGATTCAAATGCGTATGGTCGACACACAGGATTACAACAAATTAAACGACACAGGCAAATTCAACATGCTGACTTATCCGGAAGGCCGCTTGCAATACATGGTGTTCAACCTGAACGTGCCTTCGATGCAAAAGAAAGAAGTTCGTCAAGCCATCGCTTATGCTTTGGATAAAAATGAACTGATCACCGCTTCGTATTCTTCAGCTGATTTTGCTGAGCCGGCTCCGTCGATTCTGACACCGGACACGCTGTACCAAACGGACGATGTCGAGAAATACGACTACAACGTGGAAAAAGCAAAACAATTGCTGGCTGATGCAGGCGTAAGCAACCTGAAATTGCGTCTTGCTTACACAAACACGAACAAACCGCAAACAAGCCAAGCGCTGTACATTCAGCAAAAGCTGAAAGACGTGGGCATTGAAGTAGAATTGCTGCCGATGGATGGAACGGCTTACGGTAACCGTACATTGGACATGAACAATACAGACTTTGAATTGTCCTTTGGTGGATACATCATGGGTTATGAGCCAGATGCTTATAAATCTCTCTTCTTGAGCGATGCGGCATATAACTACTCCCATTATAAAAATGCCGAATTTGACAAGCTGTGGAATGAAGCAGCCGTTCAAATTGACGAAACGAAACGTGGCGATTTGTACAAACAAATCCAACAAACTGTAGCAAACGAAATGACTGTATACCCAATTGCCTACACGAAAGCTGTAGTGGCTGTAGATAACACTTACGGCGGCGTTGAAGATGCAAATCCGAAACCAGTCGTTATGCTTGAAGATCTGTCCAAAATCTTTAAAAAATAAGTTACAAGCCAATAACGCCGGCCGCGAGGCCGGCGTTGATTCGGAGGTGCCCATGTGAACAACTATATTGTCCGAAGGATCGCACAAGCGATCCCTCTTCTTTTTGTAATCTCCATCGTATCGTTCACCTTGATCAAGCTGGCGCCGGGCGATCCGGTGCTTTCCTTTGTTACCCCGAATATGGGGGCAGAAGATGTGGAGCGTATTCGGCAAAATCTCGGACTCGATCAACCGATGTACGTGCAATATGTTGTATGGCTCAAAAATGTACTGTCTGGCGACCTTGGTTATTCACTGGTGAACCATCGCCCGGTTGCCGAAATGATTGTTGAACGTTTGCCCGCTACGTTTGGATTGATGGGGGCATCGCTATTATTATCTTTACTGATCTCTATTCCGCTGAGCATGATTGCGGGTTCGCGTCAGAACAGTCTGTTTGACCGTGGACTCAGCTTAATCTCGTATATCGGGATATCGATTCCTAGCTTCTGGTTCGGTATGATGCTGATCTATTTCTTTGCAGTAGAGCTGCACTGGTTACCAAGCATGGGTATGCGAACGGTCGGTATGGACTCCGCTTGGGATATTATCAAACACGGCATTTTGCCATGTACCGTATTGACCTTCATGAACGTTTCCGTGTACATGCGGTATATTCGCTCGAATACAATCAGTCAACTGGAAGAGGACTATGTTCAAATCCAGTATGCCTACGGCGCAACCAAAGGAACGGTATTGCTTCGTCATGTACTCAAAAATGTACTTCTGCCTGTAATCACCATTCTCGGCATGTCTTTGCCGGAGCTGATTGCGGGAGCGTTTATTACGGAGTCCGTTTTCTCATGGCCGGGAATGGGATCTCTCGGGATTTCGGCGGTTCATGGTCTGGATTATCCGATTATTATGGGCATTACGATGATGTCCTCTGTGCTGCTGGTCGTCGGAAACCTGGTAGCTGATATCTTATATGGCGTGGTAGATCCACGAATCAAGACAACGGGGTGAGACAAAAATGAATTCAATGCGCTGGCGTAATTTACGGACGCAGTTCCGACAGCAGAAACTGGGCCTTGCGGCTGTCATCATATTGGGCATCTTTGTGCTCGCATCCCTGTTTGCGTTTCTGTCCCCACATGATCCTAATGAAATTGTAGTGATGGAGCGACTTCAACAGCCAAGTGCAGATCACTGGTTTGGTACGGACGATTACGGACGGGATTATTTGGCTCGGGCGTTATACGGAGGTCGAGTGTCTCTCGCCGTAGGTTTTCTGTCGATGGCAATAGCGGTTATTGTGGGAACATTTGTAGGTACGGTTAGTGGTTATTTTGGCGGCTGGGTAGATAATACGTTGATGCGTATTGTTGACGTACTCATGTCGATTCCATCCTTCTTTCTGATGCTGATCCTGAACGCATATCTTAAGCCGGGGATCGGCACAATTATTGTCATTATCGGGGTGCTGAGCTGGATGAATATTGCCCGGATTGTCAGGGCTGAGGCGATGTCGGTCAAGCAGCGTGAATACGTGCTGTATGCGCGTGTATCAGGTCAAAAGCCTGGCCGGATCATCATGAAGCACATTATTCCCAACATTATTCCAACCATTATTGTCGCAGCAACCATCAACATCGCGAGTGCGATTCTGATGGAATCCTCACTAAGCTTCCTCGGACTGGGTGTTAAACAACCGAACTCTTCTTGGGGCAGCATGTTGAATGATGCACAGGGATTTATTAGTGAAGCGCCGTATATGGCGATTTTCCCGGGATTGTTTATTTTGCTGACGGTGCTGTCGTTTAACTTCTTGGGGGATGTGTTCCGCGTAGCTTTCGAGCCTAAAGCGAACAAGCGATAGATAATTGTTTACTGTGAAATGTTTTTGCAATATAGAAGTTGTTCTTATCGGGTAGTGATCCAGTGTGAAATTAACCTTTTAAATTATATAGTCGACAACCCATATCATGTAAACAGCGGGGTGAATACAATGACAGATTTATTATCGGTCAAACAACTGAAAACGTCCTTTGCAACCCGGGAAGGTGAGGTACAGTCCGTCCGGGGTGTGAGTTTTACGTTAAAAGAAGGCGAAGTGGTTGGACTGGTCGGCGAGTCCGGTAGTGGCAAAAGTGTAACTGCCCGCTCGCTGATTCGGCTGATCCAGTCGCCGGGCCGGATTACGGATGGTCAGATTCTGTTCCGTGGAGAGGATCTGCTGACCAAGTCGGACAATGACCTGCGCAAAATCCGGGGCAACCGCATCTCGATGATTTTCCAGGACCCGATGACATCACTTAATCCAGTCGTTCGTGTAGGTAAACAGATGACAGAGGTCATTCGTCGTCACCGGAAAATAGACAAGTCGGCTGCGCGTAAGGAAGCGATTGAGTTGCTGCGACAAGTGGGCATTCCTTCCCCGGAAGAACGGATTGACCAATACCCACATGAGTTCAGCGGAGGCATGAGACAGCGGGTAATGATCGCCATGGCCCTGTCCTGCAAGCCGGAGTTATTGATCGCGGATGAACCGACGACAGCGCTGGATGTGACCATTCAGGCACAGATTTTGCAGCTGATGCAGGAGCTGAAAGAGTCCACGCAGACTTCCATTCTAATGATTACGCATGACCTTGGTGTCGTTGCTCAGGTCTGTACCCGAGTGATTGTGATGTACGGTGGACTCATAATGGAGGAGGGGCCAGTGGAGCGTATTTTCGCTCATCCGCAGCATCCGTATACTCAGGGATTGCTGCGCTCCATTCCGAAGCACGGCGAGGAAGGTGGACGCCAGCGGCTGGCAACCATTGAAGGTACACCGCCTAATCTGCTTCATCCACCAACTGGATGTCCGTTTATGGAACGTTGCCCACACGCCATGGAAGTATGCAAACAGATGCCTGCGTATACCGAGACTGCACCTGGTCATCGAGCGCTATGCTGGTTGCTGGACGATGAGGGTCGGGAACAACAACAACTACAAACAGGAGCATCGTCAGAGGAGGTGGAGCAATGAGTACAGGAACCGATCAGCGTGAAGTGCTGCTGGACGTGCGTGGCCTGAAAAAACATTTTCCGGTACGTGGTGCTGGCAAAGGCAAAGACGTCGTGAAAGCCGTGGATAATGTCAGTTTTCATATTCACAAGGGAGAAACGTTCGGGCTGGTCGGTGAATCCGGCTGTGGCAAATCAACAACTGGACGAAGCATCGTGAGACTCTATGATGTGACGGATGGAAGCATTATGTTTGGCGGACAGGACGTTGCGAAGATGAATGAACGCCAGTTGAAGCCATTCCGCAAACGGATGCAGACGATTTTTCAGGACCCCTATTCTTCACTAAATCCGGGTATGAATGTCCTGCAGATTATTAGTGAACCCATGGAAATTCATAATTATGCTTCCAAGACAGAGATGAAGGGGCGGGCGCTTGACCTGATGAACCGTGTGGGCCTGAAGCCAGAGCACGCGGAGCGTTATCCACATGAATTCAGTGGAGGGCAGCGTCAGCGGATCAGCATTGCCCGTGCATTGTCGGTGAACCCGGAGTTCATTTTGTGTGATGAGCCGTTGTCCGCCCTGGATGTGTCTGTACAGGCACAGGTGGTCAATATGCTTGAAGATTTGCAGGCAGAGCTGGGACTGACCTATTTGTTCATTGCCCATGATCTGTCGATGGTACGTCACATCTCGAACCGAATCGGTGTGATGTATCGCGGTAAGCTGGTAGAAGTAGCACCAACAGAAGAACTGTACCGTAATCCGGTACATCCGTACACCCAGGCATTGCTGGCGGCAATACCTGTACCTGATCCAACGGTACGGAACGTTATGCCACCGATCTACAGTGGGGATACCGACCCATCCGCTCGAGGACGGGATGAAGAACCGGAGTGGATGGAAGTTTCACCAGGACACTTTGTATCCGGCTATCGAGACAGGATATAATGGATTAGGAATATCAATGGAATAATGATATATAGTGACAGGAAGGTGTGAGTTGGATGAGCGCTGAGTTTAAGTTGTCCCAAAATACAGCTATTCGGTTGGAACAGGCTCGTAGCAAAGGCATGTCGGATGCAGCTTTGTTGGAAGCGATACAAGCCAAAGATGTGGCTGCTTTTGATGCCGTGTCTGAGGAGCACTACAGATATGATGATCTTTTCTCCTATGCGGACGAGCATGGCGAGAATCTGGAAGGTGCAGTCAAAGACGGCTACCGGATTACCTTTAATACTCGTGGTGGTCTGGGGATCTACTTGGAGAAGTCCTTCGGATTACAGCCGGAGAAAGACTTCACTGTGGGCGAAGGCATCGTAACCGGGTTGAAATTAAAACAAGAGCAGGCAGATGTGCTGGCAAAACGCCTTGCATCAAACTGGGTGATTACCGAATCCAAAGATGTACCTGAGGGCCAAGAGCTGACGTTGAAGCTGCGGGCTTTGGTTTAGTGAAATAATAGACTGTCCCGTTTGCAGTGAATAACTGCGGCAGGATGGTCTTTTTTTGCAAAAATAGAGGTGGCAGATTACAATTTACATATCATTAATCGGATGGAACATAAATTTAGGATGCATTGCTTCCGGGATAGAGAGGGGACTTTCATAATGAATCAGCTAACATTTCTGGGAACCGGGGATGCGATGGGTGTTCCACGGGTGTATTGTAATTGTGACGTTTGCACAGAAGCCCGACTTACGGGGATCAACCGCCGCAAACGTGCTACTGTTTTGGTTCATAGTGATGGCGAGCACGAGCCTTTCATGATTGACTGCGGACCGGACTGGAGATCACAGATGGAAGACCAGGGGATGCGGATGGTGCAGACACTGCTAATCACTCATGCGCATTTTGATCATATTGGAGGCTTGCCTGAATGGGCAGATGCGTGTCGCTGGTTGGGTGTAAAAGGGCAGTTGTATGCACCACGGGAGGTGATCGCGACCATCCAAAGTCAATTTCCATGGCTCGGTCGTCATATGAATTTCCTGGAAACGGATGCGGATATCGAGCTCGGTGGATGGAAGGTGCACTCCTGGAAAGTTTGCCACGGTCATAATGGCTATTCGTATGCGTATCGATTGGAGCGTGAAGGATACACCTGGGCGTATTGCTCGGATGCTATTGATCTGAGGGATTCGGAGAAGAAGCCGCTATACGGGCTCGATCTGCTGGTACTTGGAACGAGCTTTGTTCATGAACTTGCGGAATTCTCGACACGTTCAGTGTACGATATGGTTGAGGCGCAGGAGCTGTTGCAGGATTTAAAGCCGGGTCAGACCTATTTTACACATATGTCTCACGACGTTGATGTACGCAAGAATTATGATCTGGATCAGGGGATTACGCTGGCACTTACTGGTCTGAAGGTGAAGCTGGGAGCATAGGACAACAATGCTAAAAATAAATTCAGAAGAGCGTATCCTTTGCCGGAGGTTCTTCGTTTACATAGTGTAAGGCAATTACAGCAAGTGAATTGAAGCAAGATCAATCAGGAACCAACAAAGGGGGGCCCCAAACATGGCCTTTGTGAAGTCCGTGGATTGCAGAATCAACAGACCACATGATGATAAACAGGTTGAACCATATAGCCATTCCGGTGTCCAAACCGGATATACGTTAGAGCAAACGATTGAAGCTGCGCTTCCGAGCCTGCTGGGTTCGTTGTACGCCTACTGCATGTCATTAACTGGTTCAGTCTGGGAGACGGAGGATCTGGTTCAGGATACATGTGTTAAAGCATTATCCTCTTCAGCTGCCCGAAGAACGGGAATGACAGAGGACATGAACTGGGAAGCCTATCTCATCCGTGTTGCACGCAACACCTGGATTGACGCCATACGGAAGCGTGAGAACTTGGCAAGCAAATTGGAAAGCATGAAGCCATTTATGCAAGAATTTGAGGAAGAAGAGCGATTCGAGGAAGTCGAGTCCGCTGTTCAAATCCTTGTGGATGAACTGCCACCGTGGCAGCGAGCGATATATATGTTACGTGATCTGATGGGATACACGACGGTAGAGACTGCTGAACTGTTGGACACGACGGAAGGGGCGGTCAAAGCTGCCCTGAGTCGTGCCCGCTCTGCTCTGGCGAAAGTGAGGCACAGCCTGAACGAAACGGATGCTGATCAGACCAATCAATTGGAAGAGTATCAGCAAAATCGGGAGGAACTGCGGAGCTATTTACTGGCGTTCCGCAGCGGTGATACAGCCCGTTTAATTGATTTATGCCTGAATCAGACCGATGATCCGATGGCTGTGGCGGGAACGATTTTGCAGCAGACTCTGCCGTCTCAATCGATGCAGCCAGTGATGTACAGTTATTCAAGCTCCGGTACGAATTCAATGTCGTATGGGGGAGGATATACGGTCAGCATGGTTGCATAAACCGGGGAGGCAAAATGCATGAACGTGGTACCTTATGTTGTTGAACAGACAGCCCGCGGAGAGCGGAGCTATGATATTTATTCCCGTTTGCTGAAAGATCGGATCATTATGGTATCCGGGGAAATTGAGGATCAGATGGCCAATGCCATCGTGGCCCAATTGTTGTTTCTGACCGCAGAGGACCCGGAGAAGGATATTCAGATGTATATCAACAGTCCAGGTGGTTCCGTGACTGCAGGATTCTCCATCTATGACACGATGCAATTCGTGAAACCTGACATTTCTACGATTTGCACAGGCATGGCAGCCAGCTTTGGTACGATCCTGCTGGTTGGTGGAACAAAAGGAAAACGGCTGGCGTTACCAAACAGTGAAATCATGATTCACCAGCCGCTTGGCGGAACACGGGGGCAGGCCTCGGATATGCTGATTCACGCCAACCGGATTATCCAGCACCGTCAACGGCTCAACAAGTTACTTGCCGATCATACGGGACAGCCGATGGAGCGGATTGAAAAGGATACAGACAGAGATTACTTCCTGACCGCTGCGGAAGCCGTCGAGTATGGATTGGTGGATAAGGTCATATCCAGCACGTAGTGGACACATGGTAAGGATTAGAGAAGTAGCTCCTTTAAGCACTCTTTGTTGGATGACACCGTCCTTTCGTATGAGTAGGTTAACCAGTAATTGCTGGTTAACCTTTTTTTTATGGTCGTTTAACCTGGGGGGAGCCGGGAGAACGGTGTGTTCTTAGGGGGAATCTTTGTATAGTATTGGAAAAAAATATGAAGTAACTATTGACCTTCTGTGTTTATATTGTATATATTGAGTATACACACTATGCGCATGAAGCTACTGAATTATGACTATGAGGTGATATAACATTAGAATCTTAATATCGAACGCATCGAGCGATCCGATCTACATGCAAATCCTGACCCAGATTAGACAGAGTATTTTAAGCGGGGAGCTGGTTGCGGGAGAGAGTCTTCCCTCAATAAGGCAACTTGCGAAGGATCTCCAGGTTAGTGTAATTACAACTAAACGTGTCTATGAAGAGCTTGAGAAAGAGAAACTGATTGATTCTGTCGTTGGTAAAGGCTGTTTTGTCTCTGGGGCTAATCAGGAGTATATTCGGGAACAGCGACTGAAGCGAATCGAAGAGAAAATGCTTGATATCCTTCGTGAAGGCAAAGAAGTGGGTATGAGTGCTCAAGATGTAATCAAGCATTTTACGCTGTTAGTGGAGGAGGAACACATATGAAGAATGCAATTGAATTACGCAGCCTATCGAAAACGTACCCCTTATTCAAGCTGGATCAGATATCTTTGGATGTAAAACAAGGTTATATTACGGGACTTATTGGCCCGAACGGGGCGGGGAAAAGCACACTGATCAACCTAATCACCGGATTGATTCGTCCTGACTCCGGGAGTATCAGAACATTGGGGAACGCGATGCCTGCTAAGGAAGTTAACGTTAAGGAGCGCATTGGTATTGTTTCAGATGAATGTTTCTATTATGAGCATCTTACGATCCGTGAAATGAAAAGCATGATTGCGCCATTTTATAGGAAATGGGATGAAAAGCAATTTAACAGCTACCTGGAGCAGTTCGAATTGTCTCCCAAAAAGAAAATTGAGGATCTGTCCAAAGGCATGAAAATCAAATTTTCACTGGCTGTTGCTTTATCTCACGAGGCTGAGCTACTTATCATGGATGAGCCGACATCCGGGCTTGATCCTGTGTTTCGTAGAGAACTGCTTGACCTGCTTGCAGATGTAATACAGGACGAAACCAGATCCATTATTTTCTCAACTCATATTACGACCGATTTGGAGCGTATAGCAGACTATATCGCATTTATCCATAAAGGAAAGCTTGTCTTTAATGAAGCAAAGGATGATGTGCTTGAGAGATACACGATTGTAAAGGGGGACATGAAGCTGCTTGATGCAGACACCCGAAGGCAATTTGTGGGAATCCGTGAGACATTGGTTGGTTTTGAAGGCTTGGCAGATAACAGGGCGGAGACAGAGCGCTTATTTGGTAGTCACGCTCTTTTACACAGACCATCTCTTGAAGACCTCATCTATTTTACGGCCAAGGGGGAACGGCATCATGCTTAACTTGCTTCGCAAAGATTATATCGCTTTAAAAAGCTCGCTATGGTCCATCCTTTTTTATTTTGTTGTATTCAGTGTCGCATTTATCCCGACAGTGGAAATGTCGATATATTTTGTAGGGATCTATACCGCCTTCGGTTCAATTATGCTTGCAACCATGATTGATATCAAAAACCATAATCATAAATTTCTTGTCACGCTTCCGCTTAGCCGCAGAAATATTGTGCAAGCCAAGTATCTGTCTGCCGTTCTCTATACGCTTTTTGGAGTTTTCGCTTCGTCTGGCGCTCACTGGCTGGTTAACTTCCTTTTCCCCGAACTGAACAAGCCCGACTTTTCGGTACTGGACATCCTGATTTCGGTTGGAATGGTGCTGGTTTTAATTTCGATCTATATGCCTCTTTTTTACGCCCTTAGTAAAAAGGGAGCGGGAATAATTAATACGGTTTTCATGATCGTTCTTATTATTTTAGCGCAACCTGTTGCCTCGCTCATGTATATGGCAGGAGAGAACGGAATGGGGCGTGCTTCGGTTTATGCTTTGGTTTCAGTTTGCATTCTTCTGTTGTTCATTGCCTCCTATTTTGTAACGGTTCGTCTGTTTGCAAGGAAAGACCTATAGGATGAATGGAGAAGCATTTCAATAAAAAACAATGTTCTAACTAACTTTGTCAGTCGAGAACAGCAGCAGCCCAAAAAGTCGCCAAACGGCGACTTTTTGTGTTACAGAAGATTTAATATTTGCGACCTGCCAGACAAGCTATCGTTAATCTGCAAATGCAGATTTCCAAAAGTATCATCACGTATTTTCAGCCAATGCAATTAGTCTGCTCATGCCTTCCCGGATTTGCTGCTCGTGAGCATAGGAGAAGGAGAGACGCAGCTTGCGACTGGCGTTCGCATCGGAAGGATCGAATACCGTTCCCGGCACAAAAGCGACGGAATGTTCCATGCATCGGTGAAGCAAGCGCCCCGTATCTACACCTTCCGGAAGCTCCGCCCAGATGTTAAGTCCACCCTCAGGACGAGTCCACGTCCAATTGGTTTGTTGAAGGCACTGTTCCATTACTTCCATCCGCAGTTGAATGGCGGTACGCAGCTTGGACAAGTGCTGGTGCATGCGCGGGGACTGGAAATAACGGAGGAAAAGCTTCTGATTTAGCAGAGGTGATCCGTTATCTGTGAGTGCTTTTACGGCTTGTAATCCTGGCATGAACCGAGGACGGCACATAATGGCGGCAATCCGCAGACCCGGCACGACATATTTGCTATAGCTGCGAATATAGAGTGTATGCCCTGTAGTATCGTATGTGAAGATTGGCGCGGGAGGCTTTTCCTTGAAATAGATATCATAGGTGCTGTCGTCTTCCACCAGAAAACATCCGTACTGTTCTGCCAGTTCAGGTAGCTGTTTGCGCTGCTCGGTCGGAATATTGATGCCCGTAGGGTTTTGGAAGGTCGGCGTCATATAAAATACTCTTGGCTTTTCCTGCTTCATCAGGCGTTCAATCTGTTCTAGATCGTAGCCATCAGGATGAATATCCGTAAAAATTAACTTGGCACCCTGTTTTCGAAAAATTTCCATCGCAGGGCCGTACGTTGGCCTCTCCATGAGCACACGGTCACCGGGTCTGACGAGACTTCGGGAGATCACATCAATGGCCTGCTGTGCACCTGAAGTAATCAGCACTTCATCTGCTGAGATGTAGAAACGTTCCCTTGTCGTCAGATGGCTTGCCAAGGCACTACGCAGCTCCAGATCTCCCTGAATGGTGGAGTATGTGCCAAGCAGACGGGGATATAGATCCAGTAAATCCCGCATCAATTCTCCCCAATATCGGTTGGGTAGCAGGGCGGGGTCGATCAATGATTTGGAAAATTGGTACTCCGCCTCAAGGGATTGCACGCGGGCAAGTGAATCCCAATGCAGCCAGGCAGACACTGCCGGGTCATCGGCCTGATCTGTCACGGGAGAAGGGTCAGCAGGACTGACATAATAACCGGACTTATCCTTGACGTAAACGTGCCCCCGTTCCTTTAATTCCTGATAGGCCTTAAAAACGGTAAGGCGATGTACACCGAGCAGCTCGGACAGGCTCCGCACGGACGGCAGCTTCTCATGCTCTTTCCACTCTCCGGCTTCGATCCGTACAACCAGATAATGTACCACTTGCTCATATAGTTTCAGGCTGTTATCTGTCATCAACATGGCTTTGCCCACCCGGCTCACGCTCCTTTTGAACTCCATTGTAACAGCAAACGGGAACTAACTGTTCTGTTTTATTCATTCTGTTCTGTAGACAGTGCTATATGATGGAGAACAGATGAAGGAGGGGCTAGCATGGTTGCAGTTGCATTTACCGTAATGTGTCTTATTTTTGGAACAACGTTTCTAGCGATTAAAATTGGCGTGGAGGCAGGCATGCCACCTTTTCTGTCGGCCGGACTGCGCTTTATCATTGCAGGTGCTCTAATGTTTGCATGGATGTGGATGAAAGGGAAAGTGAACATGTCTTTACTATGGCGGAAAGAGATGCTCTTGACGGGGGCCGGATTGACATTTGGTACATTTGCGACCTTATATTGGGCTGAACAATATGTGAGCTCGGGTGTTGGAGCGATTCTGTCAGCAACAGGTCCACTGATGATTATGGTGATGCAGACAGCGCTGTTACGTCAAAAAACGTCTGCACGCATGATTGCGGGATGCCTGATTGGTTTTGCCGGAGTTATCCTCGTTGTATTGCCGGGTGTATCCATTGGTGGTAATTCCCTGTGGTTATGGGGCTGTATTGCCGTATTGGTGGGTGAAGTCTGTTACTCGGCAGGTGCGTTGTACTCCAAAAAGGTCATTAACCAGTTTAAGGAGGCTAGTCCTGTAGCAATCAATGCGGTGCAAATGATGTACGGAGGATTGCTGTTATCCGCGCTTTCGGCGGTGACGGAATCGTGGAACACAACTGGACTGGATTGGATGCCAGCGGTATCATCCCTGATCTATCTGACAGTAATCGGTTCGATGGTCGGGCACAGCTTGTTCTACTGGATCATGTCTCGTACCAACCCGTTATTCCCAGCGACCTGGTTATACATTTCTCCTCCGATTGCGGTCGGGCTTGGGGCGGTTCTCTACAATGAACATGTGAGCTGGATTACATGGTTAGGCGTTGCGCTAATCGTTTCAGGTTTGCTGGCGATGAATGAGAAAGTGATGGGGTGGATCAAGAGAGGCAAACGTACAACTTCTTTGAGTCCGACTTCCAAATCTATGGTAAAATAGGGAATATATATTTTACGCAGGAATGAGGCGAGACTTCCATTTGAATAAACAGGGAATCGGTGCTGTTTTATTGTTTGCGGGAATCGTGCTCTATGGCATGATTCATATTGGGACCATAATGCATTTACCTGACGTAACGATCTGGTCTAATCAATGGGGCCGTTATCTGCAAGCCGCTTTTGAAACGGGTGGCATTATTGGACTTGTCTTGGCCATCCTTTTATTCATTACAGGAGTAACGCTCCTGCTTCCTAGGCAATTAGCCGATTTTTCCAAAGGGAGAGTAATGAAGGAGATCAGAGAGCGGAATCGTGAATTTGACGAGAAGTATGGTAATCAGAATAATTAACAGTTTTATTAAAGAAACAGCCCTGACACAAGCGATTCATCGCTGTGCAGGGCTGTTTCCTTGTGTTTTGAGTTAACATGTTTTATATAAAACACGACTTTTATTAAAAGCTTACTCCGCGTTCAGCACAAACTTCTCAATAACCTGCTTCACGCCGTCTTCGTTATTACTCGCGGTAATGTAATCTGCCAGCTCTTTCAGAGCAGGGATGGCATTTCCCATCGCTACACCAAGACCAGCAACTTCCAGCATCTCATGGTCATTCCAGGAATCCCCGATGGCAATGCACTCGCTCAATTGGTGACCGAAGTGATCTGCCAGGAAGGTTAGTGCATGGCCTTTCGTTCCTTCGCGGTGCATAATTTCAAGGAAGTATGGCTTGGACTTGGTGATGTGTACTTCTGATCCGAGCAGTTCGCGCAGGGCAACCGCAACCTCATCCAAGTAATCCGGCTCATCGATGATGAGCAGTTTCGGTGTTTTTTGCTCGATCACTTTGATGAAATCCGGTTCAATGTGGTACTGAGTACCATTCAGTTTGGCGTAGTCACGCAGCTTGTCGTTTTCTTCACGGGCGTAAAGTTTGTCGTCAATATACGTTTGCAGATGCAGATTATGCTCCAGGCAGTAGTCGTACAGTTTGCGGGAAGCGTCCTGTGGAACGTAGCGCTCGTAGAGTACTTTTTCGTCCAGCAAGTTTTTCACCAAAGCGCCTTGATACGTAATGATTGGCACGTTCAGCTTCGTTTGGCGAGCGAGTGCTTGGGCAGAAGCATAAGCACGTCCAGTTGCCAGAGTTACAACAACACCATGAGCTACCGCTTGTTCCAGGGCAGTCTGTGTTGCAGGCGTTACTTCCTTGTTGTCGTTAATCAGGGTATCATCAATGTCAATTGCGATTAATTTGTAGGTCATCTAGTTTCTCTCCTTTTTTATCTGTATCTATACCCGACTTAATCTATATCAGTTCAACTAAACTTTTTACACGAGAACGGAAAGGACAGAAAAAACCTGAAGAAGCGGAGCGTTCGCCTTTATCCCCGGATTTTCCCTTTGAAGAAGGGAATCAAAAAAAATCTGGGGATAACAGCGATCGGAAGGTTATTCTGTCATTGGAGTGGCAGGTGTAAACTTTCTTGGGTTGAACTTATATACCTACTCTTCAAGGAAAATGAGGCCAATAAAGTCCTCCAGCTCCAGGTTACCGAAGTAATGTTTTACATCCAGACCCTCAAGTGCAGTACGCACCTCAGATTCCTCGTAACGCTTGCCACGCAGCATATCTTCGATATCCGCCACATCGCCTACGCCGAAGAAATCACCAAAGATTTTGATATCTTCAATCCGTCCATCTTTGATATTCATGCGCAGATCGATGATGCCGACAGGGAATTTACGTGTATGCTTCACATTGCTTTCTGGAGAAAGCCCGTAGTTCCAGTCCCAATTGTTATAACGTTCAGCAGAGATTTCGTTGATCTTGTCCCAGTCTTTCTCTGTGAGTTCATATTGAGGAACATCTTGTGGCTCCAAACGGAAAATGTGACGCAGCAGCTCGTCCCGGAATTGTTCAATGGTCAGATTGCTGTCAATCAGATCACGAATATTGGCAACACGGCTGCGTACGGATTTGGTGCTCTTGGACTTGAACTTCTCCGGATTAACGTTGAGTGAAGCCTGGACGTGGTCGAGGTTCAGGTTAAACATCAATGTGCCGTGACTGAACATGCGGCCACGCGTAGAGAATTGGGCATTGCCCGAAATTTTCTTCTCTCCCACTTGCAGATCGTTACGTCCCGTCAGTTCGGCATTAACGCCAAGCTCTTGCAGGGCTTCCACCACAGGCTGCGTGAATTTGCGGAAGTTATGGAAGGATTGTCCGTCATCCTTGGTAATAAAGCTGAAATTGAGGTTGCCCAGATCGTGATAAACGGCTCCGCCTCCCGAAAGACGACGTACGACTTGAACACCGTTATCTTGAACATACTCAATGTTGATCTCTTCAATGGTATTCTGGTGTTTTCCGATAATAATGGACGGGCGGTTGATGTAAAACAGCAAGTAACTGTCATCCATCGGCAGATGCTTCAGAATGTATTCCTCGATGGCGAGGTTTACAGAAGGATCTGTAATGCCCTGGTTATCAACAAACAGCATGGTCATTCCTCCATTAATGTATGTGAGGGATGCATATCCCTTATGTAGTGATGCTTTACGGAATCGAAATTCCTTCTCTATTGTAAACGAATTGTCGAAAGGACACAAAGAAATTGAAGCCGCAAAGGGCTTGAATAGTCAAATCAGGATTGACCCCTGCCTGCCACGACATCCATAATAAAAAGGACATGCAGAAAGGATGACGGACAGGATGACCGGTTTAATTGAAGTTTTCGGACATGGCGGTGATGTGGAGACGGCCGCGGCACGTTTTGGAGGGAATCCTGCGGATTTCCTCGATTTTAGCGCAAACATTAATCCTCTGGGTCCACCTCGGGAAGTGCTGGAGGCTCTGGAGCAAGGATTGCATATGGTACTTCGTTACCCCGATCCGGGCCATCGGGCGTTCAAAATGTTGCTTAGTGTCCGACTGGGTTTTACCCCAGATCATATATCTGTGGGTAACGGGGCGGCGGAAAGTATGGCTCTAATCTTACTTGGACTCGCGCCTCGTAGAGTAGGTACGGTAGAGCCCGGTTTTTCAGAGTACAGTGCATTATCCAGACAATTTGGAGCAGAAGTCCACCATGTTCAAGGACGGGAAGAGCTGGAATGGCGAGCAGAACCGGAAGATATTGAGAAGCTGATGGAGCGGGTGGACCTGCTTTTCCTTGGACAGCCCAACAACCCCAATGGGGTACAGTATCCGGTGGACGTTCTGCAACGGCTTGCTCGTAATGCAGAGACAACAGGCACGATATTGGTTGTCGATGAGGCATTTATCGATTTTATTCCTGAATCACAACGGCAATCGCTTGCATCCAGCTTGAAAGAGTATCCACAAGTGATCATCATTCGTTCGATGACCAAGTTTTATGCGATTCCAGGCCTGCGTCTGGGTTATGCGATGGGTCGTCCCGAACTGATTCGTGCCATGACAGAGAAACAGGTCACCTGGAGCGTGAATGGGCTTGCACTGATTGCAGGAGAAGCCTGTCTGCGCAGTGGGGGCAATTTTGAACAGGAGACATTGGCACTGGTGTCACACGAGCGAAAGAGATTAACGGAAGGTCTGGAAGCTTTGGGATGTAAGGTGACACGAGGGGAAGCCAACTTTATATTGGCAGCTCTTCCAAAGCCGTGGACAGCGACATCCATGCAGGCTGCTCTCGGTGAACGGGGAATACTGATCCGAAGCTGCGCGATGTATCCAGGACTTGGGGAACGACATGTACGATTTGCGGTCAAGGACGCGGAGGCTAACGGACGTTTACTGGAAACAATGGGAAATGTTATTACGCCTAATCCGACAACCGGATTAGAGGCAGGGGGACAAAGCGATGGCACTGCCATTCTATAATTACTACTCCCATGTACAAAAGGACCAAAATGAATACAGATCTTCTGTATGGCCGGGATTATACGTCTCCGCACATGAGCGGCATATTAAAGCGTTCAGTCCTTCTGCTGTAACAGCACTTTCCAGTGCCGTGTATGGGGGCGGCATGATTGAACTGGATCGTATCTTCAACATCTATGTCGACAGACATTATCGCTGTGACGATCCACCTCGTGATATTGCTGATCTGTTGAGTGAATGGCAGGAGCAGCGGGATCAATGTGCCGGTCTTCTGACTGCGGTTCGATTGGAGCACACAGCGATCCAGGAATATGAAAGCGATGAGTTCGGATTACTTTGCTGCACTACAGCAGGGGTATCCAATGCTGCACGGGCAGGTTCTGCAAGAACCGTGTTCGATGCTGCGGGGAATGAGATGAGCAATGGGACGGTGCCCCAGAAAATTGGGAAGGTTTTGGCTTCGACCTATACTCCCGGTACGATCAATATCATGTTGTGGATGAATGGGCGTATGACTGCCGGAGCGATGGTGAATGCCATTCAGACTGCGGTAGAGGCGAAGGCCGCTGCGTTAGCTGATTTCGGTGTGGCGGATCCAGAGAATGGTCTAACCGCAACCGGAACAACAACGGATGCCATCGTACTCGCGGTAAGCCAGGCTGGAGTAAATAAACCGCTCATCAGTTACGCCGGGACGGCTACGGTCATGGGTGCAGCAATCGGCAGGCTGGTGTATGACACGATAACGGAAAGCCTGCAAGCTGCGCAGGAGTGGAAAGAGAGGAATTACAAGCAATGACATCTCTGCTGCATCAATGGGCTTCCTGGCCGATCTGGACGGGAATGGCTGGAGCCTGGGTTATTATAGGAGCATACATATTGGATCGTTGCATCGGTGATCCGCGCTGGATTCCCCATCCGGTGATTGGCATGGGAAAGGCTATCTCTGCACTGGAGCGAGCGATAAGGACGCGGGTGCACTCAAACCGTGCACTCAAAAGAGCTGGCGTTTTATTTCCTATTTTGATTGCAGGCGGTTCTTTTGCACTGACTTGGGGATTAATCTATGTGCTGGGTCTTATTCATCCCGCTGTTGCGGTTGTGGCAGAAGTGGTGCTAATAGCAACAACCATTGCCTCGAAAGGTTTGAAGGATGCAGGTATGGAAGTTTACCACCATCTGAGTCAACAGGACTGGCCTGCGGCGAGACGTTCACTTGGTATGATAGTAGGGCGTGATACGGCTCATCTGGATGAACCGGAGATTGTGCGGGGAACGGTGGAGACTGTGGCGGAGAATATCGTGGATGCTATCGTCTCTCCACTGTTCTATGCCCTGATTGGTGGTGCACCACTTGCCATGGCCTATCGGGCGGTGAATACACTGGATTCCATGGTAGGTTATAAAAATGAAAAATATCTGCATCTCGGTTGGGCGTCTGCCCGTCTGGATGATTGGGCCAATTGGATTCCCGCGCGGCTTACCGCTTTGCTGTTGATTATGGGAGCTTGGTTCATGAAGCTGGATGCCAGAGGGGCTGCACGCATGGTGTCCCGGGATGCACGACTTCACCCAAGCCCAAATAGCGGTTTCCCCGAGTCGGCGGTGGCCGGAGCGCTGGGCATAAGACTTGGCGGGCATAACGTATATCACGGAGTAGCTTCATTTCGCGCATATATGGGCGAGCCGTCAAGACGGATGGAAGCAGAAGATATTGTACGAACAACACGGCTTATGTTCTGGTCGGCAGGTTCTTTTGTTTTAGTATGTTGGTTGGTCACCTTAGGGATATGGTCTGCTGGAGGTGCACTGTTATGGAGATAGAAGCTGGACCTAGTGGCATGCAAAGTCGTGAGCTTATTTTGATACGTCATGGTACAACGGCGTGGAACTTGGAAAAAAGGTATCTTGGGCATTCCGACATCGGACTGTTGCCTGAAGCAGAGCAGGAGCTATCTTCGCTGCGTGAGCAATTCAGCAATATCACATGCGACGCCCTATATTGCAGTGATCTGCTGCGTTGTCAGCAGACACTTGCACACATTGCATCACCCCAAACAGGACAGGCCAAGCTTGATCCCCGACTAAGGGAGATTGACTTTGGTCAGTGGGAGGGGTTGACCTACGATCAGCTTAAGGACAATCCAAAGTACCGAGACTGGATCGATGCGCCCCAGGAGGTAACGCCACCGAGTGGCGAGCCTTGGACAGCATTTGCTGCGCGGATTGATTCATTTATGAAAGAGAGTCTGATGTCCTTTTCACCAATACTTCACTCTCGCAGCATAAATGTGCCAAAAGTAGCCGTGATTACGCATGGTGGTGTTATTCGTTATATGGTGTCACGTCTCATTCCGAATCAAGATTTCTGGGATACGCAGGTGGTACCAGGACAAGCGATAAAGATCCGGCTGGATGGCGATGGGGACAGCTGGGTTGGAACCAGATTGACTTTTCCGTAAATCGGGTTGTAAGGATGTACAATATAACCTATAATCACAACAGAAGTGTGACTTAGCAAGTGCATCATCGGATGGAGGCTCAACAAGCTCTACCAAGGAATGCTCACTTGAATGGTTAAACAATATTAGCGACCATGGGTCCCGTAGCAATGTTTCATGGGTTCATATGAGGCCATGAACGGCAAACGGGTGAAATAGGGAAGCCGGTGTAAATCCGGCACGGTCCCGCCACTGTAAATCAGGATGAATTCCTGTAAGTCAGGTTACCTGCCCTGGACGTATAAACCGGTGTTCCTTCGAGGAAAGGACAGCGTTTCGGGCAGTTCTCTTTGCATATACAGCGCCAAGCTGACCATGCACAGATCGCCACATGCGAGACGTCATCCCTGATCCTGACCCAAGGATTGGGGATTTTATTTTTTCATATAAGATGAACCGAATATTACACGAGAACGAAGAGTGCAGAACCAATCTGAAGAAGCGTATGCGTTCGCCTAAAAGCTTTCTGAAAGAAAGCTGCATCGGAAGCATATGCTTATCACCGGATTTTCCCCTTTTCAAAAAGGGGATCAAAAAAATCTGGGGATAACAGCGATCGGAAGATGGTACTGCAATCGTAGTGGCCTAGTGTAAAGTTTTATTGGATCAACTTATATAGGAACACAAATTCAAGCGGAATTGGGACAGGAGCACTACTCACTAGAATGGATAGAGAAGGGGAGAATGAACACAATGAATTTCAAGACATGGAAAGGCGTAGCGTCACTGCTAAGCGCAGCGATGCTGGCACTGACGTTGGCCGGATGTGGTACAACAACAACGAACGAGGGTACAGGAACCTCGCAACCTGCACAGGAGCAATCCCAGGAACAGGCGCAGACAGATCTCAAAACACAATACCCACTCACGGTTACAGATGCTACGGGTGAATCATTTACCTTTGATAAAGCACCAGCCAAAATCGTATCTGTATCTCCAGCTGAAACGGAATCCCTGTTCGCACTCGGATTGGACGAGCAGATCGTAGGGGTATCCGACTATGACGATTATCCGGAAGCAGCAACAAAGAAACCAAAAATGGGCGGCATAACAAAGCCTAATGAAGAGTCGATCATTGCGGCTGAAGCAGATATCGTATTTACAGGTATCTCGATGAGCGAAGAGTCGGTGAAGAAACTGCGCGATCTGGGCATTACCATTTTCAAAACAGATCCTAAATCAGTGGATGATGTGATGAACAACATTGAAACATTTGGTAAAATCACGGATCATCAGGAAAAAGCACAGGAGATCATCACCCAAATGAAACAGGATGTGGCTGATGTAACTGAAGCTGTGAAGGCAGTTAAACCAGAAGAGAAGAAAAAAGTATATGTTGAGTTCTCCCCAGGTTGGACTGTGGGTAAAGGCGAATTCATGGATGAATTGATCACACTTGCCGGAGGAAACAACGTAGCTTCCGACTTGACTGGCTGGAACCAGATTAATGAAGAGAACATTATTGCTTCCAATCCGGACGTCATTCTGTTTGCGAACGATGTTATTGACGAAAATTCCAAAACATTGGATCAAATTATCAAAGCACGTAGTGGATGGGATCAAATCACGGCTGTGAAAAACGATGCAGTCATCGGTCTGGATGCCAACCTGTTGAGCCGTCCGGGACCACGGGTAACCCAAGGTCTGAAAGAAGTAGCCAAAGCGATCTACCCTGATCTGTTCAAATGAGTAAAAAGCTGGCAGTGTACGGAACGGCCGGAATTGTGCTGCTTGTGTTAACCGTGCTCATCTGCACGGGCATCGGTTCGGTTGCCCTGCCTGTCCGGGACATTGCGGGCATCTTGCTTCATCGCATTCCCTGGCTGGGCGACTGGATTGTTCCTGACTGGAATACAGCAGCAGAACAGATTATATGGAAGGTCAGATTCCCACGTGTACTGCTTGCCGTGCTTGTAGGTGCATCGCTGGCGATTGCCGGAACTGGATTCCAGGGGGTTCTTCGTAACCCTCTGGCTGATCCGTTTACCCTGGGCGTATCGTCCGGTGCATCGGTAGGTGCGGCTTTTCTGATTTTTTTCGGATTGCAGTATGCACTGATTGGGATCTGGACTCTGCCACTGGTCGCGTTTCTGACGGGAGTAATAACATTGTGGTTTGTGCTGGCCCTCGCTCGTGAGGGACGCAAAATACCGACACACAGCCTCATTCTGGCTGGTGTGGTCATGCAAAGTTTCCTGGGAGCAGTAGTCTCCTTCCTGTCGACCATGTCGAAGCAGACAATTAATGAAATTATATACTGGACGATGGGAAGTCTGGCACTGCGTGGGTGGTCGTATACGGCCATCCTTTTCCCGTATTTTGTACTGGGGCTGATTTTCCTCTGGAGCCGTGCGCGTTCGTTGAATGTGCTTGCTTTGGGGGAACGACAGGCTGCGCATATCGGGGTTAAGGTGGATGGATTGAAACTGTCGGTGTTAGCGGTGGGTACGCTGCTTACCGCAGGCGCTGTCTCCGTATCCGGCGTGATTGGCTTCGTCGGCTTGGTCATTCCGCATATTCTTCGGCTCATCGTCGGACCTGATTATCGCTTGCTGGTGCCTTTGTCAGCGATTGGGGGAGCCATCTTCATGGTCTGGGCAGATACGATTGCACGCTCATTGCTGGCCCCAACCGAAATTCCGCTGGGTGTAGTTACGGCTTTTGTTGGAGCGCCATTTTTTGCGTATTTGCTACACCGGAACAAAAAGCTGCGGAAGGGGATGATGCCATGAGTACATTCATGAAAACAGACCTTACCAAGAGTCGGCCGATGATAGAAGTCAAAGAAGCTGGTAAAATGTATGGTAACCATCGGGCTCTGCATGCGGTGGACTGGAAAGTCACAGAGGGTGAATGGTGGGGCGTTGTTGGTCCAAACGGCAGTGGAAAATCGACTCTGCTTCAGCTACTTGCCGGAACCGAACAGCCGAACGATGGCAGCATACAGATTGATGGACGCGACATTTCATCATACACCCGTAAAGATCTGTCGCGCATGATTGCTGTCTTGCAGCAGGATGGACTGCCGGCCATCTCTTATCCCGTAAGGGATGTTGTCGAGATGGGACGTTACCCTTACCAGAACTGGCTTGGCAAAGAACCGTCGGATGGAGCAGCGGTAGTTGATAAGGTGTTAGAGGAGTTGGGTCTGAGTGACATGGCCGAACGACCTTTGGATGCACTGAGTGGCGGGCAACGGCAGCGGGTTGCGCTTGCCAAAGTCATGGCTCAGGAACCCAGGCTATTATTGCTGGACGAGCCAACCACCTTTCTCGATATCAAATATCAATTGCAATTCATGGAGTTATTATCAGCGTGGCGTCAAAAAAATCATATTACGATTGTGGCGGTGCTGCATGATCTGAATCTGGCCGCGCAATTTTGCGATCATATTCTGGCGCTGCGTGACGGGACTTGTGTAGGCAGTGGCACACCCCATTCGTTGATGACGGAAGAGAACATCCGGGAGATCTTCCGGGTGAGCCCGGCCATGGTGAATCATCCCGACAATGGATTGCCACAGCTTTTGCTAAGACGAGAGAAGAAATGAATGAAGCGGGGGAGACCCCATATTTTGATAAAGGAAGTGCTGGCTGTATGAATAATGAACAGGTGTTGGAACAGTTAATTGGTCGGATCGTGGGTCCACATGAGGCAGTTGCGGCTGAGGCTTCCGCGCATGTGGATGCATTGACGAAGCCTCCCGGCAGTCTGGGCAAGCTTGAACAGCTAGTTATTCGTCTGGCGGGAATCACCGGTGAGGCTCGGCCTTGCTTTGATCAAAGAGCTGTCATCGTTATGGCTGCGGATCATGGGGTGGTTGAAGAAGGGATTAGCGCTTTTCCTGCTGAAGTAACGCCGCAGATGGTCCTTAATTTCCTAGCAGGGGGAGCGGCTGTCAATGTGCTTGCGCGCCACGCTGGAGCTCATGTGATCTGTGTGGATATCGGCGTGAATGCGGATCTGGATCATCCAGACCTGGTCTCCCGCAAAGTCCGCAAAGGAACAGCTAACATGGCGAAGGGTGCTGCAATGACCCGGGGCGAAGCGATTCAGGCCATTCTTGCAGGAGCTGAAGTGGTCTCCACCGAGGTTGCGAAGGGAACGCAGTTGTTTGTGACCGGAGAGATGGGGATCGGGAATACAACTGCTAGCGCTGCGGTGATGTGTGCATTAACCGGAACAGCACCTGCTTCAGCGGTTGGCCGGGGAACAGGCGTAGATGATGTCGGTTTGCAGCGTAAAGCCGCAGTAGTCAGCCAAGCCCTCAGCGTGAATGCTCCGAATGCAGACGATGCACTCGATGTACTGTGCAAAGTGGGCGGACTGGAGATTGCCGGACTGACAGGCGTGATTCTCGCTGCTGCTGCAAACGGATGCCCGGTTGTCGTAGATGGATTTATCTCCACCGCTGCCGCGTTGATTGCGAGTCATCTTGCTCCGCTCAGCATAGAATACATGATTGCTTCCCACACATCGCATGAAAGTGGGCATGCAGCGTTGCTGCGTGAGCTGGGTCTGAAGCCCATGCTGGATCTGGACATGCGACTGGGTGAAGGTACAGGAGGCGTGCTTAGTCTTCACCTGATTGATGCGTCATGCCGCATTCTGAATGAGATGGCGACATTTGCAAGTGCGGGTGTATCTGGTGGCACGAACGAGACTCAACCTACGGAGTCTTCATCAGCTTCTGCTGATTCCTCTGTACAAGGAGAGGTATCCTCATGAGTGTACTCGTGACAGGCGGGGCGCGAAGTGGCAAAAGTTCGTTTGCCGAGCGTCTCTGTATGCAGCGATCCTCTGAGGCTTGGTATGTCGCTACGGCTCAAGCTTATGATGACGAGATGCGCGAGCGTATACGCCTGCATCAGAGCCAGCGGGATGAAGCAGGATATCTATGGCATACGGTGGAGGAACCGCTGGCATTGCCTGAGTTAATTACACAAATGGGAGAGTCCCATACAGGTACGTCTGCACCGACCGTTCTGGTAGATTGTCTGACACTTTGGCTCAGCAATGTGCTGTTAGCGCATGAACATGAACCGGTGCAGGTGCTGTACGATCATATGGACGCGCTGGTAGCGGCCATCCAGTCGTACCCGGGTCTGCTCGTGCTTGTCACCAATGAAGTAGGGGACGGTATTGTGCCGGAGTATGCGCTGGGCAGAAGATATCGGGATCTGGCGGGCATTCTCAATCAGCGGATTGCCGCGATTTGCCGCGAAGTGTTTCTGGTGACAGTGGGCATTGCGATTGAGCTGAAAAGCAGGGAGTATCGTTTATGAGTAAAGGCAATCTTGAACAAAAACATGCGGCTGCGGCCGCTTTTCAATTTCTGTCCCGTTTCCCGGTAAAAATGCAGCTTGATTTCGCCCCGCCATTATTGCGGGAGAGTGTAGTGTATTACCCGCTGGTTGGTGCGATCATCGGATTATGCGTCTGGCTGGGCGGAGCCCTGATGGGTGCACTGCTTCCATCGTTTCCGGTAGCGGTGTTAACCTTGACGTTATGGGTATGGCTAACCGGAGGCCTTCATCTGGATGGTTGGATGGATACGGCAGATGGGCTGCTTAGTTATCGAACCCGTGAGCGAATGCTGGAGATTATGAAAGACAGCCGCGTCGGGGCCATGGGTGTGATCGCCTGTGTCCTGCTGTTGATGATGAAAGCGTCATTGATTGCTGACTTTATCGCACGTGGTAACTGGGCCTATGGAGCTTTGCTTATCCTGCCGATGATCTGGAGCCGCTGGTTCATGGTATATGCCATGGCGGCCTGGCCGAATGCCCGCAAGGACGATGGACTCGCTGTCCTGTTCAAGGGATTGGGTGAACGGAGGGAAGTCCAGCGTGCACGCAGTTCCGCGGTTGGGCTAACCATTCTGGCAGGTGTGATCACATGGGCAGCGGTATGGATCTTCCAGCCGGAAACATCCATGTTCCAGGTGCTGGCGACGGAGAATGGATTGGGGACGTTACCATGGTGGCTATATCCCGTTGCAGCGATCATTGTGGTGCCACTGGCTGGTTATGTGATTGGCAAATTCGTTGCCGGGCGTATCAGCGAAAGGCTGGGTGGACTTACAGGGGACACATATGGAGCCATGAATGAGCTGCTTGAGGCCGCACTGCTAACGGTACTTAGTCTGTTACAGGGATTCTTTTTGATATAACGCGGAGAGTGGAGGTGAGGGAACGTGGAAGATACTTCTGCACAAACGTCCGAACAAACGGCAGCAGTATTAATGCTGCAAGGGACGGCATCGGATGTGGGGAAAAGTGTAATTACGACGGCCTTATGCCGAATATTCAAGCAGGATGGCTTCAGGCCGGCTCCGTTCAAATCACAGAACATGGCACTGAATTCTTACGTCACGGAAGACGGCAAGGAAATCGGAAGAGCCCAGGGAGCGCAAGCCGAGGCATGCGGCATTGAAGCGACAACGGATATGAATCCAATCCTGATCAAGCCGGTTCGGGATATGCATTCCCAGATTGTTGTGCACGGTGTGCCTCTTACTCAGATGAGTGCATGGGACTACCGGCAGCATTTCCTGCCCCAAGCCAAACAAACGGTCATGGATGCACTGAATCGGTTGCGCGCGACGTATGATATTGTGCTGATGGAAGGTGCGGGAAGTCCTGCAGAGATCAATCTGAAGGATCGGGATATCGTTAATATGAATCTGGCGGGCTGGGCGGATGCTCCGGTTATTCTGATCTCGGATATTGATCGTGGCGGCGTCTTTGCCTCCATTGTGGGTACACTGGAGCTGCTGGAGCCGCATGAGGTTGAGCGTGTAAAAGGATTCATCATCAACAAGTTTCGTGGAGATCTGTCCTTGCTGCAGCCTGGGTTGGACTGGCTTGAAGAACGGACAGGCATTCCTGTATTGGGCGTATTGCCTTACATAAGTGATATTCAGATTGAAGCGGAAGACTCCGTGGTGCTGGACTCGATGCGACACGGTAAATCCGGTCAGCAGGAGCTGGACCTGGCGGTAATTCGTTATCCGCGTATTTCCAACTTTACAGACTTTGATGCCCTTTCTAGGGAGCCGGATGTGAATGTGCGATACGTGACTTCTCCCGATGAATTGGGGCATCCCGATGCCATTCTGCTTCCGGGTACGAAGGATACGATCGGTGATCTGGCATTTCTGCGAGCGTCAGGACTGGAGCAAGCGATTGCCAGCCAGACGGAGCGTGAGCATGTTCAGCTTGTCGGGATATGTGGTGGATATCAGATGCTCGGTCAGCATCTCAGAGATCCATTTGCGGTAGAAGCGAATCAGATTCAGGAAGCCCATGGATTGGGATGGCTGCCCCTATCGACAACATTTCTACAGAACAAACAAACGGTGAGAGCCTCTGGGAACGTTCACAGTCATCATCCAATTCGTTTGCCCAAGGAAAGTGATGTAGCAAACTTGTTGCCGATCAATGGATACGAGATTCATATGGGTGTTACCGAGTGTCTTGAGCCTGAACGTGTAACGGCCTTGTTCGAGATCGCCCATCCGGGCGGTCAATCCTTCAATGAAGGCTGGGGTACGACTGACGGCAAAGTGTGGGGAACATACCTGCATGGTTTGTTTGAAAGTGATCAGTTCCGGCGTTCATGGCTTAATGGTCTGCGTGAAGGAAAAGGACTTGCTCCGCTACGGGAGACGTACAGCGCACGTGAACGTAAGGAAATGGAGTTTGACCGTGTAGCTGAATCATTACGTTCTTCCTTGGATATGCAGCGTGTATACGAGATTATGGGCGTTCAGCCACCTGAATAAAAGGAAGCATCCTGGTATGCAGTCCAAAAGAATACCCCCACGCTTGGCAACGTTCCCTGAAATCTGGAACGATGCTGAGCATGGGGGTATTTGAGTATCTAATGTTAAGTTTGATTCGAAAATGGAAACAATGGGTTAAAGGTATTCCGATTAGTTTATTTTGAAGTTCTTCATGGCGGATTGCAGTTCTACCGCTTGTTCATGCAGATGCCGTACGGTACTGGAATGGGAGTCCATCTCATTCAGTTGGAGATCCGCTGTAGAAGCAATCTCTTGCATGCTTTGACGGGACTTGGACGTGATCTGAGCCGTTTCTTCCACGGAAGCACTGACTTGTTCAGCTCCAGCAGATACTTGCTGGGTAGAGGCCGATACCGTCTGAATGGTCAGATTGACGTTCTGAATCAACTCGTTAAGCTGCTGGAACGCGGAGCCTGCCTGTTGAACCACGTGAGTACCTGATCCAATCTCTTGGGTTACCCGGTTCATGGCATCAACGGAACGTTCAGCATCTTCACGGATAGTACCCAGGTAATCGGAGATTTCCTCAGTAGCTGTCTTGGATTGCTCCGCAAGTTTGCGTACTTCTCCTGCAACAACGGCGAACCCGCGTCCATGCTCTCCCGCACGTGCTGCTTCAATGGAAGCGTTGAGGGACAGCATGTTAATCTGTTTCGTGATCTCAAAAATGGATTGAACGATGGTCCCTATCGCGATCGAGCGCTCGTTCATCGTTTCAACATAACGCAGAGATTCGCTCGCGGTCTGACCGACACGTTCCATTTGCTGAATGGCGTCCTGAGCCAGACGGTTACCGTTAACGGCTTCGTTCGCAGCATCTCCGATCTGCTCGGATACTTCGGCAGAAGAGGAAGCAATATGCATAATGCCTTGCGTGATTTCTTCCATGGCTCTGGCATTTTCGGCCGCGCTGGAAGCGATGCTTACGCTGCCTTTCTCGGCACTTTCTGCAGAACGACTGGAGTTTTTCACCATACCGGACATGGATTCTACCCGTTTGAGCAAATCATTGGAGCCTTCGACAACTTCATTGGATGTGGAGAGGGCGCGGCTAATCATTTCTTTCAGATTATGAGTCATCGTCTGGAAGCTTGCAGCGAGCTGTGCAATTTCATCCTTACCTTTAATCTGAAGTTCAGCAGTCAGATCTCCCTGTGATATCTGTTTGCTATGTTGAACGAGCTTGATAATCGGTTTGGTTACACGTTTGATCATACTTGTCGAGATGAGCCATCCAAGCACAAAGACCAATGCTGTGATACCGAGGCACAACCAGAAGATCTGTGCAATCTTGTCCTGAATGAATTGGGCATCCATGCTGACAGCCATGATCATGTTACTTCCTGCAATCGGTATAAAGGCTGCTTTATGTACACCGAAGGAATCGGCATAAACCTGGCTGATTTCCATTTCTTTTTTCTCAATGGCCTCATTCATTGATGCTTCTACTTTAATCTCATCTCCGGCTTTCATGCCCGAGGAGGTATTTGCGATGACCACGGTAGCTTTACCATCCTGAATGGACACAACGTATGCTCCGTCCAGATTATGCTCTTTGGCTTTGCCAGCCAAATAGGATTCCACGGTCAGTGCAGCGCCCTCAGATCCCGCTCCGCCACTCTGTACTTGCAAAATTTTAGAAGCGGATGTGTTCTTGTATATATCCTGAATGGACGTGCTCAGGACCTTGTCGAACTGTGGAAGCACGTAGCTCTGCATAATATTCATGGAGACAGCATAGAAACTGATACTAAACAACAGGGAAGCAACCAGCAGTACGAGGAACAAAGTGCCTCTAATTTTACCGGCAACGGTGCGGTTTCGAAACATAGGATCATCCTTTCACGTCATGTTCATTAACATTATCGCTTTTCCGTTATCGTAAGACTAAATACCAACGAAGAAAGGCCTAATTTTCACGTTGAGAAAACTTGGGAATAAGCGGATATACCTATATTACAAAATTAACCGGAGGTTGAATACAATAATTTTCACGATTCAGTGTATTTTTTTCAGAAATAGATGAATTTGTTACACGCATATTACATAATATCAATTAATACCTACCAGAATAGTTTGTTATGTGATATATTGTTGAATATCGCTTTTGAGCGAGTAGAAAACCGGAATATCCGGTTACTCACACTGAGGAGGATTTATACAGATGAATACCTTTTTAATCATTTTGAACGTCGTGGTTATGCTCGCTCTTCTGGGTGTCCTGTTCTGGATGCAGAAGAAACATGTTTCGTTTACCAAGCGTGTATTTGCGGGTTTGGGCATTGGGGTTGTATATGGCGTCATTCTGCAACTGATCTACACATCTGATTCTGACATCATTACCAAGTCGGTCGATTGGTTTAATCTGGCCGGTTCAGGATATGTTCGATTGTTACAAATGGTCGTGATTCCATTGATCATGGTTTCCATCATTTCGGCCATTATGAATCTGAAAGGCAAGCAGAATCTCGGTAAAATGAGCCTTTCGATTATCGCCATCCTGCTCATCACGACGGCGATTGCCGCAAGTGTAAGTATTGTGACAAGCTTGAGCTTCAACCTGACTTCCATTGAGATCGAAGGTGGAGACAGAGAACTCGCACAAGGGCAGAAGATGGAGGAACGTCTCGTTGACGTGAAGGATCAGACGATTCCACAGCAAGTGCTGGAATTCATTCCGTCGAATCCATTCGCGGACATGACCGGAGAGCGTCGTACATCCACGTTGGCTGTTGTTATTTTCTCGGCCTTTATCGGTGTGGCAGTACTCGGACTAGATCGCAAAAAACCACAGCAGGCGGAAACGTTCCGCGGCATGGTTAATGCGGTATATGCGGTGGTTATGAGGATCGTAACGCTGGTGCTCAGGCTGACGCCTTACGGGATTTTGGCACTGATTACCAAGGTAACCGCCACAACGAACCCGGATGAGATTCTGAAGCTGATCAAATTCGTCATTGCTTCCTACGTGGCGTTGATCGTTATGTTCATCATCCACCTGATTATTATTTCACTGTTTGGCTTCAATCCAATTACGTATGTGAAAAAGGTTCTGCCAACACTGATCTTTGCTTTCACATCCCGTTCAAGTGCGGCAGCGATTCCGCTTAACGTGGAGACACAAACGAAGAGATTGGGTGTTTCGGACGGAATTGCGAACTTGTCGGCAAGCTTCGGGGCGACCATTGGTCAAAACGGCTGTGCCGGGATCTATCCGGCCATGCTGGCGGTCATGATTGCTCCTACGGTCGGGATCGACCCGATGAGCTGGGACTTCATCATTACTCTGATCCTGGTAGTCGTAATCAGTTCATTCGGCGTAGCCGGTGTAGGCGGCGGGGCAACCTTCGCTTCCCTGATCGTGTTGTCCACGATGAACCTTCCGGTAGCATTGGCAGGATTGCTGATCTCGGTTGAACCGCTCATCGACATGGGCCGTACGGCGCTGAACGTGAACGATTCGATGACCGCAGGTCTCGTATCCAGTAAAATTTTGAAAGAAAACGATCAGGATACATTCAATGATCAAAGCCGTGATCTGGATTCCGCCGTTCAGGTGTAATTCAGATTCACAATAGGCAGATGGCAGTTACTGCCACAAGCCATGCAAGAGCAGCCGTTCTTCGGGTTAATCCGAAGGGCGGCTTTTTGTTTTTAGCATCCGTTGGGTATACCGTAAATATCACCTGAAGTCAGTTGGAGTTATTTAGTTCTGTTCAACCTTGGGAAAATGTGATAGAGTATTCATGTTTTGGCCCAGAGCCAAACCGCGGTTCGTAACCATCCCGCGTAATCAAAACTAGGAAGGCAGTGTATTTATATTGTTTAATTTAGGATGGGGAGCGCTTTTTGTTCTCGTAACGTATGGCTTTTTTCTTTTGTGTTACCGCTTGTTCGGTAAAAAGGGTCTTTATGCCTGGATTGGTGTGGCAACAGTCATTGCCAATATACAGGTGACCAAAACGATAGATATTATGGGGATCGTTCTAACGCTGGGCAATACGATGTATGTCAGCATGTACTTGACCAGTGATCTGCTCAATGAGAAATATGGACCAGGTGAGGCGCGAAAAGCCGTATGGTTCGGGTTCTTCACATTGATCATGACGACAGTGCTGATGCAGATGGTATTGTTCTTTGAACCGGCATCGACGGATTTTGCACAGGATTCGATGAAAACCCTGTTTGGTCTGCTACCACGTTTAGCACTCGGAAGTCTGACAGCTTATTTCATCAGTCAGTTCCTGGACGTGCGACTGTACACTTGGCTGCGTAAGATGGCGCCAGGGCGCAATCAGTTGTGGATACGTACCAACGGCAGTTCGATCATCAGTTCGTTTGTGGATACACTGGTATTCTGCACGATTGCGTTTGCCTTCATCTATCCATGGGACGTCTGGCTTGAAATTTTCTTGACGACGTACGTGATCAAATTTGTATTGACCGCGGTTGGAACGCCGTTTCTATATGCTGCACGAAGCTTTAAATTCAAGGATGAAGCCTAGATTCGTAGTAAATTCGTCCGGAAAATGTTGAAGTCAACACAAAAGTCCCGCAAAGCCATTCATTCATGGTTTTGCGGGACTTTTGGTTATGGCACCATATTTTCTTCAGAAAAATGGAAACAAAAGTGTTATGATCCCAAAGAGGATTAGTCCGTCAGAATTTGCAGCTCTTTCGGATAGGACGTCAGCACCTCAACGCCAGTTTCTGTCACAAGCACATCATCCTCGATACGTACACCGCCTGCTCCGGTTACATAAATGCCCGGCTCAATCGTAAATACCGTACCTTCCTCCAGAATGTCCATGTTCTGCCCATGCAGGGAAGGATACTCATGCACGTCAATGCCCATTCCATGTCCAACTCTGTGCAGGAAACGTTCGCCGTATCCGGCTTCTTCCGTAACCTGGCGTGCTGCACGGTCAATATCCGCACAGGTGACACCTGGCTTAGCTGCCTGAATGGCAGCTTCATTTGCTGCGAGCACGGTGTTATAGATCGTTTTAAGTTCAGGTGAAATGTCACCAAAGGCAAACGTGCGCGTAATATCTGATGCATATCCACCAGCGTAGACACCCATATCGAACATCAACAGATCGCCATGCTGCAATTTGCGTTCACCTGGTGTGCCGTGTGGCAAGCCTGTTTTGGGTCCTGTGAGCACCATGGTATCGAAGGAAGGGCCGTCTGCACCCAGTTTCTTCATCTGGTATTCCATTTCGGCAACCAGTTCGATTTCGGTTACACCTGTACGAACGTGAGACAGTCCTTGGCGGAGCGTCTCTTCGATCAGATGAATGGCGTGGCGAATGCGAGCGACTTCATCCGGTGTTTTTTTCACACGCAAGGTGCGAAGCAGAGGACCGACATCTTCAAAGTTGGCAGCACCGAGGGCGGCGGTCAACTGTTCATAACGTGCGACAGTCACGTATTCTTTTTCGAGACCTACGCGGCCAAGACGTCCTTGATAACGCTCAAATAAGGCGTAAGGATTGTCCGTATCAGTATGCGTGGCAATGTTGGATACCGAAGAAGCGGCAGCAGCAGCTTCCTCGTCGAGTGCAGGCACGATCAACAGCGGATCTTCCCCGCGAGCAAGAACAAGCCCGAGGAAACGCTCATGCGGATTACTCGCAAAACCTGTTAAATAATAAATATGTTTCGGATCTGTAATCAGCATGGCGTCCAATCCTTGTGTAGACAGTCCAGCTTCCAGCCGGGATAAAGGAGTTTGATTCATGAGTGTAGTTTTCCACCTTTCATTCGTTCTATCTTCCTATTATAGAAGAATGTCGGGGAAATCCAAATGGAGGCAGGAATGATGTCCGAAAATTAGCTTTATCTACCCGTTTGAGTGACAGGTGGGGAGGGTAATACAGGGCGAAACAGCGTAGGGTTGCCTTACTTACTTACTTACTTATTTATGTACTTACTTTCTTACTTTGGAAATGGACAATCCTTGAAACTGGGATTAAACGATATAACAAAATTAGAAGGGAGATGTATTCATGAATAATCGACTAAACGTTCCGTTATATGCTTCGTTACTCAGTATGGCTTTGCTAACAGCCTGTACTTCGGGTGACCCGGCGACAGAATCGCAGCAGACATCACAAGGGCAGGGTACAGGTCAGGGACAGACAGCGGAAGGGGGTAATAACGGTGCGAGTGGTGGGGAGGAGGAAACAGATGAGAATGCTGTAATCCCTTACGAGGCTTCCGTACTGGTCGACGGACTTAATGTACCCTGGGAGTTGGTAAGCGTTCCTGATGGACGGATGTTTGTAACAGAGCGACCGGGTACCATTCGGGTCATCGAGAACGGAGAGCTGGCATCTGAACCTCTGATTGAATTTGCTGCTCCTTTTAATGAAGAGGGAGAAGGCGGCCTGCTTGGACTTGCTGCTGATCCGGACTTTGACAATAATGGCTATCTGTATACATACCATTCCTATCTGGAAGGTGGTGGTGACATTGCCAATCGGGTGTTGCGTTTGAAAGTGAGTGATGGGAAGGCCACAATAGACAAGGAGCTGCTCAGTGATATTCCTGGCGGCGTGAATCACAATGGAGGACGGATCAAGATTGGCTCGGACAATCTGCTTTATATTACGACAGGTGAACGGTACGAACCGGAGCTGGCCCAGAACGAAGATAGCTTGGGTGGCAAAATATTGCGGATTGGTCTCGACGGATCGATCCCCGAAGATAACCCTTGGCCTAATTCACCTGTGTACAGCATGGGGCATCGGAACGCACAGGGCCTGGCTTGGAACCCGGACAATGGCTATCTGTATGCCACAGAGCATGGTCAGCGTAATTTTGATGAAATTAACCGGATTGAAGCTGGTGAGAATTATGGCTGGCCAGAGGTAGAGGGAAACGATGATAATAATGGCACATATCAGGCTCCGCTTGCCCATAGTGGAGATGAAACATGGGCACCATCGGGTGTAGCCTTTATAGAGGAAGGTCCGTGGGCCGGATCACTGCTTGCTGCCAATCTGCGGGGTGAACAACTGCTTAAAATTACTCTGTCCGAAGATGGTACACAAGTAACGCAGGTAGAGCCGATTTTTAAAGACGAGTGGGGACGTATTCGCAATGTGACTGCCGGAGAAGACGGGAAGTTATACGTGCTCACGAACAACCGGGATGGCAGGGGATCTCCACGCGATGGAGATGACCAACTGATCGTTCTAACGCCGAAACCGTAACATATACAATAGAAAAGGGGTTGTCCCGTCATGTTTATGACGTATGGGACAGCCCCTTCGATTCAATATTTACGTAAATATAACTTAGTTGCAGGTACCAATTAGTCCGCGCTTTCCGCGAGTTCGGCAATGCGCTGACTCGGCTCATCGGTGTACTCGCCACCATGGTAACAAAGTACCTTCTCCAGCTTCAGGCCAAGCAGCCTTTTCAAGCTGCGCAGGGCTTCAGGCATGTCCGGTGTTGCAGGTGGAGCAGGACCCACTAATTCATCATCGACCACACGTAATTCATCGGCAGCGAGCAGGAATTGTTGCTCCCGGAAGTACAAGCAGATATGTCCAGGGGTGTGTCCTGGTGTATGAATGACCTGGATACCGCCTTGTAGAGGCAGCATGTCACCGTCCTCTAACACTTTGGATATTTTGAACTCAGTCCGCTGTGAGATCAATTGTTCCGCCAGCTCCGCTATAGGTTCAGGCAGCAATGCTTTTCGTTCTGGTGTGAACTTGATCATGGGCTCTTTGCCCGTGATAAACGGAATTTCATCGCTATGCGACCAGATTTCCACTTCCGGAATAGCATTCACCAAGGCACCAAGGTTACCAATGTGGTCTATATCGGAATGTGTTACAATAATGCGCTTGATATCAGATAGCTGAACGCCTTCGTGCTCCAGTGCGGACTGAAGTTCGGCGAATTGGCCAATCATGCCTGTATCCACAAGCGTAATACCATCTTCATCGCGCAACATAACAGGGTAGATCGGGTTTTTACCCGCAGGTGTGACAATATGAAGATTTAGAACCGTAATATCCATGAATTGATTGTTCATATTTGTTTCCGGAGCGAATCCGGAGCACCTCCTTTGTCGTGTATGACCATTTTGCATGTATCATGTATTCGTCAGTTCTCTGGCTGATTATATTTCAAGTGTTTTCTATACTTCTTCACCGTATCCAGGGTGGATTCAAACTCTTGCCTTGCATCGTGATTTTCTCTAATAATGGAAGCATAAGAAAAGTTGGAGTGAATAAGTTTATTTCTCAGTTGAAACACTTTGGCTATTTCTTCTTCAAATTTCTCTTCTTCCGATTTTAGGGACAGATGCTGATTTTTCAATTCAGCCTGAAGGATCTCGATATTGGATAATGAGCGGTATGCAGGAGTTTTCATCAACTGGATCGAATTAAATTTTTTTTGATACGTTTGCTGGTATAGTTGATTCAGCAGGTCTTCAATAATTGAGCATAATTCAATCGTCCATGAACTATATTTTCGCTCTTTCCGTTTTTGGGTAAGCTCACCAATCTCTTCATCGTTCCACAGTTTATCTTTTTCATACAGGGATGAGTCTATCTTTTGCTGGAGATTGTGAGCTTCCTGTTCGATTAGTGCAATCTCAAGTTTCGCTTCTTTTTTCAGTTTCTTGAAGTCTTCTTTGGTTAGCATACGTATCCTCCCTATAAGACCAATATGTGATCTTTTGATTATCTCATATTGAGGTCAGCAGTGCTTAAAAAACAAAAGGATGACTGTCTCAAAATATGAAGAACCTCTGGTTCAGAAGGGAAGTACCTGATGTCCATTCCAACAGCCGTTGTTACGGGAGCCAACTCAGGCATGGGTCTGGCAACCACCATTGAACTTGCAAGGCAAGGGTATCACGTGATTATGGCATGCCGCAGCGAGAAGCGCGGACAGCAGGCACTGGAGGAGGCGCTGCGTCAGTCCGGCTCTACTTCGATTGAACTGATGCTGTGTGACCTGGGGTCACTGGAGAGCATCCGCCATTTTGCCCAATCCTTCCGTGAGCGTTACGACACACTTGACGTTCTCGTTAATAATGCGGGTGTCGTCATGTTGAAGCGCCAGGAAACCTCTGACGGTTTCGAACAAGCCATCGGTATTAACCATCTTGGACATTTCCTGCTTACCTTACTCCTGATCGAACCTTTGAAGTCTGCGAAGCAGGGGCGTATAGTGAATGTTTCGTCTGGTGCCTACAAAGCCGGCAAAATCCATTTCGAAGATCCCCATCTTCACAAAAGTTACAATCCAATCAAAAGTTACGCTCAATCCAAGCTGGCTAACGTGTTGTTCACCCGTGTTCTGGCCCGCAAATTAGCGGATACCCGAATCACGGTCAACTGCCTTCATCCCGGTGCGGTGGGGACAAGTATTGGCGTAGACCGCAATACCGGTTTTGGCACACGCATTATGGCTTTGGTGGGCAAACTACCGTTTTTCCTTTCACCAGAAGAAGGGGCACAAACGGCCATCTATCTCGCCACAAGCCCTGAAGTCGCCGGGGTAACCGGGCGTTACTTTTATCAACAAAAGGACCAGGAACTGAAAGCCCATGCGCTGGATGCGGCAAATGCTGAGCGTTTCTGGACATGGAGTGAAGAGCAAGTTGGACTTAGACCCGAAGAGAAATTGTAACTACTGACTGTTTGAAGCGGCAGATGCGGCTTACTTGTTTCACATAATTAGAGGCAGCCGCTTTCCATACTAACGGGCTGCCTCTAAAGTTAAGTTCCAGCCAATTCCTAATTAAGCGCTCAGGCTTTGGCCTTCACAGCTTGCTGAATCAGCTCCATAAATGCTTCAATGCGCTGAATGCCTTGATCGCCCTGACCGTATGCACGGACAGAGGCGGATGAGGCGTTTTTCTCATTTTCCCCGAGCACGAGCGAGTAAGGCACTTTTTCCATCTGAGCTTCACGGATTTTGTAGCCGAGCTTCTCACTGCGCAAGTCTGTTTCTACCCGAATACCGGCAGCCCGCAGCTGGCTCTGAACTTGAAGCGCATAATCTGCGTAATGATCTGACACTGGCAGCAGCTTCACTTGCACGGGAGCGAGCCAGAGCGGAAATGCACCTGCATAATGTTCAGTCAGGATGCCGATGAAACGATCAATTGAACCATAGATGGCACGGTGGATCACGACAGGACGGTGTTTCAGGCTATCCTCGCCAATATAAGTGAGATCGAACTTCTCGGGCATTTGGAAATCGAGTTGAATTGTTCCACACTGCCAGCTGCGCTTCAGTGCATCGAGAATGTGGAAGTCAATTTTCGGACCGTAAAAGGCACCATCACCCTCGTTAATGCGGTATTTCACCCCGCGCCGATCAAGTACATTCTGCAATGCTCTTTCTGCTTGATCCCACAGCTCTTCCGATCCCATGGAATCGTCCGGACGAGTGGACAACTCAATGTTGTACTCAAATCCAAAGATGTCGTACATACGTCCGATCAATGAAATCGCCTGATTGATCTCTTCCTCGATCTGCTCTGGCATCACATAGAGATGAGCATCATCCTGACAGAAAGTCCGCACCCGCATCATGCCGTTCAGAGCGCCTGAGAATTCATGGCGGTGGACCTGACCGAATTCCATCATACGAATCGGCAGCTCACGATAGGAATGGAGTGTATTTTTGAAAATCAGCATGTGTCCTGGGCAGTTCATTGGTTTCAGGGCAAAAGTGGCATCGTCCACTTCCGAGAAATACATATTGTCCTTATAATGCTCCCAGTGACCCGATTGCTCCCACAGACGGTTGTTCATCATGAGGGGAGTACGAACTTCTTGATAGCCTTCCTGTAGTTGCAATTCACGGGAGAATTGCTCCAATTCTGTACGAACAGTCATGCCTTTGGGCAGATAGAACGGCATACCGGGTGCTTCTTCAGAGAACATGAACAGTTCAAGCTCTTTGCCCAGTTTGCGGTGATCCCGTTTCTTCGCTTCTTCCAGCATGTGTAGATGTTCATCCAATTGGGCTTTGCTCGGGAAAGCAGTGCCGTAGATGCGCTGCAGCATTTTATTGTCCGAGTTGCCGCGCCAGTATGCACCAGCCACATTCAGTAGTTTGAATGCTTTGATTCGACCAGTGGACGGGAGATGAGGGCCACGACAGAGATCGAAGAACTCTCCTTGGTCATAAATGGAAAGCTCAGCGTCCTCCGGTAAATCCTGAATAAGTTCAAGCTTATACGGGTCCTGAATCTCTCCAAAGATGCGAAGTGCTTCCTCCCGGCTAACTAACCGGCGGCTAATCTTTTCATTTTCTTTTATGATTTTGTTCATTTCTTGCTCAATGGCAGCCAAATCACTGATCGATAGAGCATGTTCCAGATCGACATCGTAATAGAATCCATCTTCAATGACAGGCCCGATGCCCAGTTTCACTTGTTCCGCACCGTAGATGCGTTTTAGAGCCTGCGCGAGTACATGAGCTGTGCTGTGTCGGTAACGATACAGACCTTCCGCGCTGTCCAAAGTAACGATGACGAGTTCACAATCTTGCTCAAGCACCCAGTCGAGATCGACATTCTTACCATTTACGATTCCGCCGATGGCTTGTTTACCCAGACTTGTGCTGATGGATGAGGCGACCGCTCCTACAGTGATGCCTGCGTTGTAAGAACGTACAGCTCCGCCTTGCAGGCGAATTTCAATCGGATGCCCGGGTTGCTGTTGGTCATTCGATTGGTTGCTGGATTGGCTGTTATTATTCGGATTACTCATGTGAACCACTCTCCAATATTCAAATTTGAAGCGCAAAAAACACCCGTCCCGGAAAAGGGACGAGTGCGCTCAGCTCGTGGTTCCACCCTAATTTGGTTATAAATGCTCATGAAAACGACCAGCCGCCGCAAACAAAAACATCATAACCCTCATTGGAATCCGTTATCGGGGATCAGGCGGTGAACTCTACTGACAGCTTTGTCCGGAATTCATGAAGCAGACCGAAAAGCTGAAGTTCGAGGTCACGGCTGCAGAGGGGTAATTCCGGTCCGTTCGCTGAAGAAGGTTTCACCAATCCCTTCTCTCTCTGGGCAGCACGCAAACGGAATCTTGTCTCTGGTCATCGCCAAATATGCAAAATCGATATCAATTGAATTGATCTTAATATCGTTGAAGTTCATATCAATATATTGGAACAGGTGTTATTGAGTGTCGATTATATAGATTGAAAATGAAAAGGTCAAGCGGAATGTTTTTTTTACCCATGTTCTGATTGTCCATCCCATATTAATCGAATGACAGTACCCTCACCAGAAGTCGATTGTACTTCAATACGGCCCTGCATCGCTTCAATTAACCCTTTTGTTACCGCCATACCAAGGCCTGATCCGACATCGGACGTGCCTGTATCCGTCCCTCGGTAATATCGTTCAAACAGCCTCCAGACCAGTTCCGGGTCCATTCCTTGACCGTCATCGGAAAAATGAACACTGAACTCTCCAGCCTGTTTACCCGGATGCACACTAACGGTTAGTGTCGACTCCGCTGGATTATGCAGAAGGGCGTTAGCGGTCAGATTATCCACAATACGCTCAAACGAAGGAATATGCACATGACCGTATACCGGAACTTTCGCAGGCCGGAACACAATACGTCCCTCACCATATACCGGGTTGCGTTCTGCACGCTGGACGAGATCATGCAGTAGCGTATTTACGTCAGTTTCTTCCGCAGGTGGCTGGTATCCACCGCTTCGCAATCGGTACGTCATGGCAAGATCATTCACAAGTCGGTCCATGTACATGGATTTGTCCAGCATAATGCCCGCAAATTCTCTCACTTCTTCCGGGGACCAGCTATATTTCTGTGCTTCAAGCATATGGGCGTATCCCTGGATGGAGGATAGCGGTGTCTTGAGATCATGCGTTATTCCGGCGATCCATTCCTCACGCAGAGATTCGGTCTGTTTACGGAGCTCTTCATCTTGTTTCAATGTTGCGGATAATGCCTGCATGGAGCGAAGCACTTCAGCATACACGTGGTATTTCCGTTTCCACTTGCCATTTCGTCGCTGGCTGCGAGGTACGCCGCCAATGCCTTTGGGTTCTTCATAATGTCCTTGTTCCAGTCGTTGGAGCCATTGGAGCATATGCAGCATGGGGGAACCGAAACGATTAGCATACCATAGGGCCAGCAGAATTAGCAAAATGACAACGGATAGGATCAGCACAATGAGCACAGGGGTCAAAATGAAGTTATAGGGATTTTCTTCCCCTGTAGCAGTTGGATCGACAGGTATACTGAGCATCCAGGTTGTGCCATTCTGTACATCGTAAAAGGTTGCGATCGATATTCCATATCGATTGGGATAACGAATACGCAAAGCCAGTTCCTGTATGTTGTAACTGCTAGGGACGCCCATGGCAGGTTTATTATAAGAAGCCAGCTCTTGACCGTAGGCATCCAAAATTTGCAGATAGGCACCTTTGGAACGGATGGCATCCTCTTGTTTGGGGAGAAGTATAAGCTCTCCATTGGTGTAATGACTGTCCTCACGGGCTTGATCGAGTAAGGATTTGGCCTGATTGCGTTCGCCATACAGCAAGGTGAACATCTCGCCGTTTTTCTCCCGAATCAGCATGACGATCTGGTACGGGAACGGTTTTTTTGCTTCCCAGTATGCGATCAACTCTCCAGGCTTGTATTGCTTCGGAACGTCATCCGGTGTATCAAAATCATCAATGACGTAGCCTTTTTCATCCACAACCTGAAGCCATCCCTGATTTTTCTCGACCTGCTTCAGCAGCCTGGGATCATAGCGGACCGTCCCATCGGGCATGATTTCTGCGGTATTAATCAGTTGGTCAAGACCACTGGTAGCGAAGTCATCCACCAGGCTTACTTCATTTACCTTTTGAACGACCCAATAGGTGGCTGCAGAACCCAACAGGATGATAAGGACTACTGCGCCAGCAAGCATACCGATAAATCGGGTCATTAACCTGCGACGAATACTCATGCGCGTGACACTTGGTTAGGCAATATGAGTTTGTATCCCAGCCCCCGGACGTTGACGAGAAACGTAGGGTTAGAGGGATCAGCTTCAATCCGCTCACGAATACGGTGAATATGAACCATAACGGTGTTGTCATCGCTGATCGCTTCCGAACCCCATACACGCTCATACAATTCCGATTTGGTGAAAATACGATTGGGATGCTTGCAGAAAAAGAGCAGCAGCTGATAGACAAGAGCCGGACAGTTTACCGGCTGTCCTTCAACCCTAAGCTCACCAGCTTGTTCAAATACTTGAAAACGGCCAAAATCATATACCCCTTCCTGCACAGCAGGAGATGACGAAGTTACGTCAGAAGAGGGTGGAGTTGCCGTCGTAGTCGTCGCCATTTTGGTAGGTAAATAACGTTTCAGTAGTGATTTGATGCGGGCGACCACTTCCAGTGGATTAAATGGTTTAACGACATAATCATCGCCGCCAACGGCGAATCCGGTTAACTTGTCATAATCCGTAGTTTTGGCAGTCAGAAAAAGAATCGGTGCATCGGTCACTTGCCTCAGGAAGGGACAGATTTCCAGTCCACTTTTGCCAGGCAGCATGATGTCCAGCACGATGCAGTGATAGGTTTTATTTTCGCAGGCGGTAATCGCCTCTTCCCCAGTGGTAACGGTGTCGATGTCTACAAATTGTTCTTTGAGCAGGACGGTTTTGAGCATATGTAAAATGGCTTGTTCATCATCAACTAGCAGTATGGAGACGTGATCCATGATGTGAAATGACCTCCTAGGGCTTCCTGTTTGTTTATTGCTAATCATACCATCCGAGAGGGCTATGTAGTGTGTGAGCTATCTTAACGGAATCTTAATTATGAAGCCATAGAAGACGCGACAGTTTAACTACATGTAAGGAAGAGTTAGACGAAGGATAAGATTCATTCTGTACACTTAACTGGAAAGTATAACGAACACCAGAGGGGATGTAGAGAATGAATAGGTTAAAAGAAGGATTTAAAATTCTTACGGATCACTTAAATGGCGGGGAAAGTCTTCCGAAATCAGGATATGCTGCACATGAGAAATTACAGAGCAAAAAGAGCTGGAAGTTGCTTGCCATTGCCCTTGGAGCCTGCGTGATGTTGTCTGCATGCGGTAACAGTAACTCGATTACATCCGAGCAGGCGGAACAGCAGTTCAAGGAACAGATGACAAATGCCAATGAAGCGAGTGAGAGTAAAAATCAGGAAGAGAATTCGGGTAAAGAGGTGAGCGACATCATTACACCTGAGAATTTCATCGATACGTTAATGAACGGTTCCAAGGATGCCATTTACAGTCAGATGAGTCCCGAGTTGAAGGAAGCACTAACGCTTGAACAGTTTAAAACGTCTGCGGATCAATTCCTTGAGGGAGTAACTTCCTTTGATCTAGTGGTAGATGCCAAAGTGAACCATTTAACTGAGTTCGCCTGGAAGGATCAAACAGGAACCAAAGGGATTCAAGCCTATTTTACCGAAGCTAATCAGATTGAAGGGCTATTAATCCAACCACTGGAACCCCATGTAGATACGGATCAAACGTTCACCAAAACCGAATTTCAATTCCCTATGAAGGGGGAATGGTATGTGTTCTGGGGAGGTAATGATGTGATGTCGAACTATCATTATGAGCATGAAACACAGCGCTATGCGCTAGATATCATTCGGACCAAAGAAGCTTTCAGTTACAACGGAGATCCGAAGGTGAACGAAAACTACTACGCTTTTGGTGAGCCGCTCTATGCAGCTGCGGATGGAACCGTAGTCGAAATCAAGAATGATATTCCAGACAACACACCAGGTGTTATGAACCCGGAAGAACCTGCGGGTAACAATGTGGTCATTGACCATGGAAACGGAGAATACAGCATCACCGGGCACATTAAGGAAGGCAGTGTGGCCGTCAAAAAAGGGGATAAAATCAAACAGGGAGACCTCATTGGAGAGCTGGGTAACTCAGGTAATTCCAGTGAAGCTCATCTGCACTTCCAGGTATCGGACGGCCCGGATCTATTCACTTCCCGTTCTGTTAACATTCGTTGGGCGGATCAGAGCCAGCAGTTAACCCGGGGTAACACGATTCAAGGGTTGTCTGAGTAAATATGGAATTGAGCTGAATGTTGGGGGATGACGTCGACTTCCTTCCTCCGTTATAATACCGTCATAAGATAGAATCGATCTGGATGATGGAGGAGTAGACATGAAGCTGGATAGTGTACAGATTGAGTATGCGCGTCGTGAGGACTTACCAAGGATTGTGGAGATCTATAATTCCACGATTGAGAGCCGGATGGTGACTGCGGATTTGGAACCAGTGACCGTCGAGCAACGTATTCCGTGGTTTGAGGAGCATTCATCCGATCACCGCCCACTCTGGGTGATGAGATATGAGGGACAGGTTGTAGCCTGGGCCAGCCTGAGTTCTTTTTATGGACGCCCTGCGTACAATGGGACGGTGGAAGTCAGTGTGTATGTGGATCAGCAGTGCCGAGGAATAGGGGCTGGCGGACGTTTGCTGAACACCATTTTTGACGCTTGTCCTGCGCTTGGAATCAAGACGATTCTGGGCTTTGTGTTTGGACATAATGAACCGAGTCTGGGTTTATTGCGCAAGCATGGCTTTGAACAGTGGGGCTATTACCCTGAAGTGGCTGTGCTGGATGGCGTCAACCGGGATTTGGCGATTTTGGGCAAAAAAATATAAACATGTTTCACAATAAATGAAAACCTCCAGATCCACAATGCGTGGATTGGAGGTTATTTTTGCTTACATAGAGTAAATAGGGGATGACTTAGGTGTGCGACACGCCAAGCCTTTGTTTAATATCCTGAATCTGTGCCAGATGACGCTCTTCATGATAGCTTGCAAAATCGACCCATTGAGCCAGATCCATCTCACCGAAAACCGGGTGAAGAAAAGACTTGCTCCGCAGCAGTTCAGACTCATGCTCTTGTGCAAATTGCATCAACGCTTGATGTGAGTCTTCCAGGTCGTGGCGTACATTCGCCAGCGTTTCTGGTTCCGCAGGAGGCTGGAGATGAGACGGGGCGCTGACAGAGTGGCTGCGATCCAGTGTAAGCTCATATGGCTTTTTGTCCACAGTAACGGTCTGTTCCTTCTCTAACGCGGTGCGGGCTTGCTTCACAATTATGTTTTCCATCAAATTCAGGTGACGGAGAACTTGGATAATACTCCAGTGGTCAGGTGTGGGTTTGAGGTTCAATTGCTCTTCATTGAGTCCAGAGACGGCTTCCCAGATTTGGCTCCGAATGTCGTCATTACGAGTGAACATCGTGCGATCCTCTCCTTTATATGAGTTCTATGATGTCAGCTTGTGTAAGTGCAGTGCCTAAAATGTGGATGCTTAATATACATCATAGAGGATCTGAAAGTTGAATGCGAAGATGTGTTTAAGTCGCTTTGTTAGTTGAATTTAAGTGCGTAAGAATGAAGATTTTTTTTATAAACGGGTTATATCAAATTATACCATCGCCAAAAAAAGAATTGACGCTAAGTAGTGCTGGACTCTATAATCGATAACAAGTAACTTGATGTGTAAGGAGTCCTGACATGGTATGTTAGTAATTGACGAGGTGTATCACCATACAGCATTGCAAATATCATCGTCCGATTTATTGTACCTTATCCAACAGCTCAAGGTCAAAAAAGAAAATGAGATCGAAACGCTTAAACATAAAATTGAACAATTCGAACAAAAAAAACGTGCGGAAGAAGTGGCTTATCAATCCTTGTCGACTGTACGCAAATGGTTCGCAGGCCGCCCTGCATCCCATCACCAGGCGGTGGAATATATGGTCCAGGTGAAGGAACGTTTTCGCAAAATGGAACAAATCCGGCGGCGGATACGAGAACTGGACCGCATTGCTGAACGAATCAAGCATCCGGACAGCATCGAACGGGACGAAATCGAGCTTACGCCCGAAACGATCCGGGAGATTAGACAGCTTAGGGAAACGGAGGATGTATAAGCATGACTTTGGAGACGTTAAGCTCCGGGATTGATACGGTCTGGGTCGTATTGAGTGCAGCCATGATTTTGTTGATGGAGGGCGGATTCGCGCTTCTGGAGGCTGGCTTTGTACGTTATAAAAATAGTGTAAATATTATTATGAAGGTTTTCGCTGACATTACCATTGGAACATTGCTTTTCTATGCCATCGGATTTGGCTTGATGTATGGCTCTGATGCTGGAGGTTTTGTAGGCATAACCGGATTTTTCCTCAATGGAGACTTGTCTCACCTGGATGTACCCGTATCATTAGAAACATTCTGGCTGTTCCAGGCCGCATTTACCATTGCTGTTATTTCCATCGTATCGGGCGCTGTGGCTGAGCGGATTAACTTTCGTGCCTATCTGCTGTACATCATATTGATGACGGCCATTATTTATCCAATTGGTGGACACTGGGCATGGGGCGGCGGTTGGCTCAGCAAGCTGGGGATGCAGGATTTCGCCGGTTCCGCAGTCATTCACGCGTTGGGCGGGTTCTCTGCACTGGCCGCTGCGATTATTATTGGGCCGCGTAAAGGCAAATACACGCCGCATGGCGTAAGTGCCATTGCGCTTCCGAGCAATCTGCCGCTGGCATCTGTAGGCGCATTTCTGCTGTGGTTTGGCTGGTTTGGCTTCAACGCAGGAAGTACGCTCAGTGCAACTGATGTCAGGATCGGTCACATTGCCATCGTTACGATGTTATCTGCTGCTTCAGGCGGTGCGGTCACACTGCTCTACACCTTGTTCCGATTCAATCGTTCAGATGCACCATCGGTCATTAATGGCTCGCTGGCCGGTTTAGTCGGTATTACGGCAGGATGTGCCTTTGTCGGTGATGTGGCTGCGATATTTATCGGAGCGGTATCCGGATTGCTCATGATGGCTGCAACGAATTGGTTGGACCGCAGGCAGATTGATGATCCCGTGGGTGCGTTCCCTGTTCATGCTGTATCCGGGATGTGGGGTACGATTGCCGTGGGTTTGTTTGCAACCGATGGTGGCTTGTTCATGGGAGCTGGCTGGAGGCTGCTGGGTGTTCAGGCGCTCGGCCTCACGGCTTTGGTCGTCTGGGGATTTGTCATGACCTGGATTGGTCTGAAATTGATTGGCAAGATCATTCCTGTCCGTTCCACGGAAGAAGAGGAAGACTTGGGTCTGGATATTAGTTATCATGGTGTAATGGCTGCACACCAGTCGCATGAATTTCTGGATGGCGAGGAGCATATTCGTGCTTTCCAGAATGATTCACCAAATCGGGATCGTTAAGAATGAACCGAATGGATAATAAGGAAGGAGGCTGACACCGGATGTCAGTCTCTTTTTTTGCAAGAAGCAGGGAAAGAAGACTCAGCGGAAGAATATACAGGTGTGAACCTGAATATGTCTCACCATAGATGTATTGTCAGAAGGGGAGGATCTGTATGATTAAACCTGAACAATGTGAACGTCTGACCAGAAAAGCCCGGAAAACTCTTGAGGAGTATGGATTGGGTAATGCTGCCGATCTGCTGTTATCTTCAAGCCGTTGGGGAATTCGCCTTGATGTATCGACAATCGATGAGTATCGCAGAACAGGAAATTCACGTGTAGGTGGAAATCCGGATCTGCCGAGTAACATGAAATGGCCTTTGACACAGAATGGGGTGCCCATGACGTTCCTGGCCCAGTTGAATCTCGTGGATTTGACGCCATATACGCCTAATGATGGGCGCGGGAGTTTGCCGGAACGGGGCATGTTATACTTTTTCATTGGTGTGGATGAACCGGCTTATCATATTGAGCATCGTGTGATTTACGAGCCGGATGCTCATAACCTGACAAGGCGAGAGCCTGATGGCGAAACCGCACTGGGTGAGGACGATTTTGTAGCACATTCGGTAACAGTGCTGCCTAATCTCGAGTTTCCTACATACGCATACATTGATTCTCTGGCTCTGAATGCAATCGCCGCCCCGCTGTCTGGTGGAACGGTAGCTATCGAAGGGGAGGAAGGTCTGTATGACCGATACCTCGAATTCGAGTCCAGCTGGAATCATCCGAGTACGCAGAACTGGGGTGGCATGTTTGGATACCCGGACGGTCAGCATCCGGATGCAGAACATCAGGCGCTGTTACAGATCGTGCTTGATGAAGAGTATGCTTATGACGAGCAGGCGTGTGAGAAGAAGCTGACTGCTCATTATGGCGGGGATGAGAAACGGACACAACAAGAGCTTGCGGATACCTTGCTTCTATTAAAAATTGATACGCATGACGCTATCGGTTTTCAATGGTGGGATTGTGGGGAGCTTCAATTTTTCATTCGCAAGGCTGACTTGCTCGCAGGACGATTCGATCAAACGTATTGTTCGTTATATTCAAGTTGAGTACGTGTTTGTTATCATCGGAGCAACAAAATGTCCCAAATTCCGTCTACATGAGGGAGGAGGGACTTTTTTTGTTCGTCAATGTTGGTTTTCGATCAAAGCTGGTTTATATATAAAGGGGGAATTTATGGTTGATTAGCGATCATACGTTCTATATAATGGGATAAAAAGGGAGTGTTTCGGTTGATTCAGTCTGCATTTAAACATATTGATGTGGCAGTGACATCATTAATCAATTTATGTGACCAACTGTCGGAGCAGGACTTGGCTTTGACTCCGATTGAAGGCAAACGGCCGGTTGGAGAATTGCTTGCTCATCTATCCGTCATTTGTCGTGCAGATGTACATATTTCGGAGGGCGCTTCCGAAGAAGAAATGGCTTTATTTTACGAGGAAAATCAGCCGAATTCACTGAGTGAGATCAAAGAAGCGCTGATTGCGAATCAGATGTACCTCTATCATCGATATAGACAGTTTAATACGGAGGAATTATTACAGGTGACTGACTCCTATTGGGGAGCTTCGTACAGTCGTCTGGAGTGGCTGCTTGAGATCATGGGACATGTGTATCACCACAGGGGTCAACTGCATACGATGCTGACACTGACTGGTATAGAGCCCAAAGTAGCGTTGTTTGAATAGATAGACCAAGGTCCGTAATGCTAGGTTCTGCCTGAATATAGAGCAAGATTTAATAGAATACATAGAGCACTTTATCCGCAACAAGCAACGGTTAAGCAAAGATTAGATCGACGATACTATACGTTAATAATAGAGATTGCCAAGTGGAAGAAAACAATACCACTTATGATGAGAGAGATAGATGAACATTCAGAAGCTGTATCGGGTCACCATAATTGTAACCATTATGAGAGGGTACTCATTTACCGGAAATCCAACGTTTTTCTTCTTTTCAAAGGCGATGATTTTTCGCAGATTCATTTCCTAGTGGTATACTTTGATCAAGTAATGATTCATGGAATGGAAAGGAATAATGCCGTGGCACAGCCAGCAACCATTCTGCTTGTGGATGATGAGCAGGATATTATAAAACTGATGGAGATTTATTTTGGCAATGAAGGGTACCGGGTTCTGACAGCCAGTGATGGGATTGAGGCGCTTGAGCAATTGAAGAAAGAGCCAATTGATCTGATCATTCTGGATGTCATGATGCCGAATATGGACGGAATTGAAGCATGTATGAAAATTAGGGAAGAGCAGAAAATGCCGATCATTATGCTGTCCGCCAAAAGCATGGATATGGATAAAATCACAGGGCTGAGCATCGGCGCCGATGATTATGTGACCAAGCCTTTTAACCCGCTTGAACTTGTAGCACGGGCAAAGTCACAACTTCGCAGGTACCATACCTTCAACGAAGGTCGTGAGAACAAGGAGCATGAGTGGGTGATTGACGATCTGGTCATCAACACCGATACGCATGAGGTTTGGGTGGATGAGCAGCCTGTTCGCTTGACTCCCCGTGAATTTGCTGTTTTGGAGCTGCTGGCGCGCCATCAAGGCTCTGTGCTGAGTATGGAGCAGATCTACAGGCAGGTCTGGAAAGAAGAGTTTATGGAGTCCAACAACACCGTCATGGTGCATATCCGCAAGATTCGTGAGAAAATCGAACTCGATAGCAAACATCCCAAATTCATACAGACGGTATGGGGTGTTGGCTATAAGATGATCAAACCACAATAAGCACGTGCGTCTATGAGGTTAATTGGATACAGAGCATGAGCAAGGAGTTCCGAGATGAATTCAAAATTAATTAACACAGTCCGGTGGAAATTTATCTACGCATTTCTGCTGAGTGGCATTTTAACGGCGGCTCTTTTGTATGGGGGCAGCAAAGTTGTACACTCCATTCTGGCGGCTCAGACTTATCCTAATTATTCGATCCCTGCAAGGGGCATCAGGTGGCTGGTGAACCATATTGGGTCGGTGCCATTAATGATTATGGTTGGCATACTTGGCTTTGTGCTGTTCTTTTTCCTGTTCACGCGCAAGGTGATGCTGGTTCTGGACGAGATTACGGCAGGAATTCAGGAAGTTGCCAAAGGAGAGCTGTCTCATCGGATCGATGTGAAGACATCGGATGAATTTGGCGTTGTGGCTGTCAGTATTAATCAGATGGCTGAACAATTGCAACTGTCATTGCAGGAGGAGCGTAGTGCAGTTGCTGCCAAAAATGACTTGATTACAGGCATTTCTCATGATTTGAGGACTCCGCTGACCTCCATTCTCGGATTTTTGGAATACATAGAGAAGGATCGATATCAGGATGAAATTGAGATGCGCTATTACGTGAGCATTGCGTACGAGAAATCCTTAACATTAAGGAAGCTAATTGACGATTTGTTCGAATATACCCGTGTCAGTGGTGGTAGCTTACCCTTGTCATTAACATCTTTGAACCTGAATCCGTTTCTGATGCAGCTCGCTGAAGAGTTCTCTCCGATGCTGGAAGAAGCGGGCATGACATACAAGATCATTGGTGGACAAGAACCTTTATGGATTCAGGCCGCTCCTGGAGAGCTTGTTCGTGCGTATGAGAACCTGTTCAGTAACGCGATCCGTTATGGGGCACAGGGAAAAGTGATGGAGATCGCGTTGTCTCTTGAAGGTGAAGAAGCTGTGGTGCGAATCAGCAATTATGGTGTACCGATTCCGGCGCAGGATCTGCCGCATTTATTCGATCGATTCTACCGGGTGGACAAGTCCCGCTCTCGCGATACGGGCGGCACCGGACTCGGGTTGGCTATTGCCAAATCCATGATTGAATTACATAAAGGAAGTATCGCTGCCTACAGTGAACAGGGCCGAACCGATTTTGTTACCCGTTTTCCGCTAACTGCTCCTCCGATGAACAGAGATGCAGAGGAACGGTAACCGGGCAGAATTTGCGTCTACTTGTAAGAGAGCTTGCTTGATTCAACATATCTATATAAATTGAACTAAACATTTACACGATAACGGAGAGGACAGAAATAACCTGAAGAAGCAGAGCTAAAAGCTTTCTGAAAGAAAGCTGCATCGAAAGCATACGCTTCGCCTTTATCCCCGGATTTCCCCCTTTAAATAAGGAAATTAAAAAAAATCTGGGGATAACAGCGATCGGAAGGTTGTTCTGTCATCGGAGTGGAAAGTGTAAATATTCTTAAGTTCAATTTATATAATTGCTTAATTAAGAAAATGATAAGAAGTTACCCACTTCTTCATTAAGGAATATTCGGTATTCTTAACCTCAATCGAAAAGATGAACTGCAAAATTGAGGAGGATGCCGAATATGAGATTATTATTACGAACAGTCAGATTGAGCTACATATATATTTGCGGAGCAAGCGCGTTACTTAGCGCAGCGCTCCTATTTGTCGTTTATCACATTTTACGTTTTGCCCACCATCATATCCTATCGGAGACAACTGGTTTAACTCGAGTTATGTACTGGGTGATAAACCATATCGGTACAACGCCATTGGTTATATTCATTGGGGGAGGTATGTTTGCGTTGTTTTTTTGGATTCGATCCCAGAAGATTGCAGATGACCTCAAGGTGATTGGTCGTGGAACTCATGAACTGGCCAATGGCCGAATTCCAGCACAGATAGATGTGTTGAACGGTGGAGAGCTGCGACAGATTGCCGCGGATCTGAAAGACATTGCTATACGTATACAAGCGGAGCGATTAAACAGTTCAGACCAGGAGTGGACAGATCGAGAGCCGAGAGACGAAGAATGGTTCAGTTCTGGTATGTATATGTATGGCGATGAAAGTAACAGGCAACAAATGGCGTCAGAAAGTGAGAGAAGCCATAAGCAACGTATTCAAGAAGAATTGGTTGGATCACAATCTGGTCGCATACATGCCGATCTGCCGATTAAACTGACTCTCTACGGTGTTCGTTCCTCGCTTGATACGATCATAGAAGGACGCTGCCGGGATGAATCGGAGATTCTGCACTGGGTCAAACTGGCGTATGAACAGACGTTAAGGCTGGAGCTTGCCCTGGATTCTATGGAAATGAAGCCACAGGAACATTCAGGTTCCAATCCACATGTATTTAGGGAGCCTGAATGTTGAGATCCAGCATAAGGCGCGTAATTTATCACATATTTGATGCCTCTGTAGTAATCGTTATTTTGCTTGCGGTCGGCTATACCTATCTAGTTACTTACGGCGAAGGTGTCCTTCGCAATCATCCTGAGGCCATTTCGGTGGCCTCTTCCACGATCATTACCAATGCGGATGGAACAGAAATTTTGAGATTACAAGTACAAACCAAGGGATATACGGAGTATGCCGATTTGAGGGATATGCCGGATCTGTTAAAGCAGGCGTTTCTGGCTACGGAAGATCGACGTTTCTATAACCACGATGGACTGGATTTTATCGGGATTGGCAGGGCGGTTGTGCAGGATGTTTTACATATGAACCTGAGGCAGGGAGGCAGCTCAATTACACAGCAACTGGCCAGAAATCTGTATTTGAACGGAGATAAAACGCTGGTTCGCAAGGTGAATGAAATGTCGATTGCCATGGCGATGGAAAAGAGATTTAGCAAGGATGAGCTATTAGAGCTATATTTGAATCATATTTATATGGGACGCCAGCAATATGGCGTTAAAGCCGCGGCTTGGCGATACTTCGGGATTAAGGATCTACATCAGCTGGAGATCTGGCAAATGGCTACGCTGGCCGGCATTCCGAAGGGACCTTCTATATACAATCCGGTGGATCGGGAAGACCTGTCCAAAGAGAGGCGTTCTGTGGTTCTTGGTATCATGCATGAGCAAGGAATTATTACTAAGAAACAGATGGAGGAAGCGCGAAATGTGGAATATAACCCGCCTAGTTTAACATCCGCATCTGCTCTAGGTTCAACAGCGCCTGCCTACGTGTCTGCCTTGGATGCGGTAATCGAGGAGGTTTCCCGTCTCACCGGCAAGAGTGGAGCAGAGATTCAATCCGCAGGCTGGACCATTCGTACGGGATTGGATGATCAAGCTCAGCTGGCGATGGAGCAAGCATTCCGTGAATCTTCCCGGTTCACCGATGATCGTGAGGATGAGCAAGTTCAGGCGAGTATGGTCATACTGGACCAGCATAACGGTGAAGTCAAAGCGATGATGGGCGGGCGTGACCCCGTAAAAGGAGGCATTAATCGGGCAACCACGGATGCAAGGCAACCTGGTTCTGCATTTAAGCCCATTATTGCATACGGACCTGCATTGGAATCAGGTCGGTTTAAGCCAGAAAGCATGCTGCCTGATCAACGCATGAAATATGGGAGCTATCAACCAAGCAACTTGGGCGGGCGTTACAGATGTACAGTTACGATGTCGCAAGCCATTGAACATTCCATTAATGCTCCGGCTGTATGGCTGCTGCATGAGACAGGACTGGGAAGCGCACATCAATTTGCAGGTCGATTAGGCATTGAACTGGGCAAGGAGGATCTTAATCTGTCGATTGCCCTAGGTGGCTTGCATAAAGGGGTGTCTCCACTAAAAATGGCCCAGGCATATTCCGTGTTTGCCAATAACGGCAAGTTCAATACGGCACATCTAATTCGTGAAATTACGGATTCACGCGGTCGGACAATCTATGTTTTTAAGCCAGAGAACAAGCAGGTGATCTCCACCAGTACGGCAACGGCCATGACCGGCATGCTTCAAGATGTGGTCAGTCAAGGAACAGGTAGCAGGGCACAATTGAGTCAGCATAAGGTAGCGGGGAAGACAGGAACAACGCAGGCTGCATTACCTGGTGTAAGCAAGGAGGCGAACAGGGATCTGTGGTTTGTAGGATATACCAGCAAGTGGACGGCCGCAGTCTGGATGGGGTTTGATCGTACGGATGCAGAGCATTATATGAGATCCGGAAGTGGTGTGGCGGCGGATTTATTTGCGTCGGTGATGAAGCGTGCTTTGCCATAAAAGAGAATGGTTTACCGTACACCAATGGACAAGGAGTGTCCAACAGAAATGGGGAGTTCTTTTTATGGATCGTACAGTTATCGAACAAATGGATACAATGATGAAAACAAAACGCTGCATATTAGATGATAACGGATCAACATTGGCTGGAAATATAGAAGACCCGTTAGAGACAGCGTTTTCCCTGTCTCTAACGGGTCTTTATCGTTTTAGTTTAGTGATATTATATTCATCTACTGTGCTGTGTTAGGATTTTGCTCGCAATGATTCGGGTATACGACGAATCATCTGGTTCAACACCTCGGACAATACAAGTCCGATCGCGATGGCACCGGATAACATAAGCGCTTTGGCAGCCATCTCCATGGCAGCACCGTAGTCATTTTGCACAAAATTACGCATCGCATTATAGGCCAGTCCACCGGGAACGAGCGGAATGATACCTGCTACGCTGAAGATAATGACAGGTGCGCGAAACATGCGGGAGAACAGCTGGCTTATGACACCAACCGCGATGGTCGCTGCCAAGGTAGCAGGAACAGCATCCGCGGCATATTCGAGCACAATATAGATGATCCAGCCGATCATGCCGACAAATCCACCGTGAAGCAGCATGCGCCGAGGAGCGTTGAAAATAATACCGAATGCGGCCGATGCGACAAAGCTGGTCAGGGCTTGTTCAATAAAATGAAGCATAACCTGCAACTCCTCCGTCTTACGTAAAAAGTGAAAATACAACAGCAATGCCGGTACCAATTGCAAAAGCCGTCAGAAATGCCTCGGCTCCTTTGGATAACCCGGACACGAGATGCCCGGCCATCAGGTCACGCACAGCATTGGTAATCAGCAGTCCCGGTACCAGGGGCATGACTGAGCCAATAATGATTTTGTCCCGTTCATGACCCGCGCCCATATAGACAAGCAAAAAGGCGAGCAGGCCAATGACAAATGAAGCTGTCAGTTCGGCAAAAAATTTCACCAGTACCAGTCGATGGAAGGCAATGACTGCTGCATAGCCAATACCACCGCAGAGAACAGCAGGAAGAAAGTCGACCCAGCCTCCACCAAACATAATGGTAAAGCACCCACTGGATAACGCCGCCGCCGTAAGCCGCACAACCGCAGAATAGGAGGAGGGCTGTCCCTCAATTTGTTGTAACAAAGCATAGGCATCTTCCACGGACAATTCACCTTGTCCAATACGCCGGGAAACGGCATTCACTTCGGATACTTTGTGCAAATCCGTGGTTCGTTCAGAAATCCGTATCAGCTTGGCAGGCTCGGTTGCATCAACCGAGAAGAAGATACCTGTGGGCACAACATAACTGTGCGAATGGGGAAGGCCCAGCGCGGCAGCCATGCGTTTCATCGTATCTTCCACACGATAGGTTTCACCGCCGCTTTGCAGCATGATTTTGCCTGCCAATAGACAGATTGCAATCACGCGGGATTGTTCAGTATGATTTGTCCCAACCAGCTCCGTCTCAGACTGAGGCACGGGTGGAGGATCATGAGGGATATATTCCAACCGGATCAAGCTCCGTTCATATGAGATAAGGCTTGGTGCCGACACCATTGTATCATATTTCACACGTTAGCAATGAAACATACCGCACGAACTACAGGAAGTCATCCAGGTTGCAGAGATTAATGCATGCATTCACACCAAATTGATAACCGAACACTCTTAAAACCCAAAAAAGGCTTCGCTCCCGGGGCCTGATGGTCAAAGGGAGAGAAGCTTCTTGGATTAGGCTCGATCGAATCAAAAAACAACTACATCAACAGGGTAATGACCAACAGCTCATACAGCACGAGTGGCAAAATAGTTGGTCCAAACAAGGCACGTGGCTCAGGATATCCATGCATCGGCGTAACCTGGAGATACAATATTCCCCGATCTGCGCTGATAATGATACCTTCCCATACCTGACCATCGATATTTTGGACTTGCACCTTCTTGCCTACATGCTGCCGGGCTGTATGATGAAGCATATTCCGTACACTTTGCACGGATTGGAGCATTGGTTGATTGGCTTGGTATACGACCCGTGCGGATGGTGTGGACGTGGATCCAGACATGATGCACAACCCTTCCTCAAAATAATTTCTTACTTCAAGGTATGCATCTGCCTACAAAAGGTGATCACACAAATGCCATCTCAAGGCTCCCGCGTCCATTTTCATAAGCCACTTTGCCCAGTGCTCCATTCACAAAGGTTAACTGAGGCGGAATATGGCCAAGATCCACATCGTACAATACAGGGACATCTAGGTCCCCCAGTGCAGCGGAGAGGGCATCGGTGAAATTGAAATCCTCTGTATCGGAATAACCCGCAGGTCGTCCAATCATGAAGCCTTTCACACCTGCAAACCAGCCTGCCTGTTTCATCTGCCACAGAAGACGGTAGATATCCCCTGCGTTCATCGCACAGCTCTCCAGATACCAGATGGTACCTTCGACTGCACAGTATTGCTCCAGATAGGATGCAACAGGTGCATACGGCGTGCCAATCAGGCTGGAGATCGTATCCATACAGCCGCCGATCAACCGACCTGAGAATGTAACCTGCGAGTTTGCTCCTTCGGGTTGGCCCAACTGTTTCCATTGAGAAGGAGTATCCAGATTGAACGTCGACAACTCCGGTTTCCATTCTGATTGATAGTGAGTGGAGGAAGATTGAGTAACCTGCCCTCCCTGGCCTGTCTGTAATACGTCAATCCAGCGGGCGGTCACCGGATCGAGTTCATTGGATCTTAGATCCACGTAGTTCGTACCATGTGCCGAAGCCGTTCCGGTGATCAGGGTGTATGCGAATAAAAAGGTGCTGATATCCGAATATCCCATAACCCATTTGGGCGGCAAGGTTTTCAAAGCTTCCCAATCCAGCAGGGGCAGGATATCCATAAGGAACTCTCCACCCCACGGAGGAATAATAGCCTGAATCTCAGGGTCGCGGAAAAATGCATTGATCTCGGCAGCGCGATCTTCCTTGGAGGAACTTACACATTTGGCGTTATGCCGTAGAAATGGGCTCTCCTGAACACCAAAACCAAGGCGCTCCATGTTGTGCCTGCTCTCTTCAAGGTAATGATGCAAGGATTCACTTACACCGCTGGATGGTGCAGCCACGCCAATGGTATTTCCCGGAGCGAGTGGTTGCGGGTAACGGATCGAACGCTTATTCATTGTGGAAACACCCTTTCTTGTGAATATGTCGATTTAACGTAGATGTTTGATATTATCATTATAGTGCATGACTACTTCATGTGGCTTGCAATTATGGCTGTTACATTTCCTTTAGGGAGTTACAGGAATTTCAATGGAGAACGGTGCACGAATTTGATCAGGGTAAGAGTATATTTCCATTGTCAGATTTCCTTTGGCTGCGGCTCCATTTTTAATGACAACCCTTGCTTCAAAGACGGAAGGGCTCCAACCTACTTCATTAATGTCGAAAGGGTTTCCTTTGCTGTCCTCGATATTGGTAAATGATAGCCCTGAAGTAGCATTTTGAGCGTCTGCGATTGAAAACTCGATGACCAAATCTTTTCCCTGTACCTTGCTTTGCAGGAATTTCAAACTCGATGGGCCACCTTGTATTTCACCTGAAGATGGATCGATGCTGATAACCAGTTCATCCTTATCCACCGCTGAAAGGCCAGACCCCTGCAGCGTCAGTTTTTTCGGAGTAGAGAAGTACATGCTCTCGAAAAAGACAGAACTTCCAGAGCCTCCGATGGAGGAGGAATCCGTTCGCCATGCTCGGCCGTGCTCATCTACCAACTGCAAATCACGAATTCCGAAGATTTTTTTGGTGTTGTTCCGATCATATTCGATATCAAGTACAAGACGAGTAGGATACAGAACGGCCTGTTTTACTTGAATACGCTGCCCGTCCACGGTCATTGTTTGGTTTACGGGAATGATTTTTTTCATGCCTTTCGTTAAGCTGCGATCCACTGGGAAAGTGACCTTCCACTTATTATTCGGTTCTTTACCTCTTTCCTTAAATACAACGGTCAACTCTTGTGGCGGTAAAGATTCTGTGAATGAGACATCAATTTTATCCTCATAAATGCCACTTTCTGAAGCTGGCTTAGGAGAGGAATAGCTAAACGAAACAGGCAGCTTTTTTCCATGCTCATCAAGCAAATCGATATCATATCCACCTTTCTCCGGATCTTTCATGCCTTTCATTGTGTAAAAAATAACCATGCGTGACTCGTCTGTAATGATGCTGTCCACGGTCATCGAAGCTCCATCATGCTCATCGGACACACCTACCTTCTGCAAGAGGGACTGATCGATGGCCATCATTAACCCCTTATCCTGGCGAATCATACTGACGATGCCCTCCATGCCTGGCAGTTGCTCCACAAAGGACGCAAAAGCGGGGGAGACGCGAATACATCCCGTAAACACGAGGATGATCGCGGCTGCCGATATGGAGCTCATATACCAGCGCAGCCGGGACTTGCGCTTGCGCGCAGCCTGACGTATTCCGGCCTGTACAGCCTGACATGCTGCGGCATCCGGTACAGACATGGCGTCGTACTCTGTTTTGCGATCATTCAGACGCTCTTCAAGGGTTTCAAATGACTTCATTTCATCGCTCATAAGTTACATCTCCTTTCGTTTCAAGTTGGTCCCGGAGCTGCCCAAGTGCACGATGCAGTCGGGATTTTACGGTTCCGGTCGGGATTTCCAGAATATCAGCGACTTCTGTTAAGGAGAAACCTTCGAAATAACTTAGAATAATAATCTGTTTGCAATCCCGATCCAGCGCAGAGACGGCTGCGGCCAGATCAGGGTCTGCTGGCCGGTCCCAGCTGCTGGGTTCATGGATTTCGGTAACGTGGCTGAACCGGCTCTTGCGTTTGCGTTCGTCCGCACAGTAGTTTAGCAGAATGCGGATCAGCCAAGTGGCGAAATAGGAGGGTTCTTTTAATTTCTTGAGCTTTCGATAAGCTCTGTAGGTGGATTCCTGTATCGCTTCCAGCGCATCGCCCTCGTTGTGCAGATAGGCATAGGCGATCCGGTACAGTCGGCTCTGATGCATCTCCATTAAGGCTGCAAAAGCCTCGGCATCCCCTTTTTGTGCGGCGATGGTCAGTTGAGCAGGGGTCACATGGCTCCTCCTTTCATGGATGTTGTTGCGTATTAGACCGTGCAAAGGGCCAAACGGTTCTTGATTTTGGAAAAAAGTTATGTATACACTTAGCGAAGACTACCAAAAAGAAGGAAATTGCGCAGAAACTGAAAACAACCGCCAAGCTCCCTTTATGTTAGAGAGAGGAGTTCGGCGGTTGTTTTGCTTTATATGACTTGTCTGACCATTCTGAGGTTAGTTTCTCCCGATTTCAATCTTCAGAATAAAGATGGAGTTGTTTCGCAGCTTCCAGACCAGGCACCGCGAAACTAGCGAGCGGCGATGGCAGATCATCCAGCGGGAACCAACCAATCTCACCAATTGCTCCGCCTTCTTCGAGGTTACGAGCAACGCCGCCAATAACTCGAGTTGAGTAGAGGACGGAAATCCAATGCTCCTGTTGTTCAGGTCGGATCGTCTCTGCGGTGCAGAGCAGCTTGTCGATGACAATATCCAGATCTACTTCTTCCTTGATCTCCCGAATGACCGTCGTTTCAACGGATTCGTACGGGTCCACTTTGCCCCCAGGGATACTCCAGGTGTAATGTTCAGGCTGACGATTACGCCAAACCAAAAGGACTTCATTACGTTCGTTGAGGATGACCGCTCCGACACCAATCCGAGGTTGGACAGAAGAGTTCTCAGTACCTTTGGCGTTAAGTAAGGACAACGCAGATCCTTCGGCAGCGACCAATCGTGAGTCTGAGTGATCTTCGTTCTGTTTAGTTCCTTGGGCATGAGTGGACTGAAACGCGAGCGGAAGTTGGGTCTGCGTTGACCATTCTTCTGCAAGAATACTCATCGAGATCAGATCATAATGCGTGCCATCCCGTAGAACGGCAGAACGCTGGCGGCCTTCCTCCCGAAATCCTGCTTTCAGATAGGCGCGTCGGGCAGTCTCATTGTATTCAATTACTTCCAGCGCAATCCGGTTCAGATTCAATTCATGGAATCCATAACGAATAATCAGGGCGAGAGCATCACTGCCGTATCCTTTACCGCGATCTTTATCATCACCAATGCCAATGGCCAGGCGTGCAGAGCGGTTATTCCACTCAATTCGGTAGAGGGCCGTGAATCCGATGAACCGATTGTCCTCCAGAGTACGCAGTGCAAATTCAAAGCCATTGTCTCTGCGAACTGCGGATGACCCCGTCTCATCCGGCGTTAGCGGAACAGCAATATCGGTATCCAGATTACGCAAGTAATCATAACTGTCAGTGAAGCGGGAGAGCCGCATGCAGTCTTCTGGGCAAGGAGCGGCTAGCCGGACTTTGGAGCCTTGAAAAGCATTTAAATGACGTGGAGCCATGTTGCACCTCTTTTATTGGATATGAAATCATACATTTTATCTCATTATACTACGAATCAGAGAGGATACCGAAAAAGGGAACAAGCAGGGGAGCATATCCTCCTGATTTAGGATAAGAACAGCGACGCTAATTGCGGTTAATATAGATCAATATAATTCAATATAGATCATCTGAATATTTCCGAATATAGACAAAACAAAAAGCAGCCAAAGGGCTGCTCTACCATTCATTATTTCATATCCTGCAACAGGTTTTTCATTTTCTTGTAGTGCCCGCTGACCCGATCAACCATGTAGTTATACATAAGCTGATTCTCCGAAAGGTTCGCCATTTCCTTGTCAATATCAACGTTATTGTTGTTATTATTCATGGAAGTTTCGTTGTTCTCGACAATCCGGTAGTTTACGATGGAGTCATTGGGATTACTGACCGGAAAGTGTTTTTCATGAGTCCGCTTCATATCGAGCTGATCTGTTTTGCCATTCTCAATGATACGTCTAAGCTCTTCCTCAAACTCCACCGATTTCTTTTTGTAATTGGGTGTGTCTGCATTGGCAATATTTTCAGTGGTAACCTTGTGCTGCGCGTTCAGCGCTTGTAACAGAGATTCATTGCGTCTGGAAGTGTTCGTTTCAATCAACGGCTCAGTCTCCTTCAATGGAAATGCAATTGCTTTCATCATAAAAAATGAGCTGCTGCCTGTCAAGTTAGGCAAAAGAAAAGGACAAGCGCACGCCGGAGGTTTCCATTACGAAATCCTGCTTCATGACATCTTATCCTTGTCCCAGCCCGTATGAATCAGTCCTCACGAATCAGCTATGAAGAAGGACGATTGATGTTTTTGCCATAATAAATCTCATCCATCTCCAGCTTCAACCACTCCGTAATTTCCTGTTGCTCGGCCTTGCTCAGTTTATCTTTGGTATAACCAAACAGATAATTATCGAGATCGAATTCTTTCAGTTTACACTTGGTGTGGAAAATGTTCTCCTGATAGACGTTCACGTCAATCATGTCGAAGCTGCTCTTGATCTCATCCGGAATGTAATTCTGGATCGAACCGATCTCATGATCAATGAACAGCTTGCGTCCACTCGTATCCCGTGTAAAACCACGTACCCGGTAGTCCATCGTCATGATATCTGTATCGAACGAGTGGATTAGATAGTTCAGTGCCTTTAGTGGCGAGATTTCACCACAGGTAGAGACGTCAATATCTGCCCGGAACGTACTGATGCCTTCGCTCGGGTGGAATTCGGGGTACGTATGAACGGTAATATGGCTTTTGTCGAGCTGCATGACAACATTATCGGGCAGGGGGCCTGGAGATTCATCGAAGGATTCTTCGGGGATCTCCACAATGGGGCCTTCCGACACAAGCATCGTCACACTTGCACCCTGGGGAACATAGTCTTGTTGGGCGACATTGAGCACATGGGCACCGATAATGTCAGACACGTTATTCAGGATTTTGCTCAGCCGGGCCGCATTATATTGTTCATCAATATATTCAATGTAAGCTTCGCGTTCATCTTTGGTTTTCGTATAACAGATATCGTACATATTGAAACTCAGCGACTTGGTCAGGTTGTTGAATCCATGCAGTTGAATGCGCTGCTCTGGCGTTAATGTCATGGTTGCAGTTCCCCTTTGTCCCATACGACATGGTAATCGCACTTTTACTACTACTTATACCCAACCTGCCGCCAAAAAAAACATATGTACTTCATTCTTTGCTACTCCAGTCGTGCACAGATCAGAATGAAGGATCTTCGAAAGCCCCGACATCGTTCATCCGTTCATCTTCGGCGACCGATTGAATATCCTCCGAGGTGATGCTGATGATCGTATAATCTTCATTCTGCTGTTTTTTGACCGCTTTTTCCTTAATAAAACGGGGACTGCCATCCCCGGCATCTTCATCATACACGAGCAGGAGACCGTCGCTTTTACGCAGCAGTAAGTCATCCCGCGCAGTAAACTGCCAAGGGCCGATATATGGCTGACGACTAATAGCACCATAATAGTCCACACCTTGCAGAATGGAGCGATAATACTCCTGTTTGTCTTCCTTCCATTGTTCCTCGGGATTCTGAAAAGCGGTAATGATCGACAGCTTCAGATCCGGGAACGTCTTCTTCAGCTCAAGCACCACTTCACAGGCCCACAGGTCTACACCGTATTGGCCTGGTGTCAGTACCCATTCCAGCCCGTCTTCGACCAGAGGTGTAAGGCGGGAGGAGATCGCCTTTTTGATGAAAGGAATTCCCTCATGTTTCTGTCCAAAAATCTGTAGTTCATGTGCACGATAACCGGTAATCAACACGTTTTTCAGCATCGGTTCCTCCTTTCAGGCGTGGTCAGGCCATCGGCCAGTTCCGGCACCGCGGCTTGTCCAGTATCGACTGAAATCACTGAGTCAGCGATGCCTGTTCTTTGAATCATCCCGTTAGTTCGCTGATGGAGCATCCGTACGGAATGGATAGAGGAACTGTTTTGGAATATCCGTCTCAAATCTCATCAGCTTACCCGACGTTGGATGGATGAACGAGAGTACCCGTGCATGCAGTCCGAGGCGACCCAGTGTTTTGGTATGAGCACCATATTTTTTGTCGCCTGCGATGGGATGGCCCAGATCTTCCATGTGCACACGAATCTGGTTTTTGCGTCCCGTTTCCAGACGGACTTCCAGCAGGGAGAATTCACGGTTCGATTGTAGACGTTTGTAGTGTGTAATGGCATGTTGTCCATCATTCGGGCGAGAACTGGAATACATTTTGAGCGTCTTGGTTTCTTTCAGCCATGAGGAAATGGTACCTTCTTCTTTTGCAACGGAGCCTTCCACAAGGGCAACATACACACGTTCCTGTACATTTTCTTTCCAGTTGTCCTGCAGCTTCTGCTGCACTTCTTCACTCTTCGCGAACATCATGACACCCGAAGTGTCGCGGTCCAGACGATGGACAATAAATATCCGGTTCAGCGCGTCGGTACGGCGAACATGCTCGGTCAGCTGGCGATAAGCGGTAAGATCATCACTCTTGTCAGCGGCAATGGATAACAGTCCAGCTTCCTTGCGAATGACAATGATATCATCATCTTCATGCAAAATGTTAATGCCCGTCAGGGAAGGAGCGGCAACAGCGCCTTCTTTGCTGATCGTTACGATCTGCCCCGGCGTCAGCTCCAGATTAAACTTGGTCACTACTTTCTGATCAACGGACACCTGTCCGCGACCCAGAATAGATTTGACGGCATTCCGGCCGGACTTCAAATGTTTCAGCAAGAAGTTGAGCAGCTCATCCGGTTCAGTAACCTTGTACGGGCGTGGTGGTTCTTGCTTGCGATAATAGGAATTGCCCGAGCGTTTGGCTGCTTTGGGTTTGGGTGCTCCGGCTTTCTTGGGAGCCGCGGAGGATTTGGTGGCTACTGGCTTCTTCGCCGCTCCTGCATTGCGTGATGCGGATGGTCCTGATGATTTGGCGGAAGTAAAAGTGGACCGACCCGACCGCGCTGTGGACGAACCTGCGGATGTTTTCCCCTTGGCCGATGTATTGCCTGTTGGGCGTTTGCGTTTATTCATGAATATAATCTCCTTCTGAACAGCCTGTACCGCTTGTGTGCATACGATCCGTTCATTTCGTTATGCAGTCCAATATACCATTAACCGGGGGCAAATAAAAATAGGTGGAGAGAATCTGTTACCCATCCAATCCAAAGAGAGTCGAGATTCATAGAATAACGTATCCCATAGCATTGGAGGTGTTACTCATGGGTGTGTTTCTCGATATGAGAACTTCGATGAACTCGGGAACCGTAGGACAGCCCGGTTTGTCTCTAGGCCCATCGCCTGAAGCGTTCGGCTCCATTGGTCTGCAGACCCTTGGTGTCCCAAACCCCATTATCACCTTGAATGGCACAGTTGGTGTTACCGGAGAAGTGGGGGATACGTTTGTTGTTGAACTTGTAAGGGGGAGTGTTTACGATCCGTTCTATGTGATCTATCGCGCGGAAGGTACGGTAGGTCAGAACGGTGGCACTGAATTTCATTCGTTTACTGCACAGGATCTGTCCGCACCGCCTGCACTGGAAAGTGTGTATACTTCGTTTATTTCCGGTGTGTCCACATCGGTACGGACTGGACCTGAGGTGTTCCATGGCATTGCAGCCACCAATTGGTTCCTATGAACAAAAGGTTCAACGTATGGCATCTTATGATTAGCAGAACAAAGTCCCGGCTCCAAGGAGTCCGGGATTTTGTTGTGGTATCTACTTTTACAGATTAGTTGGCGCGGCCTTTCAAAATAATGTTGTTGGCTTTGCCGAAGTCGATGGCGACTTTGCCTGCAAGTGCCGCTGTTCGCTCCGCAAGTACAACCGCGTTCACGCCGCAGGAGAAGAGAGCTACATCGAAGGTATCCTGATTCGTTTGAATCCATTGTAGTGTTTCCTGCATCTGATCCCAGCTGTCGAACGGCAGCGCAGCTGTAATATTCAGGTGATATGGCTCCTGAACGAGCATGGCTCGCAGCTGCTCAATCTCCCGGGTAACGAGTAGCACCCGCTTGCCGGCAAGCATATTCCAGAAGCGGGGCACCTGCGCGAGTTCCCGATTGACACAGGCATGGCAAGTTAGTGCCGGAGCGATGCCGAAATGTGCGAACACCGTATCGGTCAGCTGTCTTTTGAGATGCTCCGGGGCTTTGATGGTACTGTCCCCGTGAGGAAGAACACCTACGATATCTGCCCGTTGCAAGGAAGCGGCAACCTCGTCCCGAAGCTGCAGATTGGGCAGACGCAGTCCTTTTTGCCCCAGATTAGCCTTGATGGCCCATCGCTCCTGCAAAACATGTTCCGTACTCCAGACCGTTTCCTGGGACATGACGATATTTTCCCCATCGCCCACACGGACCAGAGAAAAGGGACGCTTATCCCTCACTGCGGCTTCAAGTTGATCCAACACACCATCCATTTCAAGATAGATTGGGCTCATAGTGGTATAAAGCCTCCTTTGAAAATTCAATTGCTCTATTCTATGTTGCGGCTTCGGCAACGTTTTGTGCGTTCGACCCGCAGGGCGCATCTTCGGTTATATATCAATCTACTTTCGGAACCGGAAAGTGTTGATGGGCTTATGTAAAAGCTGATTTATACAAGAACCCGTGCAAGTGTCCGGACCGGTTCTATTATTTTTTCATACGTTATAGAGTCGGCTGGATTGGAGAGAGCTTCTGTATAGCAGTTTCGGGCTGACGGAGGCATTTTTTGCGTGGAAAGGGCTGTAAAAACTATGAAAATAGTCTGACTGAATTGAAAGAAGTTCACAGAAAGATGAGGAGGAAGAGTATGTCAAGAAAAGTGGTTATTGAGATTAACTTCAACAATTACGGAATGGACCCGCAGCGCTTGACAAGAGAGTGGCTGGAGCGGCGAATGAACATTTTTCGTACTTTCACCCTTCATTGTCTTAAGGCGCAGACGAATCAGGATTTTCTGACGGTGGTGAAGCTGTCCAAGGAATCGGGGGAATTGATGCAAGAGATTTTAGCTGAACAGGAGCCGCTGGCTTCCAATATCCGGTTTGGAACAACCATAGAAAGTGTGCGGGCCATCTTGGCTTTTGCAGAAGGGGCGGAGGAGATCTACATGGCGCGTCTGGACTCGGATGATCTGTATCACAGGACCTTTGTTCAGCAGCTCTATGACGTGCAGCCGCAGCCCGGAACGATAGCACTCATCAACCAGAATGGATACTTGTGGGACAGCGTGAATCATGAGATGGCGCCAGCTTTTCATCGTTCCCCGCAGTTCTATGTTTACCTATATAAAACGGCAGAGTACGCTGCGGGATACCGGGTGAAGCTGCCGGGCCGGGGAACACATGGCAATGTCATTGAGCTGCCGCATGAACTACTGGCTCAGCGCAATTACGTGAATATTGTGCATTCCAACAATACATCCATCAAAAAAGTACCACCGAAAGACCGATTGAGCCGGGAAGAGATGGCTGCGGTATTACGCGAATTCATGATTTGAACAAGGAGGGATTCACCATGATTAAAGGACAAACAATTTTGATCACCGGAGGCACGGGCTCCTGGGGGCAGAAGCTGACCGAGGTACTGCTGGAGCAGAATCCAGCCGAGATTCGGATTCTCTCGCGTAATGAGTACGCCCAGATAACGATGCAGCGGGATTTCGGTCATGATGCACGTTTGCGTTTTGTCATCGGAGATATTCGCGACTATCGGGCAGTGGAGGAAGCCTGTCGCGGGGTGGATGTTCTTTTTCATCTGGCAGCACTGAAACACGTTCCGGTATGCGAGGATCAGCCGGATGAAGCGTTCAAGACCAACGTCATCGGCACGCAGAACATTATTCGCGCTGCGATTCACATGCAGGTTGCCAAAGTCATTGACGTCTCCACCGACAAGGCGGTAGATCCGATTAACGTTTACGGCATGACCAAGGCTTTGGGGGAAAAGATGATGATTCGTGCTAATGGGCTGAGCGAGTCCACCCGTTTTGTGTGTATTCGCGGGGGCAATGTGCTCGGGACCAGCGGCAGTGTCGTTCCATTGTTCCGTCGACAGATTGATGAAGGCAAGAGCCCGACCATTACGGACAAAGGCATGACCCGCTTTTTCCTGACGCGGACGGAGGCCATTCATTTGCTGCTGAAGGCGGCTGAGGCGGCGGTGGGCGGCGAGACTTTTGTGATGAAAATGAAGGCCTGCAAAATGACGGATCTGGCTTCGGTCATGCTGGAGCAGGCAGGTCGCCCGTCTCACGACTATAAAGTAACCGGGATTCGACCGGGCGAAAAATTACATGAAGTACTCATTTCTCCATTCGAGGCACCACGTACCTACAAGGTTGACGAACAATATTATGTGATTTTGCCACAGGAACCGGACAAGCGCCTGACAGATCCATACAATGGGCTGCCTCGCGTGACGTTTTCCGAGTATCGTTCAGACAGCGCAATGATGAACCGTTCCGCTATTGCCCAATTTTTACGTGCAGGCGGCTTTATTCATTAATAGAAGGGAGGCGGACCGTTTGGAGGTGGAAGGAATGGTAGAGAGCAGCAAGCACGAAGGAAATAAGGAAACACAGGGAGATACCACGCTTCAAAATATAAACAACCGCTCCCTGAAAGCTGCCGTCATTGGTCTTGGGTATGTCGGGTTACCGATGGCGGTGGAGATGGCGCAGGCTGGATATCAGGTGCAAGGAATTGACATTGATGGGGCAAAAGTGGCTAAGCTACGTGCCGGGAAATCGTACGTGATTGGCATTGAGGATAAGGTTGTGCAATCCCTTGCTCAGGCTGGATTATTGATGGCGGGGACTGACTTCGCAGCGGTGGGGCAGGCGGATGTGATTGTTATCTGTGTGCCTACGCCTTTAACTGCGGAGCACCAGCCGGACATTTCATTTATCGCTGCAGCAGTGGATGGCATAACGCCTTATCTTCAGGAGGGCTGCCTTGTTATATTGGAAAGTACTACGTATCCCGGCACCACCGAGGAGCGTGTAAAGCAGCCGATCGAAGCCGCAAAAGGGTGGAAAGTAGGGCAGCAGTTCCATGTCTGTTATTCTCCAGAACGGGTAGATCCCGGAAGTGTGCATTACGGGGTGAAAAATACACCGAAGATCATTGGCGGCTCCACGCCTGCCTGTCTATCGTATGGAAAAGCATTCTACGGTTCGTTCCTGAACGAGATCGTTCCCGTCAGTTCAACGACAGTGGCGGAGACGGCAAAATTGTTCGAAAATACGTTTCGCAGCGTGAATATCGCGCTCGTGAACGAACTGACACCTGCATGTGAGCAAATGGGCGTAAACATCTGGGAGGTGCTAGACGCTGCGGCAACCAAGCCATTCGGTTATATGCCGTTCTATCCGGGTCCGGGCATTGGTGGACACTGCATTCCAATTGACCCGATCTATCTGTCCTGGGCCGCAGGCCGTCAGGGATCGGAGCTGCAATTCATTTCGCTTGCGGATGCGACCAATCGGCAAATGCCGGAAAGAGTGGTCAAACGTGCCGCCGAGTTGCTCGAACAGAACGGTTCATCGATGCAAGGGGCCCGAATTGTGCTGGCGGGTATGGCGTACAAAAAAGATATCGACGACCTGCGTGAATCGCCAGCGCTGGATGTCTATAGACTGCTTAGTGAAGCAGGGGCAGACGTGGTCTTCACCGATCCAATGGTGCCTGTGTTCCGCAAGGATGATGGCACGGTTGCCCAGGCTCAACCAGCATCACCTGCATTGTGGGCAGGGGCGGATCTGGTCATCATTACGACGGATCATACGGGCTTCAACTATCAGGAAATGGCGGATCATGCCAAATTGATCTTCGACACACGCAATGCCACAGCCGGATGTGTGGGTGGAAATATCGTGGTGCTTGGACAGCCGATTCGACCGGACTCGCGCCAAACATTCTCACAGGAAACGTCAGGAGGCAGCCATGGCGAATCATGACCGGGTTAACGAGCGTTATTATGGCGAGATCAATTCGGAGGAATCGCACGAAGCCACACGTACCCGTGTGCACTGGATGTGCCGGGAAGCGACAGGCAAGCGAATTCTGGATATTGGATGCAGCCAGGGAGTCACCTCCATTTTGCTGGCGCGGGAAGGCTTCCGGGTGACCGGGATTGATCTGGAAGAAGAGAGTATACAATACGCGCGAGAGGAACTGGCGAAGGAGTCCAGACCCGTGCGGAACAATGTGGATTTTCGCCTGCTGGACATTACACAATGGAAAGCCAGAACCACCTTTGATACAGTACTGCTTGGCGAAGTGCTGGAGCATTTTGCCCATCCGGAGACGTTATTGCTGCAAATTCACCGACTGCTGCAGGAGGAGGGAACCCTGGTTGTGACCGTGCCTTATGGTTACCATCCCTTTTACGATCACAAACAGACGTTCTATGCCGGGAATCTGGCGATGTGCTTGCTGCCGTATTTTGAAGTATTGAAGCTGGAAGTTCATCATAAATATCTATGTTGTGTGGCACGCAAAAGACGGAAAACGCAGCTGTATATGTCACCAACCCTAAACCAACTGACGGAATGGATGGAGCTGGATCACGTACATTTTGCCGCTGTGGAGAAGAATCACCTTCGCCTGATGAATCAACGCAAGAAAGCGTTGGATAATGCGGTTGAACAGGTTAAACGTCTGCGACGTCAGGAGAACGGAGAAGGGTAACAGATAAGATCGAGAAGAAAAAAAGACCGCAATACGCGTAAGACAGGAAGGGGCTTAAACCGTGATCACCATCAGTCTGTGTATGATTGTGAAGAACGAACAACGCACGCTTGCGCGCTGTCTCGACTCGGTCGCCGGCATCGCGGACGAGATCGTGATTGTAGATACCGGTTCATCCGATCGTACCATGGAGATCGCTGCGCAATATACCGACCGGGTCTACACGTATAAGTGGAAAGATGATTTCGCCGCAGCGCGGAATTATTCATTCGATCAGGCCACACAGGAATATATCCTGTGGCTGGATGCGGATGATGTGCTGTTGCCCGCGGAACGGGCGAAACTGGAAAGGTTGAAGCAGCAGCTGCCGTCAGGCGGTGAGACAGCGGCTGTGATCTTGAGCTATACGCTGGCCGAGGGGCCGGAGGGAAGTCCGCTCGTGACGGACCGACGGTTGCGCCTCGTCAAGCGTGAAGCGGGGTGCCGCTGGCATGGCCGGCTGCACGAGCAGTTAGGCTTCCCGCGGAGCGGTGTCATTACGGCAGACATTGCCGTCACGCACCGCCGCGAAGCGGGCCATCATTCGGCGCGGAACGTGCGCATTCTGCGCAAATGGATCGCCGAGGAGGGCGCAGCCCAGGGACGCCTGCTATTGTATTATGCAGGCGAGTGTTACGACCGCCGACGTTATGCGGCGGCGGTTCGGGCGTATGCGAAGCTGCTGCTGGAGCCGAGCGGTTATCGCGAGGATCGGCTCATCGCCTGCGCGCGGCTGGCGGAATGTTATGAACGACTGGGCGAACCGGGTCGGAAGCTGGGTGCGCTGTTGCAATCATTTCAATTTGACCTGCCGCATGCCGACTTCTGCTGCGCCATCGCTGCCTGCTTCCAGGAGAGGCAGGAGATTGTGTCCGCCATCTACTGGTATATGCAAGCGCTCGATGTCAGCAGCCGCGATCCGGGTCTGCGTCCCGTACCTGCGGCATGCCGCACTTGGCTGCCCCACGCCCGGCTCTCCCTTTGTTACGCTCACATGGGAAACTGGGAGCACGCGCTTCTGCATAATAGCAAAGCAAGGGAGTATCTGCCGAATGACCCCGGATTGCTCGCCAATCGGCAAAAGCTTGAAGCGGTGGTGAGTAAGGGGAACAGTGGGCCGGAAGAGAAAGAGAAAGAGAAAGAGAAAGAGTAGTGTTGATCTGTTCGAGAGGTGGAATAAGAGCAGCCCCGCTTGGCATGAGAGTCGGTGAGCGGGGCTGCTTATTTGTGTTTTTATTTTACGGGTGCTAGACATCGAACGTACTGGTCCTTCATGCGCAGGCTTTGGCATGCCCAGCCCCGGCCGTCATAGATTTCATCATCGATGTTTAGCGTAATGCTTTCATCTACATACTCATTCCAGTTTTCGATCCGGAGGGTATTTTCATCTTCCCATTCCAAATGGTTATGTCCATGATACTCGGCGCGATATATGTTTTTTACGGTGGAATCATTTGAATCATTCGTTTTCTTCACATCAACCCAGATTGTGACTCCGCCAGCCGCTCCACCATAAGGCACACTGTAAATCTCGGCGGTGTATTCCCCGTTCCGTGAAGGCATGGAGTAGCTCAGATCTCCTTGTTCGGAACGATCAAACGTGGAGAAGTAAGGGCGAAGCGTGAAGTACAGGAATACGGCGGCGAACAGAGCCAGAATCAATATCGAAAATGCAGTGAATATTGGATGACGGCGTATCCATGATTTTGATGGTGAGATGTTTGGAGAGTCAATAGCATGTGCATGTTGTTTCGACATAAATAAAACGGCCCTCCTTTAATGGCAGTGGGATCGAACGATATATGGTAATGGATATGTAGGTACGCAAATGTCTTTTCTGTAAGCTAATCATTATCGATGGTAACATATTGTGGATATTGATTAATAACAAATAAGTTAAAATAATCCTTAATTAAGCGGGAGTTAAGTTAAATGGAGGAAGAGAGCCTTGTTAGCAAATTCAAGACTTGAAGAAGCAGTAAGAGACCGTAGTTTGATGTGGAATGTTTAACTTGCCTAGAGGTGGTTGATGCTGCAATTAAGCATGCCAAGCATGGTATAATAGAAAGAAACGGAGTTGATGGTCAGATGTCTGATTTACTCGATCCTCGGAACGATTTTGTTTTCAAGCGTATTTTTGGCAGTGAAGAAAATAAAGATGTACTGCTAGTTTTCTTGAACCGAACGTTTGCAGAATCGGGGGAACAGCCGCTGACGGAGATTGTACTCCTTAATCCGTATACCGATAAAGATGCTCCGCTGGATAAACAGTCCATATTTGATATTTGGGCGAAAACAGCTGAAGGTAAATTGATCAACATTGAGATGCAGTTATTTAATAAATACGATATTGAAAAGCGGACCCTATACTATTGGAGCAAGCGTTATTCCAGTCAGTTGCAGGAAGGCCAAACGTACAAGGAACTGAAAAAGTGTGTGACAATTAATATTCTAAATTACTCGTTTATCGAAAATGAGCGTTATCATAATGTATTTCATCTGAGGGAAGACCATACTGGACTTGAATTGAGTGATGATCTCGAAGTTCATTTTATGGAGCTGTCCAAGCTGGATGATCATTCCGTTCCGATGGAAGGTGGTCTGATTAACTGGCTTTTGTTCCTGAAAGGTGCTGACAAATCCAACTGGGAGGTACTGCAAATGAATGAACCTACATTGAAGAAAGCGATGGATACGCTGGAGTTTCTGAGTCAGGATCGTGAAGCACGTCGTTTGTATGAAGAGCGGCAAAAGTATTTGCATGATGAAGCCTCAATGATTGAATGGGCTACGGAAAAAGGAATAGCCAAGGGATTAGTAGAGGGGGAAAATAGAAAGGCGATTGAGATTGCAAAAAATATGCTTTCATTTGGTATCGAAGTTTCGATCATTGCCAAAACAAGCGGTCTAACTGAATCTGAAGTTGAGGCACTGAAAGATTAGGAGCACAATCCAGATGAAACAGTCGCTGGATGGCTTAGCGGGGGTTGTTACAATTAATGCAATCGTTTTGTCCAACAAGGGCAAGACGGTTGTTTTTAATTTGTCCTAAAATGATTCAATCACACCGTACTCTACTTGCAATCTTTCCGATCACTCAGGTGGTACGGCTGTTACACATTTGCCAAAGATCGTTTTACAGTAAAACGCGGTTGCTCATTCGGGGCTGGGCCGTTAAACTAAAGGGAGCGGCGTTTGCTTGACGGACAAGTCATGAGAACGCCATTTTGTTGTCAAGGATGCGGGATATGCCGCTTTCGGATGTCAGAATCGGATCGGACCAAGCTGGTGGAAGAACACCGGTGATAAGTAAGGAGTCTTTACATGAGTGTGCAAACACCTACATTAGAAGAAGCGCAGGGTCTCCTGCAAAAATATTATGGCTATCCCGACTTCCGTGAGGGACAGAAAAAGATCGTAGCCAGTCTGCTCGAACGTGAAGATACGCTGGGGATTATGCCAACCGGGGGCGGGAAATCGATCTGTTATCAGATTCCTGCATTGTTGTATTCGGGTTTGACACTTGTCGTCTCCCCGCTGATCTCATTAATGAAGGACCAGGTTGATGCCCTGACCACGGCTGGTATTGCAGCCGCTTATATTAATAGTACGCTCAGCGGCAAAGAAGTGAATGATCGCATCCGCGCGGCGCAGCGCGGTGAGCTGAAGCTGCTCTATGTCGCGCCTGAGCGACTGGAGCTGGATTGGTTCCGCGAGGAGATGGGCTATTTGCCGATCTCTTGCGTTGCCGTGGATGAGGCCCACTGTGTATCGCAGTGGGGGCATGATTTTCGGACAAGCTACCTGGCGGTAGCGCCGTTTGTGGACAGTTTGCCGGAGCGGCCGGTGGTTGCGGCCTTTACGGCGACAGCGACGCCCGAGGTCATGGGCGATATTCTGCGGCTGCTGCGTTTGCAGGACCCGCAGACGTATGTGACCGGACTTGGGCGGGATAATCTGGCGTTCAGCGTGCTGCGCGGTGAGAGCAAGAAGGACTTTGTCCTGAATTACGCGCGCGAGCATGCCAGCGAGCCGGGGATTGTATACGCCGCGACCCGCAAGGATGTGGACGATTTGCATCAACGTTTGCTGCATGCCGGACTGCCAGCAGGACGATACCATGCCGGGATGACAGACGATGAACGGGCCCAGAGCCAGGAAGCTTTTTTGTACGATGATATCCGGGTGATGGTGGCGACGAATGCATTCGGGATGGGGATTGATAAGTCTAATGTCCGTTATGTTATTCATAACAGCATGCCGAAGAACATGGAGGCGTATGTGCAGGAAGCCGGACGTGCGGGACGGGACGGAGAGCCGAGCCAGTGCATTTTACTATTCGGGGCACAGGACATTATTACCCAGAAGTTTCTGATCGAGCAGAACCCGATGGAGGGTGACCGTAAGCAGAACGATTACCGGAAGCTGCAACAGATGGTGGATTACTGTTACACAACGCGTTGCCTGCGCAGTGCGCAGCTGGATTATTTCGGTGAAGTGCATGAGGACAAACCATGCGGCATTTGCAGTTCATGTACGGATGACCGCGAACTGGTCGATATGACAATTGATGCGCAGAAAATATTCAGCTGCATTCACCGCATGCGTGAGCGGTATGGTGTATCGCTGGTCGCTTCGGTGCTCAAAGGCTCCCGTGCCAAAAAAGTGCTTGACTACGGCTTCAACTCCCTGCCAACCTACGGCGTGATGGGTAATCGTACGGAGCGCGAGATCGCGGAAATCATCAACGTCATGGTTTCCGAAGGGTATCTGATGCTGTCCGAGGGACAGTATCCGGTCGTTCGTTTGCAGCCATTGGCGGTGGAAGTGCTCAAAGGCCAGCGTGAAGTGATGCAGCGTGTGGTTCGCAAGACGGCGGCAACCGCTTCGGGTACGAACTACGGCGGACGTCGTGGACGCGATGCGATGCCATCTGCGGTGAACGAAACGGTATTCGAACAGCTGCGTCTGATCCGTCGTGATCTGGCGGCGAAGGAGCATGTGCCGTCATACATTATTTTCAATGATGCGACCTTGCGCGAGATGAGTGTGGTATGTCCACAGACAGAACGTGACATGCTGGATATCAAAGGGGTCGGTGAGGTCAAGTACCGCAAGTACGGGCTGCCGTTCCTGGAGTTTTTCCAGAAGCAAACGGGCGAAGAAGTGGATACGGAGGATGACGCTTTTTACGAGTATGAGTGAGTTGTTGGATTCGTGCTTTCGATTGTGCAAAGTCCAAGTTCAAGTGATCAAATAGATGAGATAGATGTTTTTAAATTTAGTGATGCTTCGTCCATGATATTGGGAATCGTTCGTTACCGGTGTGGTTAGTGGGCAGTGGATAGTGCGTAGTGCATACAACGTGATTGAGGTTTACCACAGATGGAGCGCGAATGAGGACTTTTACAAGTTGAAGTTGGATGTGTCGTCTCTGTGGTGTGGACAAAAGACAGTGAATTGTCTTTCATAAGGTGGACATTGGTCATAGGAATGGCAGACAGTAGCGTATACAGCATGTAGTTTGATTGTGTGTATCTCATACTGTATGTTGTGTTTTGGGTTTGGCGGGATGGATATGTCTTTTTGAAAGGAGTGTCCACTCTTTGAAAGACAAAATCTTGATATGTCCATGAGAAGTGGAATGGCTATCAAAAGAGGTTTGTATGAACAGCATCCGGGGCCGGATGGATGGCTGCGCAGCTTTCCTTTTACCAAAAAATATAGTCTGGTGGTCCAGACAAAGGTTGTGAACCATGAAAGTTATTCTCTCTACATTAAATGCAAAGTACATCCATACCTCTTTGGCCTTGCGGTGTCTGAAGGCGTACAGTGAGAAGGATTTTGATATTGAGTTGGCCGAGTACACGATCAAGGACCCGGTCATGAATATCGTGTCCGATCTGTACCAGCGCGGCGCTGACATGATCGGGTTCTCGTGTTACATCTGGAACATTGAAGAGACGATCAAGGTCATTGATATTTTGAAAAAGGTTATGCCTGAGGTCAAAATTCTGTTGGGCGGGCCGGAAGTGTCCTACGACACGGAATATTGGATGAACCGCATTCCCAATGTCGATTTCATCGTGATGGGTGAAGGGGAAGAGACGCTGCATCAGCTTTTGACGGAGCTGGAGGGGGACAAGAAGTTCCACTTCGTATACGGACTGGCGTATCGCAAAGGGGAAGAAGTCATTCTCATGCCAGGACGGCCAAAAGCGGATCTGAATGATCTGCCGTCACCGCACCGATTTGAAGAGGATATCCCGGAGCTTGGGAAACGGGTTGTTTATTTTGAAACCAGTCGGGGCTGTCCGTTTAGTTGTCAGTTCTGTCTCTCCAGTATTGAGGTCGGCGTGCGATATTACGATATTGAGCGGACAAAGTCGGACATTCTGTACCTGATCGAGAAGGGCGCGAAGCTGATCAAGTTTGTGGACCGGACATTTAACATCAAGCGGGATTACGCGCTTGAAATGTTCAAATTCCTGATCGAGAATCATCAGGGGACGGTGTTCCAGTTTGAAATTACGGCTGATATTATGCGTCCCGAGGTACTGGACTATCTGGCAGAGAATGCGCCGCCGGGCACATTCCGGTTCGAGATTGGGGTTCAGTCTACCAATGATCCGACCAATGAACTGGTAAAACGCCGCCAGAACTTCTCGAAGCTGAGTCGTACCGTGAACAAGGTCAAAGCCAGCGGCAAAATCGACCAGCATCTGGATCTCATCGCCGGATTGCCGGAAGAAGATTACAATACATTCCGCAAAACGTTTAACGATGTGTTTGCACTGGGGCCGGAAGAGCTTCAGCTCGGATTCCTTAAAATGCTTCGTGGTACGGGTCTGCGTCTGGATGCGGAGAAGTACAACTACACGTACATGGATCACGCGCCGTATGAAATTCTGGGCAGTGACGTATTGCCGTTCAGTGACATCGTGCGCTTGAAGCGGCTGGAGGATGTGCTGGAGAAATACTGGAATGCCCACCGGATGGACCATACGCTGAAGTATCTGATGGAGCAGGAGTTCGATTCGCCATTTGACTTCTTCCAGGCGTTCGGGGATTACTGGGAGGGTCAGGGCTGGCAGAAGATCGGTCACCAGCTGGAGGATCTGTTCACCCGTCTGCACAGCTTCCTGGAGTCGCGCAACACACCGCACATGGACGTTGTGCTTGGCCTGATGAAGCTCGATTATTTCCTCGGTCACAAGTACAAACCACGCAAAATCTGGTGGGAAGATCCGCTCCAGAAAGACCAGTGGGCGGGTTATATGAAAACGTTGGCTGAACGTCCGGAAGACGTTCGCCTGCCACGCGTTGCCGGTGCCGCAGGCACGGCATGGCTGGAAAGCAGCGGCACAAGTGCAAGTGCCGCTTCGGGAAGTTCGGCTGCTGCCGGGGAAGACGCTGCCGCAGATGCGGCGGGTGTGATAGGCAGCAACGGTGCAGCGTCGCTCCCTGCGGGCGACGCAACAGGGTCCGCCGCGGATGGAGCGGCGGACGGGGTGGACGGCAACGCTTCGCGTGCGTTGCCGATGACCTCGGCCATGACCGCACAGACGGTCATGGGTGCCCGTGCTTTCGCCGACCTTAGTCTCGGCGAAAAGGAACTGCAGAAGCACACCGTATTGGATGTGCTTCCGTTCCGGCTTGAGCGTGTGCTTGCTGGCGCCAGCCCGCTTGCCGCGAAAGGCCGGACGCTGCTGGTCGTCGTATACCAGCAGCATGAAGGGCAGCAGGCGCAGTATTACACGCTGCCGCTGGGAGAAGAAGCCGCTGCTATGTAGGTGCAGCGGCTTGAGATGAGCACCGCGAGTATTGACGCGGTGCAACCTCATGAGATGCTGCACCCATTGGGCGCCGCATCTCACCCTTACGCGGCTTGCTATTGCACAAGCCGCCCCCCGCTCTGCCTTTTACCAAATCTATATGTTCCAAAAGTATCGGAAGGTCGTCTAATTCCCCATCTGGGAAGAAGAAGGCCTTTCTTTTTTGTTTTGGAGATGCCTCTAACCGAGTAACGATGGCCCCATTTCCGTCTGACATGACCCGATATGGATCATACGTCCGCCGCTCTGCGGCTCGTTAATAGCTTGTCTTCCTTTTACCAGTTGGTCTGTTTATGGCCGGCTTTCCTCCTTGTACAACGGTTCTTTTTTTTATTTGATTCAACTTATACTGTTGTTCTGAAGTAGTTTATCCCCCATACTTTACACTCAAAATTTGTCATTATATAGAATATTATGTGGTAAAAAACTAACTTTTTCTTTTGGATTTAAAAATATGCAAAAAGTGCTTTTCAAGAGTAACGTCTTAGTGTAACATAGTGGAAAATAAAACCTTTTTTTGGATAATAAACAAGAATTAAGTCTAAACGACGAAGTTTAGGCAATTGAACGGAAACTATCATTTTGTTGTAAAACCATCTTTAAATAACCTACCAGGACTATATGAAGTCAGAATAAGAGGGGGATAGGATAGACCCAGGAAGTCTATCGATAAAACATGAAATATATCTGTATAAATTGTGAGACGGAGTATAGCGAATTCCGTTATACATGTACCTGCAATGGGATGCTGGATATTCAACAAGACTTTAGTGCAGTCGATACGGACGAACTAAAGCATCTTTTTCATCAACGTTTGTCTGACCGCCGGTCCATATATGCTAGTGGAGTATGGAGATATAAGGAGCTTATTTTTCCGGATGTGGAAGAAGAGATGGTTGTTTCGAAATATGAAGGGAATACAGGGTTGTACAGTCCGGAAACCGTGGAGCGATATGTGGGGGCAAGATCAGTATGGTTAAAAGCGCAAAGTGAAAACCCAAGTGGTTCCTTCAAAGATAATGGCATGACCGTTGCGGTTACACATGGTAAATCCATGGGATACAGCAGATTCACTTGTACCTCCACAGGAAATACATCCTCTTCATTAGCGATGTATGCAGCAATCGCACAAAAAAAGTCCTATGTTTTTGTGCCTAATAAAAATATTTCTTTAAATAAAGTACTGCAGACCTTGGCGTATGGTGCGAATATTTTCTCCTTCGAAGGTACTTATGATAACGGAATTAAATTTTTAGAAGAACATAGTGAATCACTGGGCCTATATATTTGTAATTCGATTAACCCATTTCGGATTGAAGGTCAGAAAAGCATTGTGTATGAACTTGCACAAGACCTGAATTGGGAACTGCCAGATTGGATTGTGGTGCCAGGTGGAGCTCTGAGTAATGTATCGGCTTTAGGAAAAGGTCTTTCCGATCTGTTCGCTTTGGGTTTTATTGATAAATTGCCTAGAGTTGCTGTGATTCAGGCAGAAGGGGCCAGCCCGTTCTATAAGATGATCTCTGCACAAAAACAAGTGCTTGAACCTGAGCCAAACCCATACACCTTAGCTTCAGCCCTTAATATTGGTGACCCACCAAGTTGGCGCAAAGCGATGCGTACGCTCGAGGAAACCAACGGTGTAGCCATGTCTGTCACGGATGAGGAAATTTTAAATGCGAAGGCCGTGGTAGATGCTTCTGGAATCGGTTGTGAACCTGCTTCAGCAGCAACGGTAGCCGGTGTCAAAAAGTTAATACAAGCGAAGATAATCGATAAGGACGAAACGGTTGCATGCATCTTGACAGGCCATATTTTGAAGGACACAGACGCGCTTCGTATGTATCACATCGAAAAGGACCACCCCTATTCCAATAAAATTATTTCATCTTCTCTTTCTATGGATAGCATTATTGAGAAAGTAAGATAACGGTTTATACAAACTAACGTAGAGATGGAGATATTGTGAATGAGTAATGAAGCGTTAAGCATCACAAATGAATTATATGAACAAGGCTACAATGCGTATACTGGAGTGCCATGTTCATTATTAAAGGGACTATTCAGGATTTTAGAAGATAAGGAGTATGTTGAAAAGAAAGAGATTGTCTATATGCCCGCAATTCGGGAGGATTCTGCATTAGGTGTTGCCGTAGGTATGCATTTAGGAGGCAGGAAATGTGCCATTTTAATGCAAAATTCAGGTCTGGGCTATTCCATGAATGTCCTGACCTCATTATATTCAATCTATCAAATTCCAGCTTTGCTAATTATCAGTTGGAGAGGGGCTTTTGAGAATGATGCAGTCGAACATGATCTCATTGGCGAGCGGCTTCTTCATGTACTAGATGCTATTAAAATACCTTATGTGGAATTTGACAAAGAACATAGTGCAGCTTCTGTTAAAGCTTGTACTGAGCTTATTGAAAAGAATAGCATGCCGGTTGCTTTGTTGATTAAAGAGGCGATTTAAGGAGGCCATATGAGGAAAATAGAAGTTATAGAAAAATTGATTGCAGATTATCCGGATGCTCATATTATTTCAACTTGTGGATACATTACGCGAGATTTGTATAATGCCAGTGATAGGCCGGAACACTTTTATATGGTTGGTTCAATGGGAATGGCGGCACCTATTGCCTTGGGATTGGCCAAAACGAATCCTCAAAACACATTTATTGTTCTGGATGGAGACGGTTCGTTTGTAATGAATTTTGGTATTACGCTTATGATTGCCGAGCACAAACCCTCCAATCTTATCCATATTGTTTTGGATAACGAAATGCATGAAAGTACAGGGGGACAACACACTGTTCCCATCTCAAACTCAAAAGAAATTATGGAAAATATAGGGTATAACAAGGTGCATGTTATTGATTCTTTAGATCAATTCCCGGAGAAAGTGGAAGAAGGCCCCGTTATGATTCACTGCAAGGTAGAAGCTAATTCAGGGAACATTGGAAAACGTGTAGAGTGGACACCACAAGAAATTGTAAAACGCTTTACGTCTACCTTGGCTGTGAGTGTCTCTTGATTTGTACCTGTGAAACGGAGGTTTAAACCATTAGCCCAATATCGTTGTTGGATTGCACATTGAGAGATGGCGGAAATCTTAACATGTGGAAGTTTACACCTGAAGAGATTAAACTACTGATCCATCAATTGGATCATGCAGGCGTTGAGATTATAGAAATTGGATATCGCGGTGGATCTGGGAGCAATCGATCCACTCAGGTTGGAAGCGTTGCCAAATGTGATGCTGAATTGATTCTCTCCCTTCCACAACAACTCAGGTATTCACAGTATGCTGTCATGGTAATCCCTGAAGTCTGTGAACTTCGTCAACTTGAAGACTTGCGAGACTCATGTGTGACTTGGATTCGTATTGCTGCATACCCCCAACATGTGCAAAATGCATTAACCTATGTCTCTGTACTGAAAGACTGGGGATTTAAAGTTTGTTTTAACTTGATGTCAGCGAGTTATATTGGTGATGGTGAATTAGCCATGATTGCCCAAGAGGCCGAACACGCAGGCGCTGACGTCTTTTATTTTGCAGATTCTTACGGTGCTTTTCATCCTGACGATATTACAACCATTGTAAACACATTAAAGAATAAGACAGAGATACCGCTTGGGTTTCATGGACATAACAATCTTGGGTTGTCTTTTGCTAATACGCTGAGAGCTTTGGATTTAGGGGTGTCTTATATTGACACATCCATATGCGGAATGGCTAGAGGAGCAGGTAATCTGGCTACGGAGCAATTCGCAGCGGTCATGAATAAGTGGAAGCGGTATGAAGTGGAATATGATTTAACGCCTATATTACAGCTTTCCGAGTATTTCCTTGAGAAGGTATTAACGGTGCCGATGAAAATTGCCCAGCCGGAAATAATCTGTGGACTAAATAACTTACATTACTATTACTATCAGCATATTGATCGTGTCAGCAAAACGAATGGTATTGATCCCATGTACCTTGGCTACCGAATTGGTCAGCTGATGCCGCATGGAGTCGACGCGGATATCGTGGAAAAGATAGGAGAAATAATTCAGTTGGAACAAGGAAGTACCATTCCCAAAAAGTGAGGAGATTTATTGTGAAAGCACAAAAACTCAGAAGTTTGTTTGCTGGTGATCGAATTATCCAAATCGTTGGAGCGCATGATGGATTAAGTGCAAAGCTGGTAGAGGAAGCGGGTTTTGACGGAATATGGGCAAGTGGTCTGGAAATTTCGGCAGTAAATGCTGTGCCAGATGCGAATATCCTCACGATGACGCAATATTTACAAGCCGCTGCTTCAATGGATGCTGTAACCAACATTCCGGTGATCGCAGATTGTGATTCGGGTTATGGAAATGTAAATAATGTGATGCATTTGGTACGTGAATACGAACGTAATGGTATTGCTGCTGTCTGCATGGAAGATAAATTGTTTCCTAAGTTAAATAGTTTTGCTGGCGGAGAACAAAAGCTCGCTACCATTGAAGAGTTTTCAGGGAAAATACGAGCTGCTAAGGATACACAGCGCAACCCTGATTTTATGGTAATTGCCCGAATTGAAGCACTCATTGCGGGTGCTGGAATGGATGAAGCTGTAGCAAGAGCGGAGGCTTATGAAGAATCAGGAGCAGACGCTATATTAATTCATTCTAAGAAAAATGATCCGTCTGAAATTTTACATTTTTTAAGTCTCTATTCCAATAGATTACCCATCATCCTGGTACCCACAACCTATCCTCAGATTAGTGCCTCAGAACTGCAAGAGTTTGGAGTAAAAATGGTTATTTATGCAAATCATGGACTCAGAACTTCCATCCACGCGATCAGACAAACATTCCAGCAAATCAAATTAGCAGGGAACACCTTACAGATCGAAGATAAAATCGCATCGGTTCAAGATGTTTTTAAATTGCAAGGACTTCAGGAAATGCTTGATGCCGAAGACTATTATACAGAACAAAGATATAAAAAGGTGGAAGTGCCGGTTATAAGTAAATAACGATAAAGGAGCTGTTTGCCTTGTTAACCATTGATCAGCTGCAATCCTATCATAAGGATGGATTCATTTTATTAAAGAATGTAATATCAGCCGAGGATTTAGAAAGGTTGAGATCGGCTATAGAGTTGGTTTATCAAAAAGTTAACAGTGATCCTTTACAGTTCAAGACCAGGTATACCCAAAAGGATGAGGACTATGATACATGGGGCGTTGCAGACATCTTATCTCCGGAACTTCGCCATCCTTCTTTTGACGAGTTGTTAGCTAATCCGAAAATTATGTCTCCTATATCTCAAATCATTGGTGATCAACTTCGATTTTGGACAATGCATTCTTTCTGGGCTCCTCAAAAAGTGGATTACAATCTTGTTTGGCACCGTGATCAGCAAGATCCCTATGATTTTGATCAACAGGGACAAACTACGTTTCTGTTAGCTAATCTTTCTTTATATGAAGATGAAGCTTTTAAAGCAGTTCCTGGTACGCATATCAGAGCATTGAATGAACAAGAACTGCAAGCAATTTTAAACAGAGAATCGGACCCCCTCCCTAATGAAGTCACACTGTATTGTGAACCTGGTGATCTTGTACTATTTAACGCTTTAATTCTTCACCGTGGATCTACTAAAGCGGGTAGTGAAAGACGAACTGTCCATTTTAGCTTGCAAGCTAAGGACGAAACGAAGGGCGGATATACGTCACGTCCTTGGATGAAGGATGAAGCATATAGAGAAAGTCTTCACCCTGTAACCCAAGAACTCATTACTTCCTTAATTGAATGGGAGGATGCGAATCCTATAAAGAAATCTTTGGCCGGAATGCGAAGAGCCTATAGGGACCATAATCACATTACTAAGTAATTTCTAAATATCGAATAGAGGTGTTTGAAATCAAAACGATTACACTTCATTTTCTGAATTCAAATGTTGTTATGTTGGTTGAAGATGGAGTTCAAATAGACAGGGTAATTGACTTCTTCAGCACACATTTTGTTATCCATGAACCACTGGATGATACTTCTTCATGTATAGCGACCATTCGTATACAAAAGGGAGAAGCAGATCTTGCAAATTATGCTGATAATCAGGGTTGGGAATCTGTATATATTCGAAAAAGTGCATCTGCATTTTTTACGATTCCGGCTGTACGTCAGCAAATTGGAGAAAAAGAACATTTATTCTGCAAGCATACAAATACGCTCTTAACGTTTGATGCTTCTAATAAATCCATTGACATTACAAGTGGCGACATAACGTCTGAAGCATTTAATTTGATTTTAATTGAGCTGATTAGAGATGTCGTGATTAAGAATGAAGAAAACGAAGGAACCGTAATTCTTCATGCTTCATGTGCTTTCCGTAATGGTTTAGCCTACTTGATTACAGGGCCTAAAGGCTCTGGGAAAACAACGACAATCATGGAGTTGGTACATCGGTTCGGCTATCAATTAATGAGCGGAGACAAAACGTTTCTATTTGAAGAAAATGGTGTTCTGATGGCCAGTGGTTGGCCAGACTACCCTCATATCGGCATAGGAACACTTACCAAATACCCGGAAGTGATCAAGAAAGTAAATATGAACATTAATGCGGAAGAAATTAAGGATATTTGGTCACCTAAACATAAGGTAGCCGTTGATCCTCAATTATTCAGAGAATTAATGCCATCATCTGAACCAGGAGTACAATGCCCGGTGGCGTATATTTTTTATCCAACCGTCTCATCTTCTCCCGATTGCTTCATTGAATCGTTATCCGATCATCAAGATAGAATAGGAGAAAATATTGAAACGATACCAGAGAACAGCGACAGTTGCTGGAATCATTATATAAAAGTTAATCGTGACAAGCTTCAATTATCTGTTAGCAAAATTACAGAAATGTTAGAGCAAGTGCAAGCACTCCGAATCATCGGTTCAGGGGTACTGCCGGAGCATGAGAGTATTTCATTACCACTTCATTCAGGAGGATAAAATGAACGAAAATATACAGCTTCAAAATCATGAAAGGCTTCTACTGCTCTGCTCACGTATTGAGATGACAGTAGAAAACGAAGAAGAAGCTAAAGGAATTATTGATAAGGGATTTGATATCGATAAATTGGTTTCTTTGGCGAACCGTCATAAGGTGCTGCAGCTGATCGGTGGTCACTTACTTCGATTGGATCAAACAGGAAAAATTAAAAACATGTATAAGCGATTATTCAATTCCTACTATATCAGTAATAAACATCGTAATGAACTGATGTTTGCCGAAGGCTTGCAAGTCTTACAGGCATTTGATCAACAATCGATTAAAGCGATCCCTCTCAAAGGCTTTGTGCTTCTTCCAAAAGTATATAAAGATATGGGGCTTCGAATTTGTAATGATTTGGACTTCTTGATTGATTTATCGGATCGAAACAAAGTTTCTCAGGTGCTTAAATCACTTGGGTATGTGATTGGTGATTATGATTGGTCCAGTAACACGATAAACCAAGTATCGAGACAAGAGGAAATGCTTTGGAAAATGCATATTGGCAACATTTATCCGCATGTAAAACTTTCTAAGGATCCGATCGTAAGGCATATCGATATCGATTTTTCTTACGATGTTGATCTAAAGAAAAATTATCAAGCATCAAAAGAATTACTAGAGAACGCAGTACAAACTAATTTAGAAGGTACACCTGCTTTTTTACTTGAAGAAATGGATTTTTTGATTCATATCGCCATCCATTTATATAAAGAAGCAACCAACGTTCAATGGGTATTACTGCATGCCGATTTAAATCTGATCAAATTTTGTGATTTGCGAGAATGTACGCTGAACCTGTTGGAGAGCGGTCGATTGGATTGGAATTTACTCGCAAAACGAGCGAAGGACTTGCTTGCAACCGAAGCGTTGTTCTACTCTTTTTACTATTTGGATTACTTGTATGATGAACATTATTCAGACGAACTCCAACCGATTTTAAATATTAGAGATGAAACATTCCTGGAAAAGTACGGAGAGCTGGATTATGGCAGCGCCGTGAAATGGAAGAAATCATTTGTCGAGCGCTTCTTCTCCCTTTCGAATGCGGATGAATTAGAAGGAACTTCAAGACTGGAACAATTTAAAGAAAAAATGACATGAAAAGTAGGTGGAATTATGGATAATGAGTTGAAGCAAAAAGTAATCGATATTGTCATGACAGTGACAAAACTCGAAAAAACACCTGCGGAGCAAGAAATTTTGCCGATTGACTCCTTTGCATCCGTAGCCATTATTGTTAAATTGGAGGATGATTTTAGCATAATGTTTGAAGACAAGGATCTGGTTCTTGACAACTTTTTATCAATCGGCTCCATTGTCAACATGGTGACTGAAAAGAAATCATTAGTTAGCTAAATTTACGAACGTAGGAGCGCGCGATGTTAAAAGAAATAAAAATATCTTCGAAAGGCTCTGATCATTCTTATGATATTACAGAGCAAATTGAATGCTGCCTGGGAGAGATGGAAAAAGGCAGTGGGATCGTACATGTATGTGCAGTGGGAAGTACGATCGGCTTAACCGTCATGCGTTATGAACCCGGTGCGGTTCAAGATCTGTTACAGATGTTAAATGAAATAGCCCCCCATGAAAAAAAATATGAATACCAACATTTTCGTACGACTGGTGATATGAACGGAAGTTCTCACATTAAGAGTTCCATTTTAGGAACAAGCCTTTCGCTTCCTGTGAGCAATTATAAATTAGCAATGTCTCCCACCCATCGTGTTGTGTTATTTGATTTTGATTTGCAGGAAGCAACCCGTACCCTTTTTATTGATTTATAGAGAGGAAAATATAACTATGAAACTTCGTATGGCAACTCCGGGACCGACGCAGGTTCCCAATGAAATTTTAATGGCTGGTGCAAAGGAAGTCATTCATCATCGTTCACCACAAATGCAGACATTGATTGAGGAAATTAATCAGGAGCTTCCCAAATGGTTTCGGACACAAAACGATGTTTACATCTTACTTTCATCAGGGACCGGGGCAATGGAGGCGGCAATTTCTAATAGCTTAAATATAGGTGACAAGGCAATCGTAGTGTCCAATGGGTATTTCGGTGAGCGATTTGTAGATATTTGCCGCATTCAGGGTGTCGAGGTGGTTGAGATCAGCACTCCATGGGGAACATCTGCCTCAATGGAATCCATTGAGGCAACGTACGAACTGCACCAGGATGCGAAAGCCATCTTAGTCGTCTATAGCGAGACTTCTACAGGAGTTAAGAACGATATCCAAAGTATTGGGCAGTATTTTAAGGATAAAGATACGCTCGTTATTGTGGATGCAATCAGTGGTTTGTTATCTCATGCGCTAGAGATGGATGAGTGGGGGCTGGATATCGTATTGGCAGCGTCACATAAAGGATTTATGATGCCACCAGGTCTCGCTTTTGTTAGTGTGTCCGCAAAAGCATGGAATGCCATAGATCGGGTGAAACCACGCAGTTATTATTTTTCTTTTGCACGTTATCGCAAATTTTATCCAATGGCTCCTTCAAGCCCAGGTGTATCCTTGCTTCAAGCTCTGCAGGTATCTTTACAATTATTAAATAATGAAGGTTACGATGCTTGTGTACGCAGACATCAAGGGATTGCTAAGGCGGCAGGAGCTGCACTTGAAGCATTAGGTTTTGAATTGTTCATTCAGGATCCGAAGGTAAGAAGTAATACGGTTACCGTTGCTAAAGCACCTGGTGGTATATCAGCAAAAAGGTTACTTCAAATCCTCAGTAACCAATTTGGGCTTACCGTAACAGGCGGACAAGGTGAATTAAAAGATACCGGTATTCGAATTGGTCATGTGGGTGCAGTTGATGTAATCGACATAATGGGTATTTACGGTGCTATTGAAATGAGTTTAAGCGAAATGGGCTATACCTTTGATCGAGGAAGTAGTCTGAAAGCCATTCAAAATTCATTAGCGGAGGAATCAGTCTATGTTTAAGTTATACCAAAGAGAAAAATGTCCCTATTGTAAGCCTGTGAGGGAACTGTTAACCGACCTGGGTGTTTCTTATATCAATATCAATGTTACGAAAGAAAGATCTGAAAGAACAGAACTAATTGAGCTTACGGGTGTGCCTTTTGTCCCGGCTCTGCATGATGGAGATCATATTCTTTCGGGCCGCTTAGAAGATAACGAGCATATTCTTGCCTACATTCAACAGCATTTTTCCAAAGTAGAACAGGACGTTAGTGCGAAATGAAGATTGCTTTAATTGGCGATATTCATAGTCGGTTTGCTCAAGCGGAACAAGTGGTAACCAAAATACGTACAGATCAAACTGAAGCGGAAATCATATGTATGGGTGATGTTTTTGAAGTGGAGAAAAAACCCGTATATTCAGCGGATGAAACTGCGATAGAACCGATGCCATTATCCGACTATGTTATGCATTCAACGCATTCATTTATCCATACACTTAATACGTTTCCAGGCGTTATCGGTAATCAGGAAGAAAAACTGATGAAGCTCATGCCTTCAACGCAAATACCTGAAAATATCGCTATCTTTTTAGGTTATCCAAGAGAAATTACCAAAGGGGATCTGCTCTTTATCCATGGTCATCAGCTGTCATGGGTAGAGAGGGACCCTGAGGTGTTCCATCCGTTAATTGAAAATGCAATGTTAACTTATCGGCTTTTTTTTTATGGTCATAATCATGATCAAAGATTATTTGGTGTCAATGATCTCAATGGAGAGATGCTTTATGAAGAAATTCCAATTCAGTTGGGGATTCCGATACCTTTGGACAAGTATGAAAAATACCTTATTAATGTTGGAGATATAAAGAGCACACCTTCAAAATGGGCGATTTATTGTAGCAATGCGGATACCATAACCTTTTATGAGTTATCCGCTGCCAAAGTATAGAGAGGAGTTTCTCATTGTGGCTATTTTAATAATCAATCGAAGAGATCATGCCATCACACCCTATGAAAGCTGGTTAAGCTCAACAAAACAAAAACTAGTGATGTTGTCTTCTTCCGAATACCAGTTAAGTTATAATCACGTTGTAAATAACTATGAACACATGGAATGGTTCGATCATTTCTCGGTCAATGGTAATGTAGAGAAGCGAGCTATTGCTTTACATAAAATATACAAGTTTACAGCCATCATTGCTATTTCTGAATCAGATCTGATTCGAGCAGCGGAATTACGTGACTATTTAGGCATTCCAGGCCAAACGATGGAGAGTGCTTTAGCATTTCGCAATAAAGTGATGATGAAAGACAAACTGAAACATACAGACATCCAACTGTCGCCTTATTGCAAGGTAACTTCGAGTATAGACTTGTTGAAGTTTGTTGCGGCTCATTCCTATCCAATCGTAGTGAAGAAAGTAGACGGGACAGGCTCCAAAGAAGTAGCGATCATTCATACAGAATCAGAACTGGAGCACAGATTAGAAGAAGGCTTCAAGGGAGAATGGATCGCAGAGAAATTTGTATCGGGACGAATTTATCACATTGATGGTGTTGCGATGAAGGGCGAGCTTTTATTTTGCTGGCCTTCTGTATACATTAATTCTTGTCTCGCTTATATGGATGCGAAACCATCGGGAAGTTATATTCTAGAAGCTGATAATCCACTTGTAACGCGGTTGAATGAAATGGTAAACCAGATTTTATCCTATATGCCATGTCCGGAGGTTATTGCATTCCACGCGGAGATTTTCCACACAGAGGATGATGAATTAATATTGTGCGAGATAGCCAGTCGTGTGGGTGGTTCCAAGATCGGTATAACATTAAAAACTGCCTTTAATATTGATTTAATGAAAACATGGGTTCAAATGCAATGTGGTATCCCGATATCCTGGGAATCCGTTGAGAGAGAGCCGCGGACGATCAGTGGTAATGTGCTTGTCCATCCAGGGAAAGGCACATTTTTGGCCCCCCCAGAAACGGAGTACCCGGATGAGATAGTCGATTTTGAGCTACTTGCATCCTCTAACCAACACTTTAACTATGGTCGTAATTGCAATGATTGTCTGGCTTCCTTTGTATTAATTGCCAATAGTGAACAAGATATAGAAGAACGATTATTGGCAGCAGTGGATTGGTTTCAAACGTCAATGAAATGGGACAATGGAGAAATCATTCAACATGCATAGTCCTTCAGTCATGCTTCGTTCATTGCCATCTAAAAATCAGCTGCGCTTTTTTGTTAAAGATCGGATTGGAACAGTGGGTTCACTAAAGATGGTGCCTGTTTTCGAAGAAAATCAAGAAAGCATCTTTGCTTTTCTGGAAAAGGAAGATTGTGCACATCTATTCTCGGATAGCCCATACGTACCCGTTGCTTCTGAGATCCATTGTACAGACTCCATTGAAGAATTGATTGCACAGCATAATGCTGCTCTGCCCTCTACCTGCCGCGAAGTTTGTCTGTGGGTAGAGAGTTCAACGTGGGGGGTGGAAGAATCCCTTTTTGCGTTATTATATGCTATTTATTTTAACAAGAAAGTGGTAAGCCTGAATAGCTTGGATGAGTTCACCCAAAATAAAGGGCTAAGTGTCAGAGACCACTATGACTCTTGGTTTTTTATTATGCCTTATTCACTCCTAGATGGAGAAAGTAATCTTAAACTAGCTCATTTTGCAAAGCCCATGGGATTTCTTCCTTTTACCGATTACACTACTTTAAGTTTGTATTTGTTGAAGCGTATCGTGCTGGAGGACAAGTTAAATAGCAGCATTCGGTTGAATTCTGTGCTGGCCAATCGGATTAAACTCCGAGAGGATGAGGCCATACAGGCCAACGCGGGTCAGATGGAAACCCATTACCTACCTCGAGATCATTGTTCCCTGGAAAGCACATCAGACTTAATGTTCCGACAAAGCAGGCTGATCGAGTTTAACTATATGTCACATTGTCGCGAATGTGCGATCGTAATGAATGATTATTTGTTTTGTAGTGTGCAGGCAGGTGAACCCGATAACGATAACAACACTGAAGAATGCAATAAATTTGCTCCACGTTGCCTGTTACACACAAACCAATGCTGTATTGAGAATCGCAAACGGCTTTCCATCAAGGACTTGTATGCCAAATTTCTGTTTTTGAATGGTTGCAACCTTGGTGACGGAGCACAGAGCTTTATTCCTTACCGTCATACGATAGTTAGAAACCTTATTGAAGGGCATGCACTAAGCGTCATTACAACACCAAGCATTAAAATCGGTGATGTTTCTGAGAATATTCTGGCCCATAATATATCGAAATACGGGTATACCGAAGGGTTCAAAACACAGTATATCAATGAATTCCTTAGGTATAGCGGTATTGAAAACAACTATTACTATCAAATTGGAGATCCAAGCTTGATGTATGGGGGGCTTAAAGTCAAGAAGACTCGTGTCTCCATGACTGATGCATCAAAGGTCGAAGTTACCCTGTCTGATATAGCTCAAGAAACATATGCTGAGGTTGATATTCAGGTGGAAGAATCGAGTTGGCATGGGCTGGATATTGCGAAAATATCCCTTATGGACTCTGATCATAGACAAATACCTTTACATCAGAAGAAACTTTACTTCGCTTTTATTAAAAGTGATGTTTCCAGAGTGAAGTTACTTTTGTTCTCAAACCAACCGTTTGAATGTGATGAGATTCATGTGGTAATAACCGTACGAAATCAAGTGGAAGAAGCCATGAAACGAATTGAAATCTATCAAGATAGTCTGGATTTTTTTAAGGAATGTGTTTCCATAGGCAGCAATTTAAAAGGGAAAATAGAGGATATTCATAACTATTGGAAATCAGTCCCTTATTTATATCGTCGATATCGTTATTGTTTACAGTCGAGAAACAAGTTGGAAAAGATTATGCACAAGTTGGAACGGAAATATTCGAATGTGAGTCAAGAAATATATAGTCAGATGGTTTCCTATACAAGCAGCAAAAGAGATATATTTTTTGAAAAGATAAGTGAAAAGCGTACAAATATCACTGCGCTTGCCTTTACTTCTACTTGTTATGATTGTGGTTATGCAAGTGCTAGATTTGAATCTTCGATTATGACAGGACCAGGGAAGTCAGTGAAACGAATAAGTTACAAATGTTTTCAGTGTGGATGCATTTCTGATTTTCCTGAGGCTGCATTGTCGATCAAAGGGAACCCATATCTCCGTTTTGGGAGAGAGGGTTTAGAGGCAAAATTGTATGAGATAAGTAATCAGCAAAATGTGCCTCTCGAAATAAACATTGCAGGGATTAGCATTGATAGCGAACTTATTGATGTGGAGATTGATCGGGACAAATTGGTAATTCAGCCAGGTGAAAGTTCATCCATATTTATTAAGTTGAAGCCAAGCTCGGAATTAAAGCAAGGTGTTTACTTGTTCTCTTTTTACATCTTGGTAAACAGCCAATTCTATTACTTGTCCAAAACATTTGGATATGAAGAAAAGTAATAAATACAATTAGTGAGCAGGCAGTCATTCCAATATAAGTGGCGTATTAGAATTCATATTGGATTGCAATTATTAGTGAAATGGAGTGGAGCTTGTGCGAACGGTTATCATAAATAGGTTTTCTCCGAATACAGTCAATTACGAAGAGTGGCTTAGTGGTATTAATAGTGAATTCATAATCTTTTCGAAGCATAAACATATTGAGCATTTTGGTGATTTCTTCGATGAGAAAATTGGTTATGAGAATGTCGATACTGATGAAAGAGTCTATTCCGAAATTGTCCAGCTTCATCAAACAAAGAAAATTGATTGGATCATTGCTGCTCACGAATTTGATTTATTGAAAGCTGGACAGCTTAGAGAATATCTAAATATTAAAGGGCAAACTGCCGAAAGTGCACTTGCCTTCAGGGATAAAGTTGTTATGAAAGAAAAGGTTTCCGAAGTAGCTAATGTACCTGCGTTCGTAAGAATAAATCATGTATTTGATTTAATAGAGTTCAAAAAGAAACATGGTCTTCCTATCGTGATCAAGCCGGTGGATAGCGCTGCTTCTGTAGGTGTAAAAATTGTCCGTGATGAAACCGATTTTGAACGTCTTCTAACTAACGGGCTTGATAAGAATCTAGAGGCTGAATGTTTTGTTGATGGAGACATGTATCATATCGATGGATTATACGAGAAAAATAAAATTTTATTGTATAGCCCTTCCCGCTATATCAATGGATGCCTGGCTTTTCAGGATAATAACTATTTGGGTTCCGTGATGTTGGATAAAGCAGACTTGCTCTATGAAAGACTTCAGCAAACATTGCTAACCGTATTAAATGCACTCCCCGTACCCGACCATCCTATTGCATTTCATGCAGAGTTTTTTCATACTGCTAATGGTCAAATATTATTATGTGAAGTCGCCTGTCGTGTGGGTGGAGGGGAAATTAATGACGGTGTAAAGTATGCGACCGGAATTGACATATTGCAAGAATCTATAAGATCCCAATGCGGTCAAACCATTAAATTAAACCAGACCTCGAATAGACTAACGGGTTGGATGTTGGTACCTCCTCAAAATGGGAAGTTGTTATCTGTTAATTCTAATCTGCCCTTTGAATGGGTACTAAAGTGCACCATAAAAGAAGAAAACATCGGAAAGTCATTTAATGGTGCCGAATCAAGCGTAGATGCCATTGCTTCATTATTAATATATGGAGATAGTCAGACAGAGATAGAAGATCGACTGCATATGTTGTATTTATGGTTCCAGGAAAACACTGTGTGGGAATATCGCACTGAACCCGTCATCATAGGACATACTCATGAGTGAATTTTTTCAATTGCATCGAAATGTAAGACTAAGGGTCATTATTATTTTTTTTAGTACCCTTACCTCCAACATGATCTTTCCTTTTATGTCTATCTATTTCGCCAGATTTATCGGAATTAGTGCAACAAGTATAATTCTCTCCATAGCCATTTTGTGTAACATGGCTGCAGGAATGTTGGGAGGATATTTCTCGGATCGAATAGGGCGTAAGAAATTGATGATTTTATCAGAGGGCTTACGTGTAATCACGTATCTCATGTTATTGTTATCAAACTTACCCGGTAACGCTTTTCCTTATATAACTATCGTTTTTTTTGTAATGAACAGCATATGTTCCGGATTATACGGTCCCGCCTCAGAAGCCATGCTCCTTGATGTGACTAATTCAGGACAGAGAAAATTAATGTACAGTATATTATATTGGGCAACCAACCTGTCCATAGCTTTGGGGGGCACGCTTGGAGCGCTATTATTCAATAACCATTTATTCTTATTATTCATGTTGTTATTATTTTCTTCCATCTGCTCGTTCATCATTACTTACAAATTTATTGTGGAAACAAACTTGCCCCAAGAGGAGCAAATCAAAAAGAGAAATGTATTTAAGGATCTATTTCTCAATTATCGGACTGTAATGAAAGATTCTCTGTTTATCCTTTTCATCCTGGCTAGTATGTTGTTATTTTCGATTGAAAGCCATTTGGCAAATTTTATAGCCATTCGCTTAGAAAGTAACATTCAGGATTTTGTACTGTCACCTTTACATTGGACGTTAGATGGAATACAGGTTTACGGTTATTTGAGAACAGAGAACACGATACTGGTCATTGTTCTGTCGATTATTTTCACGCAATTCATTAAAACGTGGCCTGAAAAAAGAACGATGTTTATAGGGTTTTCAATGTATATTTTTGGTTATGTCATTTTATCATACAGCAATCAAGCGTGGATTTTATTCGGAATAATGGTAATAGCGGTTCTGGGTGAAGTGCTTTTTGTGCCCATTTATGAATCCCTTTTAGGAGATCTTGCACCTGATCATTTGCGAGGTTCTTATTTGGCACTTAACAAAATTGCCACTAAAGGTGCTAGTTTGATTGGTGCAATAGGGGTTTATTTAGCACATGTTTTATCACCAATAGGGATTACCATTTTTGTTGGTTTATCTGGCGTGATAGCGATTCTAATGTTGTATACGATTATGCCGGCGATTTATGAGCGTCGTAAACAAATCAATGAAACATAGTCATTTATTGAATCAGGAGCGGGACTTCCCTAGATTGTTCTGAGAGTCCTGCCTGATTTTATTTTGATTCATTATGTTACGCTCTTCAATGCTTTATATAGTTCCAATCCGAAGGAGGTACTTAGTTATGTCTATACGGGTTCCGGTTACAGGGGTGCTAAATGAAAAACAAGCACACGCACTCACATTAAAATTGGCCTATAGTATGGAGGGAATATGTGCATGTACATACGACGAAATCAATAGAGAGATCATTGTTGAAAGTGAAAACGAATCCAATACGGAATATTTGCTTGGTATTATTCAAACAATGATCCTTGAAGAAAAAGAAATAAGAGCAATGGGATCTCGCTTGATTAAAACGCAAAATCAACAAAAGCAACAAAAGCAAACCTATCCTACCATTGATCAAACTGAAATAGCGAATTATTTCGATTTGAATGGAACAATGAAAAAAGAACTTGCAGTAGAACTGTATTCCATATTTGATTTGATTTTTCAAAACATCAGCCAAAACTACAACGCAAAAAACAGAAAATATTCCTCTCTTATCCCGCGTGAGGTAATGGATGTATGTAAATATGTAAATTACTTCCCTCAAAATGCATATTTTGTAGCTGAACTGCCTCATGACTATTACGTACTCAAACAAGTAAAAATTGAAAATGATATTGAAAATTTCGTTAGGTTGAATGAATTTATGCTTTCCCCTGCTGTATGTTTTCATTGTTACCAGGAGCTAAAGAATCAAGAGATAAAGGATTCGATCGTTTTTACGGCTGAAGGAAGCTGTTTTAGACACGAAGCAGCGTGGAGAGTTGGCCAACATCGAATGAACGAATTTTCAATGAGAGAAATTATTTATTTTGGACAACCAGAATTTGTTTGCCAAATACGTAATGATATTTTAGAGGAGATCTGGGATCTGTTCAATGAATTAGGTTTTTGCGGTAGGATTGAAACGGCGCACGACCCGTTTTATTTCCCTCAGGATTCCTCACGAGCACAACATCAGATGCTTGCAGATATGAAATACGAATTAGTTGTGGAGATTCCCAATTCAGATATTTCCTTTTCCATTGCCTCATTTAATAATGTCAAAGATACGCTATGTAGGGAATTTGAGATAACCTCCACAATAGATAAAAAATACCTGCATTCTGGTTGTGTAGCATTTGGTATTGATCGTTGGGTATACGCCTTAATGTCCACTTTTGGGCTGGATATTCAATGTTACCCACAAAAAATCCGTGAATATTACAGGAGATGATCAACAATATAAATTTTCATTAGCGCGCACAAAATGTTATAAAAGTGGTGGTAATGAAACCTGATTTAAAACTGAGTCACGGAATATTTCGTATCCCTAGAAGGGATGAGAGGGTCTTTAATTGTCCCACTCAGTGCTATTTTATCATTGAAGCTGATCTTTGTTTATTTTTCCATCTGCAATTTCGATGATGCGGTTGCATCTTTTGGCGACTTCCAAATCATGCGTTACGATAATGACGGTTTTTCCTTCCTGATGGAGCTGCTGCAAGAGATTCATGATCTCCTCTCCGGTTTATGTTTTTTTTACAGATGTCAGGATTCCCTGGTTCAGGAAAGTCGACATTAGCAAGACAGATTAGCCAAACAACTGGGGCTGTCATTGTTGATCATGACATTTCTAAAACAGCAATCTTAAAATCGCTATCATCACAAGGATACACGATGGAAGGTAAAGTAATAGGACAACTGTCCTATGATGTAGATTGGTCGTTGGTGGATTATTATTTATCGAATGGACATAGCGTGATCATGGATAGTCCTTGTTTGTACAGCAATTTATTAGAAACTGGGCTTGAATTAGCGAGAAAACACAAAAAGAAATATAAGTATGTGGAATGTTATGTCGAAGACATTGAATTAATTCGAAATCGATTAAAAAATCGAGAAAGACTTTTGAGTCAAATCGAAGCACCATCATCAGAAGAAGGTTTTTATAGAGCTTTAATAAACAGTAAAAAACCAGATGAAGAGAATTATATAGTGGTAGATTCATCGAAACCAATCGCAGAATACTTGTCAAAAGTCCTAGAATACATAAACGAATGAAAACAAAAGTAAAGACGATGAAAGCAGAATCAAGAAGGCAAGTCCATTGGATAACACAGTATCTACGTCGCCCTCGGAAATGTCTGGGCTGGAAAACCGCTCACGAATCTTTCACAGAGGAACTGTCGCACTTGGTTTGACAATCTATCACATAAAAACGGTGGGTGAAATTAATGCAAATAAGATAAAGATGGATAAAATTTACAATTCAATCCGGTTCGAGGAAACAAAACAACTGGTGGCGTATGCAGGATCTGTAAGTATCAAAAACCCGACATAAATTGCGGGTTTTTGATACTTTATTGTTGGGAGATGAAAGGCGCTACCCAGTAAATTCCTGAACCCATGTGTTGTTATAAAAAGCAATACCGATATGAGTATAACTATTATTCAGTATATTTGCTTTGTGGCCAGGGCTATTCATCCACTCCTTCATAACCTGAGTAGGGGTGGTTTGCCCTTTTGCGATGTTTTCTCCAGCGGTATTATATGTGATCCCGAATTCATTCATCATATCGAAGGGGGATCCATGTGTTGGCGAATTATGATCAAAGTAACTGTTGTTGTACATGTCCTGTGCCTTGACCATAGCCACATTTGACAATTCTTCATTCCTACTCAAGGAACTTAATCCTGTTTTGGCCCTTTCTTGATTGACTAGATCCAGAACCTGCTGCTCAAAATCGGTTTTATCCGTAGTATTTTTTTTACCTTCCTGTACTTGTCCTGTTGGCTCCTTATTTTCAGGATTTCCTGCAGGTGCCTGGTTTACTGGATTTCCATCCGGTGTTCGAACCAGATCCAACAAATCCAATGGAATTCCATTTTGTGCGTTTTTTGTTGTAATAGGTCTCTCTTGCCAAGATGTAGCTGTTGATGATGCCTGTGTGAGGACAGAGTTTGGTGCAGCAGCATGATCATGAATTGAAATTTGTTTTTGCTCAGGAGTCACTTGTTTTTGCATCATATTGTTATGGGACGAACAGCCTGCCACCAATAATAATATTGTTAAAACGAAAAACTTTGCCATTTGCCAACCTCCTAGATCCGTTAGTTAATGAAGTTCCCGGATTTATGTTTTCCTGTATGCCATTTACTTATTCCTAATATGGTTCTCTCCTTATCCAGTACTTTTTTATGATCGATACCATTTAGATCGCCTTGTCTTTTTTTGTGTCTCGAGGAAAGCAAAGCGTGTTGCGAATGGTTATGGATAAAGAAGGCCATATGGGTCATAAATGCATCACGGGATGAATGTTATCTATTTCAATGGGATTCCTGATGATTGGAGTATTTCGATGGATAATTGGGAGAATCTATTCAAACTAATAGACAATTTTATAGAATATAAACCATATGCTGCATCATATAAAACAAACTGAAAGCAAACATTTGATAATTCGATGAAGTCAGCAACTGCGTTTAACACACTATTCAAGCTGTAGGGCTATCGCCCCTTGATTGAAATGTGTATAATTATGGAAGAAATATCAGTCGACAAACGCCCCAGCCTAAGATAAGAGCTATCTAAGGCCGGGGCGTTTCGTGAATACAAGAAAGTTATGAGAAATCACCGTAAATAAATTACAAGATAGGAACTGTATAATGCTACTCATTATATACAGTTATGGCTAAGTGCTTGAAATATTCGTTTTAACTAATCTTATGAGGTGGTTATTATGCAAATAAGAAAAGCAACGATTAATGATGCAGAAGGCATTGCAAAAGTTCATGTGGATAGTTGGAGAACAACTTACAAAGGTATTATTCCAGATGAATTCTTATATAATCTATCATATAAAAAAAGAACTGAATTATGGATTGAAAATATTGAAAGAGAAGATAATTTTGTAGTTATAGCAGAAAACCCAGAAGGAGAAATTATTGGATTTGCAGATTCTTGGAAGAGAGAAACAAATATAATAGCCAATTCTAGTGATTTAACATCTATATACATACTTAAGGAATATCACGGAAGAGGTTTAGGGAAAGAATTACTTAAACAACTATTTCTACAATTTAAATTCTTAGGCTATCAAAAGATATTTGTTGAAGTTCTAGAAGATAATAATACACGATATTTCTATGAACATTATGGAGCTAAATTATGTAAATCAATTCAAATAATAATCGGAGGAAAAGTTCTAAATGAATTAATTTATGAATGGGATAACATTGATGAGGTTTTAGCGAAATTCAGTAGAACGGAAGCGGACTCAGGCGACAACCTCTGAGAGGCTAGGTCCTGACGGACCCAGTCGCTACGTTCCTTTGAGCCTCTCGGATTCGTGAATACAGCAACGTTATCTAAAATCAGGACAAATATGTAATATCAAAATCTAGGAGTGTGATTCGACTTGGAGAACTCAAATTTAAAAGATCTTATTGAAAAATACCTGAGCGCATATAACACGTTTAACATTGATGGAATGATAGGAGTTTTGAATGAAAATATTCATTTTCGAAACATTTCTAAAGGTGAAGTGAATTCGGAAACAAAGGGGATTCAGGAATTTCGCACATTAGCAGAGCAGTCAATTAAGGTATTTTCTCAAAGGCGTCAAGTAATAAAGAACATTATTTTCGCAGGAGATAAAGCAGAGGTTGACATTGATTATGAGGGAATATTGTCCAGTGATCTCCCTAATGGAATGAAGGCAGGAGAAACATTAAAACTTCAAGGGAAATCAATATTTCAAATGAAAGATAAGAAGTTAATACTGATTGAAGATCATAGTTGAAACATTATTGAAAGTTATTCATAGATTACCCTGAAATCAGATAACAATATATTCACGCATCGAGCATACGCCCTCGGTCCTGCAGTAGTATTTCAGGTAAGCAGAGGCTGCCGGACACACTTGGCATTCGCCAAGCGTCATGAATACACAACGTTAGTCGAAAGAAGTTTTTAGTTTAGGAGGAGTCTATATGATATTAGAAAAAGTTATAAATAGAATTGTAATACAAAGTGAATATAAGGATTTTGTTGATAAGTATATAAATAATATACTTACTGAATTTGAAGGTAAGATTCATAGCATTTATATGTGTGGCTCGGTTCCAAAAGGAACGGCTACACCTTTTAAGTCAGATGCAGACTTTACTATTGTATGTGCAAATCCTGAAGATATTGATTACGAAAGATTGTCAAATATTAAAGACAGGCTTTTGAAAGAATATCCAATAGTAACTAAGATTGATACGATAATTTGCTCGATTGACGATGTATTAAGTAAACCGAATGAATGGGGTTTTTGGGTTAAGATCATTTGTGTTTGCCTATATGGTGATGACATTGGTGAAAAAGTACCCCCGATCATGATTTCTCCAGAGTTCATTCTAGACTTAAATACAGAGACCAAGGAGGAAGTAGATCGTGTACGTCGTTCACTTTCTACTGCTAGTGATCACACGATGAAAACTAGATATATTAAAGGGTATTCTAAGAGATTAATTCGTGCATTATACTCTTTGGTTTTAGTAGATACAGGTGTATGGCAAGATGACATTATTGAGATGAAGAATGCCATATTAAACTATTGCGAGATTGACTCCGCTTTAGTTGAGTATCTGTATGCTTGTTACTTGGATAGTAATGTACTTGTTGGAGAGTTTCTGGGAATTGCAGATGAAGTATATAGCTATTTTGAGAACGCCTTAAATGCAATGGCTGCATCCAGAACTTCCTTCGACTAACAAAATATTGACGATCCGGGTCACTCTGAGAAGCGAATGACCAGATTCAGCCCCTAAGCCCGTCGGGACCCACTGCATTAGGTGTTCGGCAAGCCTCACAACTATAAGCAGCGACTCTAAGGGGCCAGGACGTCGTCAATACAAAACGGTTATCTGACATAAACCTATTACATTTTAGGAGCAAATAATGAATATCACTTTCTCGAAATGGGTGCAATATTATCGAAGAAATAATCAAAACCTCAAATATATTCATTGGGATGACAACTATAAATTAACAACTAATGAAAGAGAAATAATCATTAAGTCAATTCAACAGTTTCAATTAGGAGAAAACTCTGAAGGTAAATATCTAATTAAACGTGCGCAAGAATATGTACATCAGACACAAGATCAGGATTACTATGAAGCACTTATAGAATTCATTAAAGAAGAACAGAGGCACGCTAGAGATCTAGGCAGATTTATGAAGGTACAGGGAATCCCAATCCTTCGTAGACATTGGGTGGACAATGTATTTAGAAGATTACGTCGATATGCGAGTCTAGAACAATCAGTCATTGTTCTATTAACTGCTGAGATCATTGCTAAGTTGTACTATAAAGCCTTGCAAAAATCTACAAAGTCAGAAGTATTAATAGATTTATGTAATCAGATTTTAAGTGATGAGGAGAAACATGTTCAGTTTCAATCCGAAACACTTCAACAATTTGCTCAAAATAGAAACGTTCTCTTTAACAGAATAGTTTATATCCTTAGTAGAATCCTTTTTGAAGGAACGCTAATTATAGTGTGGTATCAACATAAGCCTGTATTTAAAGCTGGGGGATATAAACTCAAAAGTTATTACTATGAATGCCGTCATGAGTTTAACTTAACAAAGAAGATTATAGCTAATTCACAGTAGAGGTTTACGTCAGATAACATTATTTCCAAGATTTCAAAAAGAGAGGTAAATGTAAAAATGAAAAGAGAACTTTTGGATAAGGCCATACAACTTCGCGAAGAAGGCCGAGCTAAGCAGGATCAAGCGATACTTGCTGAAGCGCGTACAGTTTTTTTAGATTTGCTTTTCACTTACCCGGACGATGCGGAGATCAACTTTCAGACGGCTGTTGCTCATGACAATTCGGGACTAGGAAAAGATGCCATTCCATTTTATGTTCGAGCTATTGAACAAGGACTATCTGGACCGGATCTTGAAAGAGCCTTGCTTGGTCTAGGAAGCACATATCGATATTTAGGATTTTATCAGGAAGCAGAGGAAACATTACGTCGAGGTGTAAAAGAGTTCCCTGATCATAGAGGCCTTCAAGTGTTTCTGGCGATCTCTCTTTATAATACGGGAAAATACAAAGAGTCGACGGAACTTCTTTTATCTAATTTGCTAGAAACAACTTCAGATGAAAAACTTCAGTATTTTAGCAGACCGATCCAATACTATGCACAACATCTTGATGAAACCTGGGGATGATCATGCTAATCCGGTAGATTCATAAGTTTACAGATCTAAGTTACACGAAGGCAAGTAATAAATTTTTAAATTCAATTGAAGGTAAAGATCATAAGGAAATACAGTTAGTCATGGCAAAGATTACTGGGAATTTTAAGCGGGGAAATGAGAAAGATAACAAATCTGAGCAGTAAAATGCAGCTGATGCATGAAGGTCTGACATCACTTAATGCTATAACGCGTTGAGGGCGCCCTGTTGGGAGATTAAGGTTCTAGGATTCGTGATATATCTAATCTAATGGATATTTAAAATTTGATGATAGACAGGAGCTGGAAACGATGATAAAAGGATTCGGAGGGATTTTTTGGAGAACTAAGAATCTTGAAGTGATAAAAAAATGGTACAGTGATGTGCTGAAGATTGAAATAGGAAATTGGAATGGGACTGTGATCAAACCCGAACCAGGTAATGAGACTATCTTTTCTTTCTTTCCGGAGAATGACAGTTATTTTCCGACAGAACAACAAGTGATGTTAAATTTCCAAGTGCATGATCTAAACGAGACTATTCAACATCTTGAACATATTGGGGTGCCTCTTGTTAAGAAAAAAGAGATTAGTGAATTTGGAAAGTTTGTCTGGATTGAAGATCCTGAAGGTCGACTGATTGAGCTTTGGGAAAAATAACGCGTTGTAATTCAGTTGTGTTATCGACTCAATGTTCGAGAAAATGAGTGAGAAGCTTGCACAGGTCACAGGAGTGATCGTGCAGGCTTTTTTTATTTAAATGAGGATCATCCACAAAAAAAAGTTGAAAGCGTTTTATAAGTATGATACTATTTTATCAAGATAATAATTTATTATTTGTACAATAAAAATACATTGTTGAATGAAGAGAAGGGAGTTCAAATTGATGGGGAGTGAGAATCGGCAGTATCTTGAGAGGTTTTTTCCGATCGCTTCATTTATTGCGGCAATTATAGGACCTAAATGTGAAGTCGTCGTACATGATATCAGTGATCCGGAGCACTCTATTGTTTTTATTGAGAACGGTTATATTAGCGGACGTGAAGTAGGCGATGCATCCACTGACCTTGTTTTGAAAATCCTCAAATCGGAAGCGTATCATGAGGAACAGTATATAGCCAACTACAAAGCGTCAGGTAAATTCGGTCAAAGTTTCCGATCGTCTACCTACTATATAAAGAATGATCAGAATAAGCTGGTTGGTCTGCTCTGCCTGAATATAGACGTTACTCATATGGAAGTAGCTGCTGAATGGGTTCAACATATTTTACAAGGAGGACCTAACCCGTATGTAATGCCTGCTGCTGCTGAAAAGTCGAAGGAAGAAAAGCAAACAACGGAGTACCTGCAGGGAAATGCAGATGATCTGCTGCAACATATGATAACTTCGGTTATTGGCAAATTAAAAATTCCGCCGGAACGTTTGTCATCGCAGGAGAAGATTGAAGTTGTCCGCGAATTAAACGAGCTTGGAGTTTTCTTACTGAAAGGCGGCGTTTCACAGGTAGCAGCTTCTTTATCAATATCTGAACCTACGGTATATCGCTATTTACAAAAGCTGAAATAAACAGAAATCTAGATGGAAAACAAGAAGGTGAGACACATGAGCTATAACTTTGATCAAGTGATTAGCAGAATAGGCACTAATAGCGCGAAGTGGGACGGGGTAGTGGACAGCTTGGGGGATGATATGATCGTCCTCTCTGTTGCGGATATGGATATTCAAGCGCCTCCTCAAGTCGTAAATAAGGTGAGCGAGATGGCACGGCATGGAATCTACGGATATACCGATGCGTTCCCTCCGTATTATAAGGTCGTACAACATTGGCTTGATAAAGCTTACAGATGGGATGTACCGCAAGAATGGATTGTGTTCTGCCCGCGTATTGTACAGGCCGTATCGATTATAATCGAGAGATTCACAGAACCTGGTGACCGAATTTTGATGCATACTCCTGCATATCAACCTATCGCTAATGCTGTTGAAATTAATCATAGAAAATTAGTGGAAAGCCGGCTGCTGCTTAGAGATGGACGATATGAAATCGACTTTGATGATATGGAGCGCCAAATGAGTGCAGGGGTCAAGATTGTTCTGTTAATCTCCCCACATAATCCGACCGGGCGTGTATGGACAAAGGCGGAATTGGAACGTATAGCCGAGCTATGCATTCGTTATGATGCACTGCTCGTATCGGATGACATTCATGCCGATTTTATTCACGAAGGACATGAGCATACGATTATCGCGAAATTATCAGAGCAGATTGCGGAGCGTTCCATTATTTGCACTTCACCAGGTAAAACCTTTAACTTAGCAAGTCTTGAAATCGCTAATATTGTGATCCCAAATATGCAGTTAAGAGAGCGTTTCCAACTTGGGTTACGACAGGCTGGTATTCATAATCCTACTTTTTTTGCCATCCCTGCTTTGGATGTGGCTTATACAGAGTGTGATGATTGGCTTAACGAGCTTCGATCTTATATTACGGACAATATTTCATTTACGGAAGATTTTTTTGCTGAGCATATGCCTGAACTGAAAATCGTGAGAGCAGAAGGAACCTACCTTCTATGGGTAGATTGTACGGCCCTTAGCAGGAATGAAAGCGATTTAATGGAATGGATTCAACAAAAGAGCCGGGTTAGCGTCAGTTTTGGTTCATCCTTTGGCGTGGATGGCGAAGGATTTATTCGCCTGAATCTCGGTGCTCCCAGGGCACTATTGCAAGAGGCTTTTGAGCGAATGGCCAGCAATTACCCTTTAAAGTAGCGGATAACTTCTTACATCATCGATAGGGGGAACCTTACAATGGCTATGCCAAATAAGGAAAAAACGGTTAAGCAACCTACTCTGTTTTTAGCTTTATTGCCGATTGTTACTATGATTCTGCTGTTATGTATAGGATATGTTCTATTCGAATTGCCACCTGAGCCGCTAATCATTATATCCACAGTGGTTGCCGGAATCATCGCCATCAAGCTGGGTTACAACTATGATGACATTATGGGTTCCATCGCGCAAAAAATCGCAAAGACCATGCCGGCTATCTTGATCCTGATTACTGTCGGATTTATGATTGGCGCTTGGATGATCGGTGGTACGATACCCATGATGATCTATTACGGACTTAATATTATTAATCCGCAATTTTTGCTGATTACGGCATTCATTGTCACTTCCATTGTCTCCTTATGTACAGGAACCTCTTGGGGATCAGCAGGTACGATCGGGGTAGCATTTATGGGGGTAGGAGCTGGCCTTGATGCGAATCTGGCTGCTGTTGCAGGTGCAGTCGTAGCAGGGGCCTATTTTGGAGACAAACTTTCCCCTTTATCGGATACAACAAACTTGGCAGCGCTGTCAACAGGAGTTAACTTGTATGAACATATAGGTCATTTGCTGTATACCACGGTCCCATCATTTATCGTAGCAGGAGCGGTCTTCTTGATCACTGGTTTTAATAGCGGTGGCTCGGATATGGCTATTCCTGAGAAGGTTGTTACGATTATGGATACTTTAAGTACAGTGTTCAACTGGAATTTACTATTACTGCTTCCGGTACTGATTGTATTGTATGGATCCATTCGCAAAAAGCCTACCATACCGGTTATGTTAATCTCCTCTTTTGTAGCGATGGCGAACGGTATGATCTTTCAAGGGTTTACACTGCATGATGTAATTACTTCCGTCATTAACGGCTTCGATGTAGCTATGGTTCACATTCAAGGCTTCGATGCAGCTGCTGTGATTCCGGATATTCCTCGCCTTCTGAATCGCGGTGGGATGAACTCCATGATGGGAACATTGTTGATTTGTTTCTGTGCTATTACGTTCGCCGGTACCATTTCGTTGACCAAATCTTTGGAATTGATTGTAGGTAAGATCCTTAAATTTGTACATTCGACAGGATCGCTAATTTTGGCAACAATTGCTACCGGTCTGACGATGATCGGGGTAACGAGTAATGGGCAGGTATCGATCCTGATGCCTGGTGAAATGCTGCGAGAGGCTTACATTCGCCGCGGACTGCATCCGAAGAACCTGGGTCGAACCATTGAGGACTCCGCTACCATTATTGAACCGATCTTGCCGTGGACCGCGGCAGGGGCTTATATGGCTGGTACGCTTGGCGTCGCAACTCTGTCATATTTGCCTTGGGCAGTCCTCTGCTGGACAGGTATTATCTTTGCGATCATATGGGGTTTTACAGGCTTTGGAATCACCAAGCTGACTCCAGAGCAGCAGCAGGAAATGCTCAAGGAATATGATGATGCAAAAGCAGCTAAATCATTATAAGAGAGGGGATCACATCCCTCGCTTGTGAAACAGAAAAAAAACAAAGCGTATTAATGCGTGGATAAAGGGAGAGAATTTCTATGACAAAACAAGAGAGAAAAACAATCGCAACTTCAAACGCTCCAGGTGCTATCGGTCCTTACTCACAGGCTGTACAATTTGGGAATATGATGATTACTTCCGGGCAGCTTGGAATGAATGCTGCAGGAGAGTTTCCGGATTCTGTATCGGAGCAGGCGAAGCAATCGCTAACTAATGTGAAGGCAATTTTGGAAGCGGCAGATTATGCCATGGAGCATGTAGTGAAAACGACGGTATTTCTAAAAGACATGAACGATTTCCAAACTGTTAATGAAGTATATGCCACTTTCTTTGCGGAGCCTTATCCGGCACGCAGCGCCGTTGAGGTTGCAAAGCTGCCGAAGGACGGACTTGTGGAGATTGAAGTGATCGCGGTAAAATAACTAGTATTCGATGAGCCTCCGGGAAACCGGGGGCTTTTTTATCGTACAGATTGTCAAACCAATTGCGACAGTTAAAAACTTGATCAGACTTTCAGATTCCGAAAATAGTAAAAGCTTATGAGGAGCGGCAAAAATCACATGTTGATAGTATAACAGGACTCGTATCGCAGCTTGTTTAATTGACGCCAAAATATTACAATATTATGATATGATCATTGCTAAACATGAATTTTGGCTCCAAATGAATAGAGCAAGGGGAGGTGCTGTAATGCCAAAATTAAAAGATATCGCAGAACGTGTAGGCGTATCCATATCAACGGTTTCGCGTGCGATCAGCAATGATACCAACCGACCGGTCAATGAAGGGACAAAGCGAAAAATTAGGGAAGCTGCTCTTGAGTTGGGATACAATTTGGATGAATCCTCCAAATCCATTGGCAAAGAGATTACCTCAGCCAAACGGATAGCCTGTATCGTGCCACAGATTTTGATGGATGATCATCCGTACTTTTCACAGGTACTGACAGGTTTTCACGTTAAAATGACGGAACTGGGGCTGCCTCCAGCAATTGTCCGCACTTGCGAAGAACTTAGTGACACCGAACGGATAAAGATGATGCTTCAGGAAACGGGTACTCAAGGTATAGTCGCAATCAGCTGGTACGATGAAAAATTGTTTGAGCTGCTTGAGCAAGAGAATATCACTGTACTGGGTGTGAGTCTCAATGACGAAAGGCTTACTGTACCAGTCGTTGACTGTGACCGAATATTTTCTGCCCGCACAGCAGTCCGTCATTTGATCGAGCAGGGCCATACCCGGATTGGGTTTATCGGTGGCCCCGCATATTCGGAACAAATAGAGAGCGAAGAAAGGTACGTCGGTTATAAATTTGCCATGCTGGAAGCAAACCTGAGTCTGAATGAACATTGGATTATCAACACCAACTGGAATGTGAATCTCAGCTACAGCAGACTGACGGATCTCCTGACCGAGACGCCCAAGTCTGATTGGCCGACGGCAATCTTTTGTGCAAGTGATATGCTCGCTATTCCTGCGATGCGGGCAGTTGTTGAACAAAATGGCCGTATTCCTCAAGATATCGCATTCGTGGGCATGGATAATATTTCTATGGCGCAGTATACAACACCACCTCTGACGTCCGTGCAAGTTCCAAAATATGAAATTGGTAAAGTGGCAGCACAATTAATTAACGATTATGTGGAAGGACGTTATTCATCTCTTCATAAAGTTTTGTTGCCCAGCACCCTTATTGTGAGGGAATCATCTGTTTATGATCGTTCAAATCGTACAAATGACTAGATAGTTGTGTGATATTATATTACATATAAATCCAGATAACTTTAATATACAACCTACGAGGAATGCATCCGCGTGGGTTTTTCTTGTTTTTTTAGCCAAAAACGATCCAAATAAAACCAAAAAAATGTTTGACAACTGTCTGCGGGCTATATTATGATGTATGAAATTAAGCGTTTGGCTTTATTTTCTATGTTTTTGGATTTAGCCAGCAGCTAAGATTATATCTTGAACCAAATTATTGATTGCGCTTTCATCCCCTTTAAATCAATGTTTATATAAAATACACAAGAATCCTCTAAAACTCTTATAACCTATTATCCAAACTGATACCTACCAATTTACATATAATATAATCCAAACTATTACCAAAATAACGCCAAATATATATCCAAATAATCCTCTTTGTATTAGATAACGAAATCATCTATTAACGCTATTCACTCACTTTGTGTAACAACTTCTAACATATAAGTACTTTAAATCAAATCTTAGAAATCAAAAAAGAAAGGTGGGAACTGCTTCGAGCAGCGTAAGCGCTGGTACACAAAGACATTTAGCCAGGCAGAATTGTAGTGACAATTCCAGGGGGGATGTTCATGGCCAATACAACTGTACAACCTGCAATGAATGCAGTACATGAAAAGAAGAGAAGAAGACGTCAAAAGTGGAACCCCATTTTACGAAATTGGCAGCTTTATTTGTTAATCTCGCCAGTTGTTGCTTATTACCTTGTCTTTCAGTACTTGCCGATGTATGGCATTCAAATCGCATTTAAGGATTTCATTGCAACGAAGGGAATCTGGGGAAGTCCCTGGATCGGTGTTGAACATTTTGAACGTTTTTTTCACAGTTATTTCTTCTGGAGATTAATTAAAAATACGCTTGGACTTGGGTTGTACAGCTTGGCGGTAGGTTTTCCAGTCCCTATCATTTTGGCGCTTCTGATGAATGAGGTAAGGGCGGAAAAGTTTAAAAAATTTGTTCAGACCATAACCTATGCGCCGCACTTTCTATCAACCGTCGTGGTTGTAGGCATGATGATGATGTTTTTATCGCCGCGATACGGAATCATTAATCATTTCATTGGTATGTTTGGCGGTAATCCCATTAATTTCTTGTCTGAGCCATCCTGGTTCAAGACCTTATTTGTGATGTCGGATGTATGGCAGACCATGGGCTGGAGCTCGATTATTTATTTGGCGGCATTAGCCGGCGTGGACTCTCAGCTTCATGAAGCAGCGCGTGTGGATGGGGCAACCCGGTTGCAGCGGATATGGCATATTAATATACCAAGTATTATGCCGACAATTATCATTTTGTTCATTTTAAATATCGGAAGCATCATGGGTATTGGTTTCGAGAAAGTCCTGCTGATGCAGAACACACTGAATTTAGAAACCTCGGACATTATCTCTACCTACGTTTACCGGAGCGGGATACAAGATGCTGAATACAGCTTCTCGGCGGCGATTGGTCTGTTTAACTCCATAATCAATTTCATCTTACTAGTCACCGTTAACCAGATCTCAAAACGTATGAGTGAAACGAGCCTATGGTAAGGGAGTTGCTGACGCATGCTTGTTGAATCTAGAGGAGATCGTATTTTCAATGTGATTAACCATTTTTTGTTAATTATTATTACGCTCATTGTTATCTACCCGCTTGTTTTTGTGTTAAGTGCTTCCTTCAGCGATCCGCAGGCCGTCCTGCGTGGTGAAATGTTCCTATGGCCCAAGGGGATCAATCTCCATTCTTACGAGAAGATTTTTCAGAACAAAGATATCCTCAGAGGTTATACCAATACATTGATCTATACGTCAGTGGGGACGCTGATTAATCTCGTCATGACGATTCTGGCGGCATATCCGCTATCTCGGAAGGATTTTATAGGCCGCAATGCCATCATGGCCCTGTTTGTTTTCACGATGTTCTTCAGTGGCGGACTAATTCCAACCTATATGCTAATCAAAAACCTTGGCATGTTAAACACATTTTGGGTCATGATCATTCCGAATGCCGTTTCAATCTGGAACATCATTATTATGCGGACATTCTTCCAGCAATCGATTCCAAATGAGTTGCATGAGGCGGCGACGATTGATGGCTGCTCCAATATTCAAACGTTAACCCGGATTATCCTGCCTTTATCCATGCCCATTATCGCGGTGACGATTCTGTTCTATGCTGTTGGGCACTGGAACGCCTTTTTTAACGCAATGTTGTATCTGTCAGACAAGGACAAGTTTCCACTTCAACTCATTTTGCGGGAAATTCTGATTCAAGGGCAGACGAACGATATGGTCAAAATGTCAACCGAGTCTGCGATTAAGCAGCAAAGGGAAGTGGAGGGCATCAAATATGCTGTACTCGTCGTTGCCAATATCCCGGTGCTCCTGCTTTATCCTTTCCTGCAAAGATATTTTGTTAAAGGCGTAATGATTGGTGCCATTAAGGGATGATTCCTTGTATGGATAACGATGGGACAAAGGGAGGAATAAGAATGACGCTCAAAAAGTGGGGGAGTATCGCTCTAGTTTGTATGATGTCCGTTTCGATGCTGGCCGGGTGCAATTCTACGGATACTGATCCGGGAAGTAGCAAGGATAAAGGAGCTGCCAATGGCAAAGTCAATGCGAGCGGATTTCCGATCGTAAATGATACCATTACAGTGAGCGGATTTGCCGGAAAGTTTTTTGCCAATGCGGACTGGAATGATCTCAGACTCTGGAAAGAGTATGAGAAGATGTCCAATGTTCATATCCAGTGGGATACGGTGCAGAAGGATAATTTGAAGGAAAAACGCAATCTCCTGCTGGCAGGCGGCGCTTACCCGGAGCTGTTCTACGCCTCGACGTTTTCCAGATCGGATCTGCTGAAATATGGCAAGCAGGGCGCATTCATTCCTCTAAATGATCTGATCGACCAATATGCGCCTAACTTTAAGGCTCTAATGAAGAAGTATCCGGTTATTGGCAAAGGGATTACGATGCCGGATGGTAACATATATGGGCTGCCAACCTTGTATGATCCGGAATTCAAGTCGGTTCTGTACGGAACACCTTGGGTGAAGCAAGAGTGGCTTGATAAATTAGGTATGCAGGAACCGCAGACGTTAGATGACTTCTATACTATGTTGAAAGCATTTAAAGAAAAGGACCCGAACGGCAACGGGCAAAAGGACGAGATTGCCTGGGGCGGTGTGGGAACGGCTGGTGTGGTGAACTACCTAAGAGGTTCATTTGGATTGAATAATCATGGAACCTCCAACATTAACATTGATACAGATCCTCAGACAGATAAAGTACGCTTTATTCCAACCGATCCCCAATACAAGGAGCTGCTGCAGTTCGTGAATAAGCTATACAAGGACGGATTGCTCGAGCAGGACATTGTATCTGTTAAGAGTACCGAAGTGGATGCCAAAGGTATGGAAGGCTTGATCGGAGTTGTGGATAATGTCGATCCGGTTGCAATATACAATCAGCAAGGTTATGTTGGCATGCCCGTACTGAAGGGTCCTCATGGCGATCAGACATACAACGCCTATGGTTCTCCACTCGGTAATATCGGGATGTTTGTACTGACAGATAAAGCCCAAAATCCAGAGGCCATGATCCGCTGGATGGATTATTTCTACAGCGATGAGGGCATCAAGACGTTCTTCATGGGCTGGAAAGATGAGACGTATAAAGAAGACGCAGACGGTAACGTAGACTATGTCGACAATATCAAAAACAACCCGGATGGCCTTAATCTGGACCAGGCGGTAGGTCAATACCTGATCTGGCCGGGTGGATACTACCCTGGTTTTGTGAAGCAGAAATACTTCAAGGGTGCTGAAGGTCTGCCAACTTCGGTTGATAATGCGAAAAAAGCAGAGTCTCACATCTTACCACAAGATCAAATTTGGCCTCCATTTAATTTCACGCAGGAAGAACAACGGGATCTGACCACTTTCCAGACGGATATTGAAACGTATGTAGATGAAATGCGTGACAAATTCATTACTGGAAATGAATCCTTTGACAATTGGGATCAGTATGTGGCAGCCCTCCAAAAGATGGGCGTAGAACGATATGTAGCCATCTATCAATCAGCAGCAGACCGTTATACCCAAGCGGAATAAAAGGTACATCCGTAGATTTCAGATCATATAAAGGAGTGAACAAATATGAGTCAACTGAAAGCAGTCCTGATTGGAGCAGGTGCGAGGGGAGCGGGTGGCTATGCACCCTATGCACTTGATTATCCGCACGAGCTTATCTTCATTGCAGTTGCCGAAGCTGATCCAGTGAGGAGAGCAAGATTTGCAGAGAAGCACGGGATTCCGCCGGAACACTGTTATGAGTCTTGGGAGCCCTTGTTGGCTGAACCTAAGCTGGCTGATATTGCGGTTATTTGTACACAGGACAGAATGCATTATGGCCCAACCATGCAGGCTTTAGATAAGAAGTATCATGTCATGCTGGAGAAGCCGATGTCACCTGATCCAAAGGAATGTCTTGAGATGGAACAAGCGGCCAGAGATAATGACCGGCTGCTGACGATCTGCCATGTGCTACGGTACACACCGTTCTGGAATACAATCAAGAAGGTGATACAAGAAGGGCGTATAGGAGAAATTGTCTCCATTCAGTTGAATGAGAATGTGGGTTACTGGCATATTGCCCACAGCTTCGTGCGGGGAAATTGGAACAATTCCAACACATCCAGCCCGATGATCCTGTCCAAGTCATGCCATGATATGGACGTATTATCCTGGCTCGTGGATCAGCCTTGCCTCAAGGTCAGTTCGTTCGGATCTCTTAAACATTTTCATGAAGGCAATGCACCGGAAGGTTCCGCTGACCGATGCTTGGATTGTGCTGTAGAACCAACCTGCGCGTATTCTGCACCAAGATTTTATTTGAGTGACCAATTCAGGGGTTGGGCAGGACATTTTACACAGGAGCTGACTAAGCCGAATATCATAGAGGGCTTGCGTGATACCGATTACGGCCGGTGTGTATACCGGAGTGACAATAATGTGGTAGATCATCAGGTTGTGAATATGGAATTTGAAGGAGGAGCTACGGCCATGTTCAGTATGTGCGGCTTTACATTTGAGCAGGAACGTAGAATCCAGATCATGGGGACGAAAGGAGAACTTCGTGGTGAGGAAGATCAAATTACCGTGTACGACTTTTTGACACACCAAAAAACAGAAATCACAATCCCTTCTCAAACCAGTGGCCATGGTGGGGGAGATAGCGGCATTGTGAGGAATTTTCTGAATGAGGTGCGTCACTATAACGGCCAGGAAAGCCTGACATCGGCTGCAGCTTCCGTCCGGAGCCATCTGATCGCATTCGCAGCTGAAAAGTCGCGGCTGAACGGGGGCGAGTCTATCGATCTGAATGAATATGCCCGTCAGCTTATGGTGAAGGAAGAGCTATCTAAATAATCAGCAGTGTATCGATAAGCTGCCTCTCAAGGTATGAATATATTTTGAGGGACGGCTTTTTTTGTTCATTTGGGGTTCGAGAGTTTTCTTCACGGACCTTCAATACCATCGTATCCACTAAGATAAACGGGAATCGGCTGTCGACTAAGGGACGGTTATTCCATGCCCCTACCATGGGGTTTAACTGTAAGCAGAGGTCTGACACAATAGACTTGGAAAACGCCATGCCACAGAAGTTCGCCAGTAATCTGAGTAACTTTGCGAATTACTTCTTGTGTAATATACTTAGTATATTAATATTATGATGTCAGGGTGGTTTTGTGGAATTGCATTTATACGAGCAGATATATGTCTCTATTGTACAAGAGATTAAAGAAGGTCGATTAAAAGAAGGAGACCGAGTCTCTTCTGAAAAAGAGTTGGCTGAAAAATTTGGCGTCAGTCGTATTACATCTAAAAAGGCTCTGGAGAAATTGGCAGATTCTGGGGTTATTAAAAGAATACAAGGAAAAGGTTCATATGTGGCCGATGGTATAATTGGAGGACAAGAACCGAAGCACTATTCAGAGGTAATAACGACCTTGGTGCCTGAGGATGATAAGCGGTTGATCGGTTTTATTATACCGAATTTTTCTGACGAGTTTGGCCTACAACTTCTTAGATCGATGGAAAAGCGGAGTGCTGAGCATAATTATCAACTCATTATCAAGCGAACTTGCGGGGATCGGGATGAGGAAAAACGCGCGATCGACTTATTTATTGGTTTGGGCATCAAAGGATTAATCGTGACCCCCATTCATGGTCAACACTATAATTCGGAGCTGCTTCGACTTGTATTAGATCGATTTCCGATTGTTTTGGTCGATAGATATCTAAAAGGAATTCCGGTTTGTTCGGTATACACAGACAATAAGAAAGCAGCCATGGATCTTACGCGTCATCTGATTAGCAAAGGTCATAAAAAAATTGCCTTTTTATCTCCGCCGGAAGAGAACACTTCAACATTGGAGGAAAGGCTGCTCGGATATACGTTTGCCTTCACCCAAGAAGGAATGAACTTGAACAAAGATTATGTATTGACCAACTTGAAGGGCACCCTTCCCATGAACATAAACGGGACAGCGATTGATAGTGATAAAGAAACAGTAAAGCATTTTTTAAAACAACACCCTGATGTAAAGGCGTTTGTCGCGTCGGAATTTCTAATAGCTACCATGCTGGCTCAAGTCATCCACTCCATGGGGAAATCTCTGGAGGAATTCGAGATTGTTTGTTTCGACTCCCTGAACGATCACTTGGGTCAACCCATCTTCACACATATTAAGCAGGATGAGAATCAGATGGGTGAATTGGCAGTGGATATGCTAATCTCTCAGTTGCATGGAACAGCAGTTCCCGAGCTGAACATCATTGAACATCGTATGGTCGTGAAAAATAACAGGTAGGGTTAATACAAGCGCAGCTCAACAAAATCAAGCATATTGTTCAAGGTGTCGAGAAGTCCCCGGAGGCTTACCGGCACTTTTTTTGATATCAGAAATAAAACTTTGAAACATGGACCTTCCTGACCTGGGAGATGAACGAACCTCGAAACGTCGATTTATATATCTAATTATAACCATACGTCATAAATATTTATGTCGTAATATTGCAATTGACATGCTTCGTAATGTCATATTAATATACTTAGTATAATTAGTATAGCCAGTAGGATTCTTATAACAAATTCACTTTGTTCATCATTTTCTGATTTTAATAGTTCATATCACCAATCTTGTTAGCGCTTACATAAAATGTGGATTGATCAGAAAATGGAGTGGATTCTATAGGAATTCAAGTTAAACTAATTAATTTAACTTAAGGGGGACTTTGAATGAGGAGATCCAAAAAATTCGCATTTCCAATTCTTGTTTACTTTCTGGCTATGTCACTACTTGTAACCGCTTGCTCAACGAAGGGAGACTCAAGCGATCAGGCCGGAGAGGGGAATACAACGGTTACGATGTGGCATGGTCTTACCTCCATTGATTTAGATAATTTGAATAAAGTCGTGAAGGCATTTGAAGAGAAAAATCCTACCATCAAAATGAAATTGGTTTATACAGAATCCAGCGAGGGATCCGATCAGAAGCTGCTGACTGCAGTCGCAGGCGGCAATCCTCCTGACGTTGCACTTTTCGACCGGTTTAAGGTCGGTACTTGGGCTGCGCAAGGTTCTCTGACTGACTTATCCTCGATGGCAGCAGAATCTGGAATTCTTAAGGAAATGTATTATCCATTTGCTTGGGAGGAGTCCAGTTATCAAGGAAAGCTTTATGCAATGCCGATGGATACGGACTCTCGCCTGCTATTTTACAATAAGGATCATTTCAAAGAAGTAGGGCTCGATCCCAACAAACCACCACAAACGATCGCCGAGCTTGAAGCTGCCGCCGAAAAGTTAACCATTAAGGAAGGTAAACGTTTCAAACGGATCGGGTTCATCCCATGGTATTCGCAAGGCTGGCTGTACACTTGGGGATGGGCATTTGGAGGAGAATTCCAGGACGCTGCCACCGGCAAAATTACCGCAAATGATCCTAAAGTCGTTGAAGCGCTACAATGGATGACCGACTTCGGCAAAAAATACAATGTCGAGGATATTGCCGGATTCACAAGCGCAGCTGGCACGGAGGAAATGGATCCGTTCATTTCCGGTCAAGTCAGCATGAAGATAAGTGGAAACTTTACGGTGAAGGGTATCGAAAAATTTAAGCCGGATTTAAATTACGGTGTTGCACCAATACCGACCCCAACAGGTACTAATTTTACGACATGGTCGGGAGGCGGGTCCGCTATTATCCCTAAAGGCGCCAAGAACGTCGCTGCTGCTTGGAAATTCCTCGAATTCTTAGGGAAAGAAGAGGGGCAAACGTTATTAAACGCTGACTCTCAAATTTCCGTTATCGATTCGGTTAACGACAAATACGGTTACAAGGACGACCCGATTATGAAGGAATTTATTGATATCTTGCCCAATTCACACAACCGCCCGGTTATTCCTGAAGGACAGCTGTTGTGGAATGAGTTAGCTTCCGCTACGGAAAAGGCTACCCGCGGTAACGGTACTCCGAAAGAGAACCTGGATAGAGTAACAGAGACTATTAATAAGGCTTTAGAAAAATACGACAAATAGGGTGCTTGGTAGGCAGGGAGAGAACTCTCTCTCTCCTTGCCTATTAATGAATGACAATTGGAAGGAGAATGCAAATGGCGAAACTGGCCGATTCAGTTCAAGTAAACGCAATTCCATCGGCAAGGAAACGAGCACTCCACAGAACTAACGTGATTGGGTGGCTGTTTGCTTCACCTTGGGCTATAGGGCTGCTATGCTTTTATGCAATTCCGATGCTAATGTCCATCTACTTCAGCTTCACTACTTACAGCATTCTGCAGCCTGGTGAATTTGTCGGAATGAGTAATTATATAGATCTATTTCATGATCCTCTGTTTTGGAAATCCATATACAACACGCTTTATTTCACCGTATTTTTTGTTCCATTAAGTATATTTTTCGGTGTGGCACTCGCTATGATGTTGAATATGAAGGTCAAGGGGATGGCTATATTCAGAACGATCTTTTTCTTGCCTACACTTGTTCCACAAGTGGCTTTGGCTGTTCTGTGGATGTGGCTGTTACATCCAAACTTCGGATTGGTGAACGGGATGTTAGCGAATATCGGTATCGATGGACCTTCTTGGCTTGGTGGTGAGTCGTGGTCCAAGCCTTCGCTCATCTTGATGTCGCTTTGGGGTATTGGGCAAGCCGTCGTCATCTACCTTGCTGGATTAGGAGACATCCCTGATGAGTACTATGAAGCAGCGCAGATCGATGGAGCTAACTGGTTTCAGAAAACGAGAAAGGTAACCCTGCCTTTGCTCACTCCCGTTATTTTCTACAACCTTGTCATGGGAATGATCGGTGCATTCCAACAGTTTACTCTTCCCTACACGTTGACCAAAGGGCAAGGAACTCCTGCAAATTCCATGACTTTTTACGTCATGTATTTATATGAGAACGGATTCAGGTATTTTAAAATGGGTTATGCCTCCGCAATGGCCTGGATCTTATTTATTATCGTTATGGCATTAACCGGAATTATTTTTATTACATCTAAACGCTGGGTTCATTATCAAGGGAAATAAGGAGGGGGAAGTAAGGGATGAATCCTACCGCTATCAAAAGAATCAATCGTGCGTTAGCCTATGTATGTCTAATTGTTGCTTCTGCATTTTTCATTATTCCGTTCATTTGGCTGCTCTCCACTTCTCTTAAACCACTCACACAAATCTTTACATTCCCACCAGAGTGGATTCCGCATCCAATTCTGTGGAGTAATTATTCCCGTGCCGTTGAGTATATCCCTTTCTGGACATATCTGAGAAACACAGCGATTATAACAATCGTTAGTACACTTGGTGTGATCATATCCTGTCCCTTGGTTGCCTATAGTTTTGCCAAGTTAGAGTACCGTGGGAGAGGTATACTTTTCTTTGTGACCCTCGCTGTTATGATGATCCCCGGACAGGTGACGATGATTCCTCTATTCCTGCTGTTTACTAAATTAGGTTGGGTAGGAACATCTCTTCCACTGATTGTACCCCAATTTTTTGGAGTGCCCATTTACATTTTTCTATTGCGACAGTTTTTCATGGGACTGCCTGATGCCCTGCGCGAAGCGGCTCGCTTAGACGGCGCTAGTGAATTCCGCATATATTTACAGATCATGTTTCCACTAGCCAAATCCGCCGTTTTAGCCGTGGCATTGTTTCAATTTATGGGGAGCTGGACTGATTTCATGGGCCCCTTGCTCTATTTAACCAATGAACCATCTTACACGGTTTCGCTCGGATTGCAGCAATTTCAGAGTCAAAAGGGATCTGAATGGGGGCTATTAATGGCTGTATCCACCTTGATGACATTACCTATTATTGTTTTGTTCTTTTTTCTTCAAAAGACGTTTATTAGCGGCATTACATTTAGCGGTATAAAAGGTTGAACATCATAACGCTGGATAGGTCTGTTTGAAAAAAAGTTAATAAGCAAATAGGCAGCGATGTGTAAAGCAGAAGCTGCCTTTTTGCGTACCAAAATAAGGAGATTCAGGATCTCCTCGACCACTCAAGCCTGAAGACAACCTGTCGGAGATGGAGGATTAGCCCTCTCTTTATCTAATAATATATATGGGAGCATTAAGCGAATTCGTAGAAAAGACGTTATCTGAAATCCCCAAGAGTGAAAAAACAGAAGGAGGTTGATTAACATGAAACAATTGCCAGTCATCTTTTCTTTCTTATTTATTATTTTGGGAATTTGTATTATTACTATCTCAAAGATAATTGAAGAAGTGATTCCAAAGCTGGGATTTGCAGCATATCAGGCCGCTGCAGCCGGGTCTTATACTCCAGATAATTATTATGTGAACTTTGAGCTCAATTATTGGATCGGGGCTATATGTATTCTGAGTGGCATTGTTTATTTGATTAGTAAAACAAATTTTATTCAAAACTACATAAATGAAGTGAAGTTAAGAAACAAAGAATTTGACGAAAGTAATAAAAACAATTACGAATAAAAAAATTAAAACTCGAAAAGGTATAGGTTAGCTATTCAAGAAGTTGGGCCATCAGATAACAATATATTAACGCTTCACCCTAGCGGTCCTCGGCCCGGAAGGTGGATATCGAAGTAGCAGGAGCTGCCGGACTCATCTGACTACGTCGGACGTTGTGAATACAGGCACGTTATCGGAAATTATTACAATTTATAAAAAAGGAGTCTCTTAAATGGTTAATATTCAAGATATTCTGCCACATAGGTATCCATTTTTGTTCATTGATAAAGTACTGGAAGTCGAAAAAAACAAATGGGCTAAGGGATATAAAAATGTTTCAAGTAATGAGTGGTATATGAATGAACGGAATGCTGCTATTCCAAGTACATTGGTAATAGAGGCTTTGGCTCAGTTAGGTGCTTTTGCAGTCATTTCAGAAGAGAATGGTGTAGGATTTCTTTCTTCACTTAAAGGAATTGAAGTGATTGGTCAAGCATTTTCGGGAGATCGGATAGATTTATACTATGAGATCATTAAAAACAAGCGTGGATTTGTAGTGGGAAGAGGAGTAGCCTCAGTAGGAAATCAAGTAATTATAAATGCAGAAGAAATCATGATATATTTACAACCTACTATTAAGCAATCCGAAGAAGGCAACAAATTGTGATAACAGAGTATTCATGCTGCGGGCTGACGCTCTTGGTTCGCAAGATGAGTCAAAAAAACAATAAAGAAAGTGAGAAAGATTGATTAATAGCTAGGAAGAATGGAGATAGTGAATGATTGCCCAATTCTCAGGAAGCCAAAAACTTCAAAACATATTAAAAATAATAGAAATAGAGCCTGAAAACTATTCTGATGTAGAAATCGTTCAATGTGTAGCTAAATTCCTACCAAGCTATAATGGTGATGGAGCTGCAAAAGGATATTTCTCTATTATTTCGCATCTTTGTTATTATAGACCCGATCTTGAATTTCCATTAATGAAAGTTGCATTGAGACCTTTATATTATCTTGGAATTGAAGATCCAGATCTTGTTATCGAATGGGTTCAATTATATGTAAGTGACATAAACACCAATTATTATTACACATCTAAACAAGGTAATGCATGGATTAAAGAAAGCTTGAAAAGTAAGCGCGACATTATAGCCGCGATTTTTAAAGAAATAGATTGTGAAGATAATACTGAATGGGACAGATAAATTAAGATACACCGGGAGTAGATATTTGTATGGTGAACGGAGAGATTCTAAGCGCCCCAGGTCATGTTGTATTAAAAATGGATCAGGGTCACCTATTCGTCCCATTTTGTTGGCGAAATTCCTGGGAGGCCAGGAGAAGGCCTGCAAAGAAGGAGTTATCACGATGAAGATAGAACCTAATAAAGAGTTTGCTTGTAAGCTAGGCATTATGCTGGGGAGTAAATTAATCTGGTACAAGCATTTTCAGCCTTTTTGTGATGACATTATCCTTGAATACACGAAGCCGCCGTACTGGATCATCGAATTAGCTACGGTACGTTATCAAGGCAGCGCTATTGAAATCGTTAACAAATACATCCACTCCGAACCTTGTATCACTTATTACAATAGTAAACATTTCGATCAATACATTGCTTGTTTGTACATAAAGTACGACAGAAGAGATACAGAATAAGTTTCGGGATGAGATCCTTGAAATGCAGGCGATCTATGATGTGTTCAGGGAGTATTTTCAACAATATATTAAGAGGAAAGAGAAGCATCAAAATAAGAAGGGGAAATAATGATGCAACGATATAAAACTCTTCAAGGAAGACAACTCATATACGAGTCGTATGACAAGTTGTTACATTTGTATGGCGTGCATTATGAAGAGAAGCGTATCGAAACCAGCTTTGGAGAGACACATGTTATTACTGCCGGAGAATCTCAAAATCCGCCTTTGTTACTTTTTCATGGCACTGCAGATAACGCAGCAATGATGTGGGTGTACAATATGAACGAGTTATCAAGAAAGTTTTTCGTCATAGCGGTTGATTCTATCGGTGGATCAGGGAAGAGTGAACCCAACGCGGAATATTTCAAAAGCTTTGACCAGGTAACATGGATCGATGAAATCATGGATGCCTTCTACCTTCACCATTCGTATATCTGTGGAGTGTCTTATGGCGCCTATCTGTCTTATTTTTACACGTTGAGAAGACCTGACAGAATAAGAAAAGCGATGTGCTTGGCAGGTAGAATTCCCACAAGTTCGTTTGAAGTCATCTCCAAAATGATGAAGGCCTTTCTGCCGGAAGCATTGTTCCCGTCGGAGAAAAATTGTGAGAAGCTTCTTAGAAAATTGAGCGGACCTAACTATTCGGTCTTTGCAAAGAATGAAGAATTAATGAGACACTGGTATTATCTTCTAAAATATTTTAATAACAAGTCTATGATGAAGCACAGGATTCAAATTGTCGGTGATTCGGAACTCAGCATCTTGAGAGAGAAGGTCAAGTTTCTGATCGGAGAATATGACATGCTCTCTAACTATCCAAGAGCGATACATAAGCTGGAGCGTAACAACCTGAATTTTGAGATCATTCGAGATGCCGGTCATGCCATTAACCACGAACAAGCGGATATCGTGAACAAGAAAATCATTGAATTTTGGAGTGAATGATATACAACAAGTAGAAATCAGCTCCGCCTTAGTGACACAATTGCTTACTCTGAAAGGTATTGCCAATTTTAATGATAAGGGTGATTAATGTGGAACGAGGACTCATTATATTTTTGAACGGAACGTCAAGTGCGGGGAAGACGAGCATCGCGATGGAATTGAAAAATCAGGGAGAGGTTCCGTTTCATCATCTATCTGTAGATCAATTTGCCCAAAATTATGATCAGTTTATCGACAATACATACCCAGATATGAAACCAACAAGAGAAGTGGAGCACCATGTGATGACAGATATCCTGTTCGACCCCATTAATTCGTTGTACTGTGCAACCACTAAACTGTTTTCGGAGATGGGTTTGAATGTCATCGTGGATACGGTCATCAGCAATGACAAGTGGTTTAACGGTTTTTATGATTTACTATCGGATTATCCGATATTGTTTGTAGGTGTGCACTGCTCGAAAGAAGAACTCACCAGAAGAGAGCAGAGCAGAGGAGATCGCGCGATCGGACTCGCCCATTCCCAGTTCGACTACATATACGCCTATGATGAATATGATCTGGAAGTGAATACGGAAGAGCTTAGCTCAGCTGCATGTGCGGAAAAGATATTAAGTTATATAAATTCCGAGCAGGAATACTCGGCATTTAAGAAATTAAGTAGAAGAGAGGTTAGTGTTTCACAGAACATCGATGCCTAAATAACATCATATTCATGCTTTAGGCGATACTGCACTTCGTTTTACTTGAGAAAAAAGAAGCCGGTGAATTAAATATCTGGTATTATCCCCTCAAGGTAGACAGTGAAAAAAGAGATCATGTTAAAATGAACTCAACACTGAAAACCGGAGGGGATTTTTGCTATGCCAGCTAAAAAAGGCCAAACCTTTAATCAATATAGTGAAGAAACGAAGAAAGAGGCTGTTCGTCTGCGATTGGAAGAAGGTTGGACATACAGTCGGATCATGGAGAAGTTTGGTATTAAGAGTGAGAGCCAGATTATTACTTGGGTACGGAAAAGCCAAAATGGAGAGAGTTTTGAGGATTATCGAGGACGTTGGACGAAGAAGCATTTTAGCAGTGCAGAAGAAGAAAATGCTTATCTGAAAGCGCAGGTAGAATATCTAAAAAAGCTCAATCCGAATTTGCACGGAGAGGGAAGCTGGATTTCGAAACCCGGTGCCAGTCCGTTCGAGAAATAAGCAAGTGGGCACCTGTGGTTTGGTTGTGTAAAATGGCTGAAATTTCTCGTGCAGGTTACTACAAATGGAAGAAGAATATCGTCCTCAGAGAGAAACGAGCAGATCGGGATGCGGATCTAAAAGCACATATTTTAGGCATTCACCGGCTTCGTCCTTATTTTGGCTACAAACGTATGCGAACCGCGTTAGGAAAGGAAGGCCTCGTGGTGAATCACAAAAAGGTACGCCGCTTAATGAGAGAACTCTAGATTCGTTCCGTGATTCGCAAGAAACGTCCATTTGCTGGCCGGAAACCGTCCGTTCTGTTCCGTAATGTCTTAAATCGGGAATTCTCGGCGGCAGCTCCTCTGCAGAAGCTCGTGACGGATATTACGTATGTCCGGATTGGGCATGATTTTGCTTATCTCTCGGTTGTGATGGATCTATACAACAACGAGATTGTAGCTTGGGAACTCTCCGAGCGAAATGACTTAAAACTCGTTATGGACACGGTGAAGAAACTGAAATGTGGACCTACCTTGCTCCATTCCGACCAGGGGTTCCAGTATACAACACAGAGCTATGCCAAGTTGCTTGAAGAGAAGAAGCTAACAGGAAGCCATTCTCGGCGTGGGAACTGCTATGACAATGCATGTATTGAGTCGTTCTTCTCCCACTTAAAGACGGAGAAGTTGTATTTGGAGAAGCCACAGAATCTGGAGCAAGCAAGGAACCAAATTACAGAGTATATTTTGTTTTACAACAAGGAACGTTTCCAAAACAAACTCGGCGACCTCTCCCCGATTGAATTCAGGGAAAAAGTCGCCGCTTAATGGAATTTCTCTTTTTTTATTGTCTACTTGACGGGGCTATGACCAATCCGGCTTCTTTTTTTCGAACTCTCACAATAAAGAAAAGATTCTCCCTACACAAAGCGTTGAGTAAACTGCTAAGTTAAGTTTTTTACTTTTTTATTTTGTCTAAAGGTACGTTAATAGTTGTTGACTCCATCGGGGTTACGGTTGTTCCATTTTGCTCAATCAAGGAAATCGTTAATTCTATAGATTCTTGATTGTCTAAATCAATAGAAATCGACCTGCGTTGAAACTCATCAAACAAGCCTTCAGCTTTAACAAAGGTATCTTGATCATACAATTGTCCGTTTTTATCGCGGATCGTAACTTGAAAAATTCGATCTGGAATCTTTTTAGATGGATTCGGTTGATACTCTCTTTTACTGTACCATAAGCCAAATTGCAGTTTTTTTGAATTAGGCAGGTAGTAGAGCTTAGTAAGATGCACTTTCGAATCAGACAAAGTCTGATTTTGATCTGTAAGTTGAATTGGCTCTTCATGGTTATTATATGGATCTTCCCATTGTAATGGTAATGTAGATCCTGTTTTATGAGAGATGAGTTCTCTGTCTGCATACCAATAAATCCCTACTAGAATAATGATGACTGATAGAAGTAAAATGATAACATTTCTTTTCACATAACATCCCTACCATCTTTAATTGTTAGACCGTTCCGTTTTGTATTTTGATGATAATCATTATTAAACCATATAATGGATTTTAAATGAGTGAAAGTGAATTATATTCATTAGCCGGTAAAAAGAATAGAATATTGGTATTTGTTTGGGGAGAGAGATTTCCCCGAATAAAATACCCGTCGGTTCAATCGTCTACTGTTATCCATCCAGAGAAATTGATTGCTAGTTTGCTTGGATGAAGCTATATACATCTTGAAATGATGGTAAGGAGGGCGACTCTATGAATCCAGAAGATCATATCCAACACATGTTACAGGCAATCATTGAGAAAACACAATCCATCATCAACGACAGTCGTAAGCAATCTTTTGGCTCTTTAGAGTATTTCTTGGAGCATGTTCTAGTGTATCGAGTTAAACAGCAATACATGTCTAACGAGTGGCATATCCGCACACCGCGCTGGCTAGGGGAGTATGGAAATACGCCGGAGGAAGAAGAGCTCCTTTCAGACATCTACCGACTGCAAGCGTATATCGCTGAGAAATTAAAGGGCGGATAAGCGGCTGGTGATGTCGTATTAGTCCGACTCAAATGTCGCAAAAGTACATGGTAACGCGATGCGGAGATCGTTTATACTCTCTTTATGTTTCGATAATGAAAATCATTATCAGTATTATACATAAGGGGGATTCATCATGAATCAAGGAACAAAGGGGCAGGCTGCCGGAAGCAAGGCATATGCTGCTCGCAAATCACGATTATTCATGGGCTTGATGTTAGCCCTTATTCTTGTCCTGACGGCTTGCGGGGCCGGAACAGGTACAGATAGCGGCAAGCAGTCTGCGGAAACGCCAGCGGAGACACCTGCGAATGAAGAAACTCAGACTACTGGAGCTTTTCCCGTAACGATCACGCATATGAAGGGTGAGCTGACGCTAAACGAAAAACCTAAGAAAATTGCGGTGCTTGATGTTAAGTTTCTTGATCAAATGTTAGCGGTTGGCGAGAAGCCGGCTGGCAGTGTTATCGCTGGAGGCAACACCGATTTTCCTGAATACTTAGGCGATCAACCGAGTGACGTACAGGTTCTGGGTACACGGGACGAGCCTAATCTGGAAGCGATTGTAGCCCTAGGTCCGGATATGATTATCATGACCGACTTTCAAGAGAAACAGTATGAGAGTGTAAGCAAAATTGCACCTACCCTTGTACTCGACTTCTACGAAGACTGGCGTGATACGTTAGCCACAGTTGCTAAAATTACAGACAAACAGGACGAGGCAGAGAAAGTGCGTACTGCATATGAGGACAAAGTCGCTGGACTGAAAACGAAGCTGTCAGAGAAAATGGGAGATGAAACGGTAGCGCTAATTCGTCCGAGAAAAGAAGGCATTCGTGTTCATGGGATTGAGCATCGTACAGGTGTTATTCTGTATCAGGATCTGGGCTTGAATATGCCTGCACTGGTTGAGGGAATCAAGGATGATACTTCTGTTGAAATCTCAATGGAGAAGGTGCCTGAGATTGGTGCAGATCGTTATTTTGTACTGTCAGATGAACTGTTTGCGGCAGAAGCTGAGGCTATGGTAAGTAATCCGGTGTGGAAGTCCCTTGATGCTGTGAAAAATAACCGCACGTATGACGTAAACTCAACACTTTGGATCGCATATTACGGACCTCTTGCGATTAATCTTATTGTAGATCAGGCATCGGAAGCTCTGCTCGGATCGAATTAATATGAACTCATATCTCTCGACAGACTTATGGAAAGAGACCGTGGAGGATCATTCGATTTTGCTTGGTGAGCCGCCTGAACATAGTGTCCGTACCATTGCTCTGAGTGAGCTGCGTGACGAAGCGGCATGCCGAGAGTATATCAGTTGGTTTCAGGAGTACATTGATGCGCCTGACATGAAGGTTGCCGCTTCGATGTTAGCCAAGCGAATTGGCTATCTGTGGACGGCTCCGCTGGTGACCGCGATGACTTTTCATCATCAGCATGTTTCGTTTCAGCTGGAGAACAGCTTTCTCTATCATCCGGCGCTCTCAGATCATGAAGGCGGCACACGATTTCCTTTTCTAGCGGTGAATGGACTTCGGGCAGAACCACTATCGGAAGACAGGGAATCCTCGCGGGAAAAGGTGGTAGAGGAGATGTTTGCAGTACAGCTTACACCGCTGTTAAAGACGCTTGCTGTAATTGCGCCTCTTTCCATGAGTATCCTTTGGGAGAATATCATGGTACGCATTGGCCGCCTATACACAACGGATGAAAACGAGACGGAGCAGGAAAGAGAGCAAATTCAGGCAGACTTTGCCTATCTGACGCAGGTGGCATCCGGGCAGATTTTCGGCGTGAGAAAGAATCCGTTAACTCGCTTCACCGAATGCAAAGACAATGGCTACGTTGCCAAAAGCGAGCGGATCACCTGTTGTTTTTATTATCAGATGTCAGGGGAATATTGCAGAAAATGTCCGAAAATTGACAATGAGAATAAATCTCAATTAAAATGACAACAGCAACCATTTTACCTTTGCTATTGTCAGGAGATGAGAGAAATGCCGCTGCAAGAACAGACAAGTCTATGGAGTGATACGACGATCAAGATGCTTGATGGGTATAGCGGTACTTTGCAGACAGGCAGTGTTCTTAGCGAATCAGAATTAACTTCAAATGTGTTGCTGCTGGCATGCGGAGGGGAAGGGGAGCTTGCAATGAATGGTGAGGTTTGCCACATTGGAGCTTCTTTTGCCTGTCATGTGGTGGAGGGCACATCCTTCACGCTGACCGCCAGATCAGACGAACTTTATTATATCGTGATCATGTACAAGGCTTCTTCCATGGAAGGAGCCTCTCATGTTATACCCTCGTATCGCAAACACCCACTGCAAACTTCGTTTATTCAGAATCCGGTGACCCAAGCGGAATGGATCGAGAATGCGGAAAAAATCGTTGCCAAATGGCGTCGTGGCGAAGGGCTGGAACGTTTTCATGCCAATGCGTTGCTCCAGGTGATGATCTACGAACTGATCATGGAGTATGAATGTGGTCAAGGCGGAGCAGAGTCCGACATGGTGGATGTTGTCGTGTCATATATATCATCGCATTATCGTCAGAATCTGGAGCTTAAAGAGCTGGCAGCCCTCGCTGGGTGCAGTGTAAGACAGTTGCAGCGACGATTCAAACAAGAGAAGCAGCTCGGACCGATGGAGTACGTCATCCAGCTGCGGATGGAGAATGCATCGCGGATGCTGCATCATACGGATGCTCCCATTGGGGAAATTGCTGACAAAATGGGCTACCGTGACATGTATTATTTCAGTAGGGCGTTTAAGAAATATTATGGCGTTCCTCCGCTTCGTTATCGGCTTGCTGCCGCTTCGGAAACAGATGCAAACTATGCTCATTCCTTGCTGCGGAATCGATTGGCTTCTTCGTATGAGTCAGCCCAAGGCCCGGTGATCTGCCATATGCGAGGAGAGTATACTGTCACCGAATCACCACAGCGTATCGCTGTACTCGATGTACAATATGCCGATCACCTGCTTGCGCTTGGGTTGCCTCCAACAGGAAGTGTAGGAGTGGGAAGTGCAGTGTTAACGTTCCCTCAATCGCTCCGGGCAGGACTTCAGCATACCGAATTGCTCGGCACGTATGAATACCCTGATCTGCTTGCGGTGGAGCGACTATCTCCGGATCTGATTATTTGCACCGAGGTGCATGATCAGCACGTTGAACGGCTAAGCTGGATTGCTCCAGTGCTCATGTTTAAGCGTAATGAGAGCTGGCAGACCATTCTGAGCGTGTTCGGTGAATTGACAGGCAAGCGAGCAGAGGCCAAGCAGATTATCGCGGATTATCACCGACGAACCGCATTACTGTCCGAAGAACTTGCTCCCGTACTGGCAGGCAAGAGTGTGGCACTGATCCGTCCGCTGGATTCTCTCGTTCGTGTACATTCTGCCGTGCATCGTACAGGTGCTGTGTTGTACCGTGATCTGGGTCTGCCTGTTCCTTTATTTGTCGCAGATACCTCCGACACAGCCTATCATATTTCCGTTGACAGACTACCAGCTGTACATGCGAGCCACTACTTTTTGCTTAGCAATGAGATCATGCAGGAGGGAATATCCGTGACAGAGCAGCGTGTCTGGGGGATGCTTGATGCGAGTGAGCGCCAGCACATACACTCGGTCGATGCCGCAACATGGATCGGCTGTTATGGACCGACAGGCATTAATGGCATTGTGGATCAGATTGAACAGGCGTTGTTGGCTTGAGGGGTTATGATTTTTTTGTTGTTTGTAAAACGGCAAGGTAGCTCTTTGATACGGCTCATCGTAAATCATATTATAACTTATTGAAATTGCTTGCAGATTTAATATTGACGGTAATTGCAATTTAGCCTCACGTAATGTAAAATTACTTGATGGAAAAAAACATGAAGGAGTGGGAGTATGAGGTGGAAACGGAAGACTTACATTCAGTCGACTTGCGTAATTTCATATTTTCATTCCATTAGGACACTAAAGCATTTATTGCTTTAGTGTTTTTATTTTATGGGGGTGTAATAATTGTCAAGGTACAAAAGGGTTCTCGTTAAGCTAAGTGGTGGAGCAGTAGCAGGAAACTCTGAATTTGGTTTTGAGCCAGAAAGGTTAGACCATATTGCGGATGAAATTATGTCAGTAGTAAATTTAGGCGTTGAAGTATCGTTAGTTATAGGTGGGGGTAACATTTTCAGAGGCAATATGGCGGAAAGCTGGGGGATAGAAAGGGCAGAAGCTGATAACATTGGGACGCTTGCGACCGTAGTAAATAGTTTAATGCTTCGTGGAGTTCTTAAAGCCAAGACCAAAAAAGAAGTACGAGTAATGACCGCAATACCTATTACTTCAGTTGCAGAACCATACATCCGTCTAAGAGCAATCCACCATCTAGAAAAAGGCTATATTGTAATTTTTGCAGGGGGGAACGGTCAACCTTACGTTACAACAGACTATCCTTCAGTACAAAGAGCCATCGAGGTTAATTGTGACGCTTTATTAGTTGCAAAGCAAGGTGTTGATGGTGTTCTTAATGCAGACCCTAAGTTTGATAAAGATGCAAGGAAATTTCGTTCGCTTCATTACAACGACGTTTTAAAACACAACTTAAAGGTAATGGACCAATCAGCTTTCATTTTAGCAAGAGACTACAATCTGCCAATGCATGTGTTTAACTTCGATAAACCAGGCTCGATGAAAGAAATCTGTGAGGGTAAGAATAACGGTACGATAATTAGTGGCGAATCAGTTTCAGAGTTGGAATGAAATATGTTAGCAATACTACTCTCCCTTGATTTAGCGAAACGATAGTTCCACAAAAGAAAAGTTCTATTCAAAATCCCACTCGGCCATGGAGTGGGATTTTGTTTATGGCTCCACAAAGTCAGACCTCCCAAGCTTAAAGCAAGTTAGATATTCAGAATCTTTTAAGTCGGGGTAATACCAGCATCGCTGCCAAGTGCAAGCGTATGGGTTAGATTGAAAATTGTTGTTTGTGATTTAGATAACATAAAGGTAACCTTATTCATAAATAATGTAAATTTTATGTCATTCCTCGCTTCAATTGCTCTGATATAATTTCTGCTAGAGCGAGCCTCCCAGTAAACAAGTAACAACTCAATCAGAACAAAACACTGAGGCAAAACTGATAAAGTCATCGGAAAGTAAAGAAAAAGTATCGCCCCATTAGTTATACAGTAGTGAAGAATTATTCGCTGTATGGAAGTAGCTTTTAGCACATGGTGATATAAAAAGAAGGAACAGAAGATTTTAATCCATACGGGGATTAATTCAGTTAGCAAGCGAGTAAACATGCGAAATCATAACTTCATAGTAGGAGTGTGAGATATGAAAAAAACAATATTGGCTTGTATGATGATAATTTTGATGCTAGCATCGGCTTGTGGAAATGTTGAAAAGACATCAAATCCCAATACTTCTAGTGAGCCTAAACCTGAAACTCAGGAGGCTATTATTCAAAAAAACACATCCGATTATTGTACGGTAGACCGTATAAGCTTGGATAGTGAAACTGAAAAATATTTCTATGGAACTTGGAAAGTTGAGAAGCTTTTAGGATTTGCAAATTCATATAATGATGCTTCTGAATATCCAACAGGGCAAAAATTTATTGGAGATAAAATTATAATCGAAAAAGACTTTTTTTCATCAAAAGGACTTAAAAAGTATAAGAAATATCAATATGAACTAAAAAATCCATTATATCAGATTACGGCGACATGCTATAACTCTGACTCTTTTTATAGATATTATAAAATAGATATCCCAGACTTACATATAAATGATGAAGTAAAGGCAATAGATATAAGTGACTCTTCTACAAAAATGAGCATACCTGTAAGTTTAAGCTTTTTAGCTGTTAATAACGATAGGCTTTTCTTGTTTATGTCGTAAAACGAGTAAACTGCAGTGTATTAACTGGATATTTGTGAGTATAACCCATGCCTTTACAAAATAAAGTTGCTTCTTCATTTCTTCGTCTCGTTAAGTTTCTATCATATGAAAATGCTTTGCTTACTAATTTTGAACAATTATCGTTTTCTTCTTTTGATCCGTATGGATAAGGGTTTGAGAAACTAATGATTATCCCTTATTCGCCAATTCACCTTCTTAAATGTAACAATATGGGTTATCATATACGTAGTTCAGGCACTAGTAGATGGAATATGTTGTATGTTAGAAATGCAAAAAAAATTAGATATTTTAGGAATTCAATTGACAATTACGAGGTGATTCAATGAGAAAAAATATTGCAATAATCATACTAATGGTTGGATTGATAATAAGCATGTACTTCAACTATCAATTCAAAGCGTACAAAGACAATCAAAAAGTTGATTACACGATTAAACTAAATCATGGAACTCAAATTGGTATAAAAGAATCCATCTACAATTTAGATAATGTGATAAAAAGCTTAGAGGACAATTCTTCGAAGGAAACAGTCATACACGCATTAGGAAATGTGGCAGTATCTTTGAAAGTGGGTGAAGAATCATTCGTCTTTCTGAAATCCGACTTCCGGGAAGATCAATTATCTTCAACCTATTTAATCTATAATGTGTTTAGAGATATGTATACGCATATAAGAGTAGAAATCATAGGCGAAATATTATCGAATAAGATATCGCTAGAAAAAGAATCGAGAAATCAACTAATTAAGGATATAGGAGTTCTTAAGCAAGATTTGGAGTATATTGATAGTCAATTTAACGAGGATATTCTGAAAGAACAAAGTCCTAAGTGGATTGAAAATAAATGGAAAGAGTTAATTGGAGAGATTGTAAATAGAAATACGGATTATAAGTTATATGAAAGAATGAAAATGAAATACAATTTATAAGAAGTTTGTGGAAGGTAATTGATATCTAGATAACAACATATCTACGCCGCGTTGCTTTCGCTTCTTGGTCTGTTGAGTATATTCGAAGAAGTGGAGTCAGCAGGTAACCCTACACCTGCACTACTAACCGCGTTGCGGGCAAGTCGCTGCGATACGGTTAAGTGGTAAGGGTGTGTAGATACACGAACGTTATGTGAAATACCAGAAAACCTAATAAGGAGAAGCTATGAACGAAAAAGCTAAAGGCAAATTAAAAAAGCAATTTCTATTCAACGTTCTATTTATTTTTATAATCGTAATTCAAGTATCTTCCAATAACTTAGCATATCACCCTCCTGCATGGACAACTGCATTATCAACTTTTTGCTTTATTGTATTTTGTATACTTGGCTGTGTAACATACTTTGATCTCAAGAAACAAGAGCAGTTCATAACAATTGGACAAATAGTTAATGTGAATAATAACATCGTAATAGTCAAAGGATTGGGACGAGGTAATAGCAAAATTAAAATAAATGATAGTCACATCGTGAATTTGATGCAACCAAATGAACTGATTGAAATAACGAAATTAAAATATTCAAAAATGATAACAAAAATAGTATATAAAGACCAAGAGATCTATCCTTAATCAAGTAATTGAAGAAGTGTGATACTTTACATAAAAATAGAGGATATATCCTCATACACCTCCAATGTAGAGGGAGAGAATGTAGATAAACAACATAAATTCTCGTCAATGCAACCTAAATTTAAGGTATGATCCTCTGCTAACAAAGTATTCTTGCTGTGGCTCCTTTGGAGCCTTGGTCTGCTGGAAGGAATTCGAAGAAGATTTCAGCAGACAACCCTACGGGTTCATGAATACATAAAAGTTATCTGAAATTGCAAAGAAAATGAGGTTGAGTTATGGATAATTATATTTATGAGATTTGGAAGAGTTTAAAAAAACATAAGTGGTTATATATAATATTTTCTATTATTATTGGATTGTATTTAATAAAAACTAAGCAATATCTTATATATGAAATAATCATTTCAACAGCTTTATTGAGCTACGAAATGTTTACAGAAAACATGGTTCCTATGTTATTTTTGCTAGTGCTAGTTATTATATGCTATATTTTGCTAAAAGTAAGTGACACAGAGTTTAATAAATTATTAGAGAGACATTATCCGGATTACAATAAATGGGATTCTAAAGATGTATATCCAATTAAAATAAGAGTTATTGAGGATAATAGAGGAAGTGAATCTATTCGTGAAGTTGTAATTTATAATGAACTTAAGGATAGTATTGAAACAATAAAGGGAAAAATAGACTTTTACAATGATAGAAAACGAGTTTTTTATGTACCTTTTGAAATTTCAGACTTAGACGTACATAGATCGGAAAGAGTTTATCATGATTCAATAAAAAAATCAGAGTATAGTTGGGACGAATTCAATATAAAAATAGAATTTATTAAGGCAGGAGAATATGAAAAGGAAAATTTGAAATTGTTTGGTGTGAAGTTTTATAGAACCCATTTTCTTATTTTAAATAAGTTTAACTATCTAAGAATATTTGGACGAAAAATATTGCCGTTTGAGATCTCATGGTTAAAAGAAAAATGGTTTAGATCAATATTACCAAGAATTAAGTGGCATTTCAGACTAAGAACTTTATATTCAATTGGAAAATCTCTACCTACTAGGGATTTTATAAAAGATGTATTAAAAAATCTATTGAGAATTGTTATTTCACTACCATTTATATTAGTTATCCTATGGTTTATTATAATGACATTTATTAAAATGGCTAACTTTATCTATAATTTAG